>JBCDJC010000080.1:0-20459 GCA_038748225.1 Cyanobacteria bacterium P01_H01_bin.26 | reverse complement strand
GGGGTTTACCGGTTGCGATTGACTCTAGGATAACGTGCCCACTATTTACCTAAACTATTCTTCCAAACTGCGGGGGTCCAGGGCATCCCGCAGACCGTCGCCGAGCAGGTTAAAACACAGCACTGTAATTACAATCAGCGCTGCCGGTGGCCAGATCAACCAGGGGTGTAGTACCAAAATCGAGGCATTGGTGGCTGAAGACAGCATGTTGCCCCAGGAGGCATCGGGCTGCTGAATGCCGAGACCGATAAAGCTGAGGGCGGACTCGGAGAGAATGTAGCCGGGAATGGCTAGGGTGGCTGAGATAATCACATAGGTGGCGGTCTGGGGCAAAATGTGACGCAAAATAATGTGTAGCGATCGCCCGCCCATGGCCTGGCTGGCCTGGACAAAGGTGCGCTCCTTGAGGGATAGTACCTCGCCGCGAATAATCCGGGCTAGACCGGTCCAGCCGATAAACGACAAAATAAGGACAATTAACAAAAACCGCTGGGAACTGCTGAGACCTGCGGGTAGCACCGCCGCCAGGGTAACCAAGAGGAAAAACCCTGGAATGGTCATAATCACCTCGACAAATCGCATGATTACCGTGTCGATGGTGCCGCCAAAGTAGCCGGAAATGCCACCAATGAGTAACCCCAGTGGGAAGGTGATAATGATGCCGACAAGGCCAATGCTGAGGCTAATGCGCCCCCCGTGGATCAGACGGCTGAGCTGGTCACGGGCCGATTCGTCGGTGCCAAAAATATTCCACCGGCCCTCGCCGACGGTGCCAAACAGATGCCGATCGTAGGTAATCCCCGGAAACAGCTCCACTTCTTCGAGCTGCATGGAATCTTCAAAGGAAATGCTTTGCACAAAGGGCAGCTTGAGCTGAAACAGGTTGTACTCTGAGCCCTTTACCCACAGACGAATCGGTGATGGGGCGGAAAAATCTGTCATCATCTCCCGCTCACCGGTTTCAATATCCACCGGCCCCTGGGTGGCGGGATACACATGGGGGCCGATAAACTGTCCGGAGGTTTGGTCTCGCCAGTAGACCGTAGTGGGGGGCAGCAACGACCCGTTGGCCTGCTGCTCATAGGGACCGTAGGGGGCCGTCAGCTCCGCAAAGGCGACGGTCAGGTAGAAAATGATCAGAACCGTGGCTCCAAACTTGGCCAGGGAGTTTTGTTGAAGTTTTTTCCACCAGGTAGATGCCATGGAGTTGCCGGGGCTATGTGGGTATTGCAGATATTCTAAGCTGTCTGATGCGAGGCGACTAGCATAGAGCCAATCCCTTCGTTGGTAAAGGTTTCGAGTAGGAGGGAATGGGGCACCCGTCCGTCGATGATGTGGGCACCGTGTACGCCTTGGGCTAGGGCGCGCACACAGCAGTTGACCTTGGGAATCATACCGCCGGAAACGATACCAGAGTCGATCAGGGCGCGGGCTTCTTGGATATCGAGCTTGGTGTAGAGGGTGGAAGCGTCGTGGTAGTCCTTGAGAATGCCGGGGGTATCGGTCAGGAGGATGAGCTTTTCGGCCCCGAGGGCGGCGGCTAGCTCACCGGCGACGGTGTCGGCGTTGATGTTGTAGGACTGGCCGTCTGCGGCGGCGGACACGCTGGAGATAATGGGAATATAGTCAGCGTCTACTAGGGATTTGACCAGTTTGGGTTCGATCCGGTTGACCTCGCCCACAAAGCCGATGCCCGTCGCTCCTTGGGGACGGGCGGTGATCATGTTGCCGTCTTTGCCGCACAGGCCAACGGCGCTGCCGCCAGCGGCGTTGACTAGGCCGACCAGCTCTTTGTTGACCCGACCCACCAGGACCATTTCCACCACATCCATGGTGGGGGCATTGGTGACCCGGAGACCGTCTTTAAACTGGGGTTCAATGCCGAGCTTATCAAGCCAGGTGTTGATCTCAGGGCCGCCGCCGTGGACCAGTACGGGGTGAATACCCACGCAGGCCATAAAGACAATGTCGCGAATGACCTTGTCTTTGAGGGTGTCGTCTTTCATGGCGGCACCGCCATATTTGACCACAACGGTGCGGCCTTGAAACTTTTGGATGTAGGGCAGGGCTTCGCTGAGGATTTGGACGCGGCTGGCGGCGGTTTGCATGGGGGGAGGGGCTAACGGCTGATGGTGGTGCTGGTGGCAGGGTTTTGGGCGATCAGGGTTTCCAGGGTTGTGAGGGTGCGCTGTGCGATCGCATCTACCTCCTCCCCCGTTTGAAAGACGACGGTGGCATCGGCCTGGGCGTAGCGCGGCTGCCGCTGGGCTAGCAGGGTGGTTAGTTTCTGGCGCAGGTTGCCATCCTGGAGCAGGGGACGCGACTGGTCCCGCTGTAGCCGTTGGAGCAGCTCATCCACCGACACGCTGATCCACACCACGAGTCCCGACTGCAGATAGCTCCAGTTTTCGGGTTTGACCACCATGCCGCCGCCGGTGGCGACCACCGTGTGGGTATAGGGAGCTACCTGGGCCAAGACCTGGGTTTCAATTTCTCGAAAAGCCGCCTCGCCCTGGCCTGCAAAAATGTCGCTAATGCTTTGGCCCGCGGCCTGGACAATCACATCGTCGGTGTCGATAAAGCGATAGTTGAGGGTGTGGGCCAGCTGTTTGCCGATGGTGGTTTTACCGGCACCCATCATACCCACCAGGTAGATGTTGGTGCCCTTAAGAAACTCTGCGGTCATGCCCATGTGCGTTTTTTAACCCATTTATTATCGGTCTAATCGGCCCGATCTAAAAGCGCCTGCCACAGTCGCTGGGTGCCGCCGTCGCCGCTGTAAAACAGCAGATCGATCAGCAGCTGACAGGCCAGTTTTTCTAACGTTTTGGGAGAGACGCCCTGCTCCATCCGCTCGACGTAGGTATTGCTAAAACGGTCCAGATAGTCCCCCAGGACAGCGACCCGATGGGGGGGAGTGCCGGCGGCGGTCGCTTTTTCTAAGGCGGTGACGGCTTTATACACCAGGGACCGGTGCTGACTGGCCAGCTGAGCTGTGATCAGCGCCAGGGCGCGGGCTTCGTCCACATCTAGTTTTTTGCGTCCCTGGCCCTTACGCAGCGGGCTCGACTGGCGCAGCCGCCACAGGCTGACCCGGTCCGAGAGCAGGGTATCTAGCTGGAGCGCCTTGGCCTGGTCAAGGATAGCCTCTGACCCAATACCCACCAGCGTTTCTAGGGCAAGCAGCACTAAATCAAGCTGGCCTTTGATGGAGCGTAACTGGTCGGGGGTGAGATTAGGGGACACCGTCAGGCAAGATCTTGCATTGAGTTAGCCACGTTGTAGTTTAGCGCCGCAGCGTCCCCTGCAATGAATTCCGCTGCCTGGGGGTGGCTCTGTAAAGATTTTGTCGAACTTAGTTCGAAATTTATCCGTATCCGATTGGGAAATCACGAATACCTTAACTAGGGGCGGACATGGGCTCGCCAGTATCTGGCCTGTCCGGGAAAAAGCCGAGTGCGCAATCTACCCCCAAGGCAATTGCTAAAACGGAGCAGATTATGAGTCTCGCCAGTGTTATTGAGGCTTACACCCAACGGTTGCTTGCATGGGAAAAGCCGATTACACCCACTGTCCTCAAAGCCATTGCCGATGAGGTGGGGATTACTGCTGGGGAGCTGGCATCCATCAGTCAGACGGTGCAAACCCATCTCGCCCGAGGTCTAGACTATTTAGAGCTGGGTCAGTTTGAGCAGGCCATTAACGAACTCAACCAGGCCAAGGCCCTAGAGCCGGTCAACCTAGAGGTGCTGCACGCCCTGGCCGACACCTACAGCCAACGCTACGCCCAAACTAACCGTGGGGCTGATAAGCACCAGGCCATGCTCATCGCCAAACGCTGTGTGCAGCTTAGCCCCGGCGACAAAAAGGCCCTGACCCTGAAAAAACATCTAGAGCGCGTCGATGCGCCCCAAAACATAACCGGGTCAACCAAGCCAAACTTCTTTCTTTTAATTTTTTTCCTGGAGAATATTTTTACCCTAGCCCGGCTATCCCGGCGGGCAAAAACCAAGATTGCTGTTTTGATTCTCTTTTTGCAGCAGCCCGTCACGCTCCCCCAGCTGCCCGGATGGGTCAGCCTAAAAACGGCCCTTGTCACCGGGGGCATCGTATCTTTGGGCATTGGTGCGGTGGGTGTAGAGAATCTGCGGGCGTTTTCTGACCCGGCCTTGAGTACCCTGATTCCTGGCTGGACCGCCCCAGAGGCATCTGGGCCAGTTGATATCATCCCAGGGGGCAAATTCGACCCAGGCCCCAATATCCCGGTTAAGTTTGAGCATCCAGGTCTGCTGATTGAACCGAAGCTGTCGCGGCTGGGGGAATATGACGGTGAAGCCTACTACAAGTTTTATGGCGCGGTGATCAACGACAGCGGTCAAGAGGTCAGAAAGCTCAACCTAAAGGTGGAATTTTTAGATGGGGATGGCGTTGCGATCGCCACCCTCAACGAAACAACTCTTACGGAGGGGGATGCCATTATCCGCCACGGCGATACCCGCTCCTTTAGGCTGTTCCACAAAATTACACCGGAGCTGATCAGCGTTCGGGTCAGCGTGGTTGAAATTGAGCAGGTGGTGGGGTGGGTACCTCGGTCGCCAGTTAGTTAGGGGTGTGTGTGGTAAGGCAATAGGCTCAGTTGGGGTAGGGGGAAAGGGAAAGGGAAGGGGAAAGGGAAAAGGGAAAGGGTGGGGCAGTGGAGAGTTTCAGCTGTGCTGGTCTGGGGTGGGGCCATTGTTCGACCAGACCATAGGAACGGCAATGGCTGCTTTGGCCAATCGGTGATGTCACGGAGTGAATCCCATGGATCGAGATCGGGTTATTCAGGCTTATCTTCAGCGGCTGCTTACCTGGGAAACACCCCTGAGTCGGGGAACGCTGGCGGCCATTGCCAGGGATGTGGGCATTACCAAAGCCGAGTTGGATACCATCCGGCTCCAGTCCCAGTCCTACCTCACCCGCGGTCGCAGCTATCTGGAATTTGGCCGGTTAAATGACGCCATTGCTGAGCTGACCCAGGCGGCCACGCTACAGCCAGCGAATTTGGACGTGCTCCATACCCTGGCCAGTGCCTACAGCCAACGCTATACCCGCCAAAAGGATGTGAGCGATCAGCAGCGAGCGCTGGTGATTGCCCAGCGCTGTCTTGACCTTAAACCCGATGATAAAGAAGCCAGGGAGTTAATTGATCGCTTAGAGCACCGGCTCAGCCATCACCGGCTGGCTCTGCTCACCCGGCGACAGCTTACCATCATGGCCGCTACCCTGGTGGCTGTGGGGGTGGGTGCCATGGGCATGGGGCATCTGCCCATGTTTTCGGATCCGATTCCCCAGGGACCGGCACCGGGCACGATTGTTCCGGGGGCTGGTACCGTCCCTGCCGGGGCTGGCTCCAGTGGTGAAACAGACGTTGAAACAAATGGCGAAACGGGCGACTCACCAGACGGCAAGACTACCCCAGTTGAAGGCCCAGTTGAAGATGAGCGCCCGGTGATTACCCTGTTGTCCGCCACTACTATTCCGATCCTGTATGACTATCCTGATCTGCGGGTTGAAGCCCGACTGTCGCAGCTGGGTGACTACGACGGCGCGAGTTACTACAAGCTGCAGGGGGTGCTGATCAACGACAGTGACCAGGAGCTTAGCCAGCTAGGCCTTACGGTGGATTTTTTGGACTCCAATGGTGTTGCGATCGCAGCCACCACCCACGCCGCTCTGACCAGTCGCGATGCTAGCCTCCGTCCGGACGATACCCACGCCTTTACCCTGGTTCAAAAAGTTACCCCCGAGCTGGACGCTGTCCGGCTCACGGTGACGAATGTGGAGCAAACCCCTGCCCGCAGTACCTATGTGCCGCCCACCACCATCGACTACAGCTGGGGGCAGGAGCCGCCCGATGCCATTAGCTTTGACCTGGTGAGCCGTAGCGAACAGCGGGGGGACCCGGCCAGCCAAACTACGTTTAATAGTGAATGGGTGCTGGTAAATACCAGCCCTGACCCGATTAATCTGCTTACCCTCAGGGCGGATTTTTACGATCCTGACGCTCAGCTAATTCAAAGCGAAGACATCGCCGCCATTGGCGATGATGCGCCGCTGTTACCGGGGGAAACCCGTCCTTTTCGGGTGATCAAACCCCTGGCCCGCGACTATGGGCGCTATCGGGTGACGGTGCTAGGGGCGGAGTAAGCCCCCATTTCCCTTCATAATGGCGCTACATTTTGTAAGGTACCTCTGGCTTGAGACCCTAGGATCCCCCTGAGGGTCGCCGAGTACCGACACCCCTTACACCTATCCCCATGGCGAGAGATCTGCGCGAATTTATTAACCTAGTGGAAAAACGCGGCCAGCTACGTCGCATTAAAGCCCTGGTCGACCCTGAGCTAGAAATTGCAGAAATTTCTAACCGCATGCTCCAGTGCGGCGGTCCGGCGCTGCTGTTTGAAAATGTCAAAGGGTCCCCCCACCCCGTGGCGGTCAATCTGCTGGGCACCGTTGAGCGCACCTGCTGGTCCATGGGGATGGAGCACCCCCAGGAGCTAGAAACCCTGGGTAAAAAGCTGGGTATGCTGCAGCAGCCCAAACCGCCTAAAAAGATCTCCCAGGCGGTGGAGTTTGGCAAGGTCCTGTTTGATGTGGTCAAGGCTAAACCCATGCGGGACTTTTTACCCCCCTGCCACCAGGTGGTGCTCAAGGGCGACCAGGTGGATCTAACCCAGATTCCCATGATCCAGCCCTACCCCCAGGATGGTGGCAAGATCGTCACCCTGGGGCTGGTGATTACAAAAGACTGTGAAACGGGTATTCCCAACGTGGGGGTGTACCGGCTGCAGCTACAGGGCAAAAACACCATGACGGTCCAGTGGCTGTCGGTGCGGGGCGGGGCTCGCCACCTGCGCAAGGCGGCTGAAAATGGCAAAAATCTGGAAATTGCGATCGCAATCGGTGTCCATCCGCTGATCATTATGGCGGCGGCCACCCCCATCCCCGTCGACCTGTCCGAGTGGTTGTTTGCTGGGCTTTACGGCGGCAGCGGCGTGCATTTAGCCAAGTGCAAAACCCTGGATCTAGAGGTGCCCGCCGCCTCGGAATTTGTGCTAGAAGGTACCATCACCCCCGGTGAAATCGCCACCGACGGTCCCTTTGGCGATCACATGGGCTACTACGGCCCCATGAACGACCAGGCCCCGCTGGTGCGGTTTCACTGTGTCACCCACCGCCACGACCCGATTTACCTGACTACCTTTAGCGGTCGACCGCCCAAGGAAGAGGCGATGATTGCCATCGCCCTCAACCGCATCTATACGCCAATTTTGCGGCAGCAGGTGTCTGAAATTGTGGACTTCTTTTTACCGATGGAGGCCCTCAGCTACAAGGCGGCGATTATCTCCATCAAAAAGGCCTATCCCGGTCAGGCCCGCCGGGCCGCCATGGCCTTTTGGACCGCCCTGCCCCAGTTTACCTACACCAAGTTTGTGATTGTGGTCGACCATGACATCAACGTGCGGGATCCGCGCCAGGTGATCTGGGCGCTCACCTCCAAGGTCGACCCCAGCCGCGATGTGTTTATCCTGCCCGACAACCCCTTTGACTCGTTGGACTTTGCCAATGAAAAGTTGGGTCTGGGGGGCCGCATGGGGATTGACGCTACCACTAAAATCCCCCCCGAAACCGATCACCAGTGGGGAGACGAGCTTAAGTCCGACCCCGATGTGGCCGCCATGGTGGAGCGTCGCTGGGCGGAGTATGGTCTCGGCGACCTGGACATGGGGGAAGCTGACCCCAATCTGTTTGGCTATGATATTCGCTAGTTTGGCAATTCCTTATCCCTCGGCCCACCATGGCAGAAGATCGCCGTCCCTGGTTTAAAACCCTACTGTCCGTGCGGGGGTCCGTCATTCGAGCGGTGCTGCCCAGGGTGGGGCTGTGTACCGTCTTTTCGGTGGTGGTGGCGCTGCTGTACGATGCCGGTATGGCCCTCTCCTGGCCGATTTTAGGCAGCGTAGTGCCCAGTCTGGTGTTGGGGCTACTGCTGGTGTTTCGCACCAATACCTCCTATGAGCGGTTTTGGGAGGGTCGCAAGCTGTGGGGCAATTTGGTGAATATCTCGCGCAACCTGGCTCGCCAGATTTGGGTGTCGGTGGACTCCAGCCGTCCCGCCAAAGAACAGGCGTTAAAGCTGATTGTGGCCTTTGCCTTTGCCACCAAACAGCACCTGCGCCAGCAGCCCTGCGCCCAGGAAATCCAGCACCTGGTCACACCGGCCCAGCTGAACCAGCTCAAGGTGGCCAGCAGCCCGCCGTTGGAAATTGCCTTTTGGCTGGGGGACTATCTGCAAATTCAACAGGATAAACGCTGCCTCCATCCCTATCAGGTTCAGGCCATGATCCAGCAGGTAAACGGTCTGGTGGATGTGTTGGGGGGGTGCGATCGCATCCTCAATACCCCCCTACCCCTGGCCTACTCCATTCACCTCAAACAGCTGCTGGTCATGTACTGTCTGGCCCTGCCGCTCCAGGTGGTAAGCGAACTCAGCTGGTGGACGGTGCCCGTGGTTTCCCTGGTGGCCTTTGCCGTCTTTGGTGTCGAAGAAATTGGTCTAGAAATCGAAAATCCCTTTGGCTGTGACCCCAACGATCTGCCCCTCAATGCCATTTGTCACACCCTAGACCGCAACATTCACGACCTGATCACCCTGGCCCCCAGCATTGAAAACGCGGCTTCCCGGCAGATGACTGGCCTATGACTGGCCTATGACTGGCCCGCCTGGCAACGGCCATGGCCCATAGGATGGCGGTATGAGTCCCGGTACCCGTCGAAAGTTCCATCTTCCAGGAAAGAATCAAAACGATTTAGAGAATATCTACATATATGTGAAATGTTGATTCTACGGATGTGACCCCATTACCAACGTATAATCACCCAGCCATAATCGACCCATAAAGCGATTGCTGATGGGTCTAACTTTTCTAGGGTGAGTCAATACTATGAGGTCTAAACGACGTCTTTCTAGCCTCGGTAACAAATTTACAAAGATGCTAACGATTCTTTTTTTCGTTGGCATTTTAACGAGTGGCCTTATTCTCTCAGCGGCCATGGCCCAAAAGGCCAAAGGAGAGATGATCCAGCGGGCGGAGATATTACTCCAAACGATGGATGCGGTTAGAACCTATACCAGTAACAACGTTACCCCCCAGCTGGCGGGCGAGCTGGCCAGTGCATCGGAGTTTATCCCTGAAACGGTGCCCGCCTTTTCCGCCCGGACGGTTTTTGAAGAGTTTCGCACCCCGGATCGCTACAGCGATTTTTCCTATAAAGAAGCCACCCTCAACCCCACCAACCCAGAGGATCTAGCCGACGAGTTTGAAGCTGACATTGTCAACCAGTTTCGCAACGACTCTGAACTCACCGAACTCAAAGGCTATCGTAATGTTGAGGGTAAAAAGCTTTTATACATTAGCCATCCCCTGAAGGTGACCCAAGAGAGCTGTCTGGCCTGCCACGGCAGACCCTCGGCGGCTCCCCCCAGCATGGTGGCCACCTACGGCCAGGAGAACGGCTTTGGTTGGCAGCTAGGAGAAATCGTTGCCGCCCAGACCCTGTACATGCCGGCCAGCCAGGTCTTTACCATCAGCCACCAGTATCTTGTGATTTTGCTCGCCATTGTCGGTGGCATATTTGCCGTGGTGATGGGGGCCATCGGTCGCTTGTTAAAAACAACGGTCATCCATCCCCTAGACCAGCTTAACAAGCTAATCCGTGGCATCAGTTTGGGGCAGAAAATGAGCTTAGCTAGTGCCTCGTCTGGAAAAACCCCCCTCAACAGTCTGGCCACCCGCAACGATGAACCCGGTCAGCTCGCCCGAGCCTTTGAGCACATGGCCAACGAGGTCGCCCTCAGGGAACAATCCCTCAGCCATGCTAAAGAAAGTGCCGAAGCTGCCACCCAGGCAAAAAGTGACTTTTTGGCCAACATGAGCCACGAGCTGCGCACTCCCCTCAATGCCATTATTGGCTATAGCGAGATGCTGGCAGAAGACATTGAAGACCTGTCGGTGGACGATGCCCAGACCGATCTGTATCGGATTCAAGGGGCGGGTAAACAGCTGCTCACCCTGATCAATTCAGTCCTCGACCTATCCAAAATTGAGTCAGGTCGTATGGAGCTGTATGTGGAAGAGTTTGCCATCTCCTTTTTGGTGGAACAGGTCGCCGATGTGCTCAATCCGATGGTGCAGCAAAAGGGCAATAAGCTCGTGGTCCACCACGATACGGATATCGACATGCTCAAGGCGGATCGCACCAAAGTTTACCAAAGCCTGCTAAACCTTTTGAGCAATGCCAACAAGTTTACCAAGGATGGCACCATTGCCCTGACGGTGCAATCTAGTACCCAAGGAGACCAGCCCTGGATCGACTTTGTTGTCACCGATACCGGCATCGGCATGACCTTAGAACATCAGCAAAAGGTCTTTGATGCCTTTGCCCAGGCCGATACTTCCACCACTCGACAGTTTGGGGGTACCGGTCTCGGTCTGACCATTACCAAACAATTTACCACCATGATGGGGGGGGATATCACTGTTGAAAGTCAGCTGGGTCAAGGGTCCCAGTTTACCCTGCGGCTGCCCCAAACGGTGCAAGGCGGCAGCAGTGAACCGGTGCCTGAGGTTCGTCCCTGGATCTTGATACTGCAGGCCAAGGAAAAGAACCAGGAGGTGGTCACCCGGATGCTGCAGCAGGAGGACTGGACTGTGCAATGTGCGGATAGCAGCGCTGCGGCGTTGTCTATGGCCCAGACCGACAGTCCGGCCCTGGTGCTAATTGATTTAAATTTAGAGCCCGATGCGGTTGAGTGTGTCAAAACCCTGCGACAGACCAAGGCTTTTAAGGAGGTGCCGATGATTGCCATGGCCAACTCAGCCATTGGGGCCGATATCAGCACCCAAATTGCTAACGATATTCAAAGTGTTTACTATCGCAATGATTTAAACCTGCAGGACTTCCTAGAGGAACTGCATGTATGTGCCGCGCTGTAGCTGTCTGGGGTCTCTCCCTGGCCCAGACTGTTGCTGACATCGCCCAGTGGTTAATCTATCAATATATGTGTGTGTTATGCCTAAGGTTTTATTAGTTGAAAGCAATGCGTTAAATCGAAAGATACTGGAGCGACGGCTGCACCACAGCGGCTATGAGGTCATCGTGGCTACCAATGGCGATCAGGGGGTTTCTGTTGCGATCGCACAGCAGCCAGACCTGATTATTATGGCCACCGATCTGCCGGTCATGGACGGCTGGCAGGCCATTAGAATCCTCAAAGCCTCGGTGAACACCGGCAGCATCCCGGTCATTGCCCTGACCGCCAGTACCAAAGCAGACAGCTTAAAAACAGCGTTGAGCGTCGGCTGCGACGACTATGACACCAAACCCGTTGTGCTCAAACGTCTCCTTGGTAAAATTGACGCCCTCCTGGGTCAGGCCCTGGCCCCCCCTGCCCTGTCGTCTCAGCCCGCCGCTGGACCCAACACCCTAGAGACGGCGAACCCGGAAGAGTCCGCCATTGCCGCCAGCGGCAGTCTAAACGGTCGTTACCAGGTGGTGCAGACAATCAGTGAGGGTACCTTTGGTCAATGTTTGTTGGCCCAGGATGGATCGACGAAAAAGCCCGTCATTATCAACACCTTTAAGCTGCCGGTCAATAATCCCAACCTGCTGGACCTGGTGCGTCAGTCCCTTGACTCAGAGATGCGTTTTCTCAACGTTATCAGCCGCCAGGACGACATTGCCACCTGTCTTGACCATTTTGAACAGGGGGATGTATTTTGCTGGGTACAGCCCCAGGTGGTCGGCACATCGCTGGCCGATGAGCTGGGTAGCGCCCAATCCATGGGACATGTGCTACAGCTCACCCACAGTCTGCTGAGCAGCATCAACGCGTTTCACCAGAGTCAAGTTGTTCACTGCGAGTGCCAACCCCACAGCTTTATCCGTCGCCAGTCCGACGGTCGCATTGTTTTAGTCGAGTACGGTGTGCTACAGCGCATCTTTGTCAAGCTGCGTTCCCATTCGCTCCCCTATCGCCAGGCCATGCTGAGCCAGCGACACTATCAGTCGGCGGAGCAACGGGTGGGCAACCCCCAGTTAAATAGCGACATCTATGCCATCGGCATGATTTTGCTACAATCGCTGACCGGTCAGCCCCCCGACTGGTTAATTTCAGCCAGCAGCCAGCAAAATCTAACGGATTTGGTCAAAGCGGATCCCAACATTGTCAAAGTGTTTGAGCGCATGGTGAGTCCCAACTCCCAGCTACGCTTTAAGTCGGCGAGTGAGGCCCTGGCCGCGCTGCCCCTGGGGCTGATTCCCAAAGCACCGGTCTATCGGGCAGCATTCTCCTCTTGAACCCGTGGGCGTAGGGCGGTAAGCAGGTTATAACAGAACTGATGTTTTAGCCCATGCCCATGTCTTACCAATCTACCCAAACGGTTCCCGTCGAGCTAGAGGACGGCACGCTGATCTATGTAAAGGTAGACGCGCCCCCCGGACGGCGAGATGTGGGTGGCGGCCCCGGACCCAAGTCTTCCTTTGGTAAGGTGACGGAGTCGATTGAGGGGATTGTTAAGGCCATTGCGAAGCCGATCAATGCGGCCAAACCGACAAAGGCCAGTGTGACCTTTGGGGTGGAGGTGGAAGTGCAGGAAGGGCATTTGATTGCGGCGTTGGCGAAGGGAGCTGCGACGACGAGTTTGGAGATTACATTGGAATGGGAAAAGTCGTAGGGACTGGCTCTGAGTTTATCCTGAAAAATGTGGAACATCTAGAAATCTCTATTATGGGGGCTAACTTTCTGCATGCCTTCCGACATCTACGCCACGCGGCAAGAATATTCTGTGAATAATTTCCGCATTGATGAACTACTACAACAATGTACAGTTAAGCTGTCAGTGCCTGAAAACGGACAATTTGGCACAGGCTTCTTCATTATGCCGGGATACATTCTCACCTGCGAGCACGTAGTGCGGGGAGCTGCTGCCGCTACAGTTAGCTACAAGCAAAATGAGAACTACACTACAGCAACCGTGGAGCAGATCTTTGCGGATAAAGATGTTGCGCTGCTGCGATTTGAGCCATCAGAGGATTTGCCCTGTGTGCTGCTGAGTACTGATGTGCCTGAGGTGGGGAGTCAGATTTCCACCTTTGGTTATCCATATCGGTATGACGACGATGGAATACCCTGGCAGGCAATCCCGGCTCTGTTGATAATGGAAGGAACAACGGGGAATGAGCCACCCTATTTGCAACTGTCGTTAGGCAATGTGTTGCCGGGAATGAGCGGTGGTCCGTTGCTAAATCGGGCGACAGGTCAGGTATGCGGCATGCTGAAGTTCACTCGGGATGATCATTCCGTTATGGGTGGGGGTGGGGTGTCAGGGAGTACTATTGCCCAGTGTATTCCTGATGTTATTGAAGCGCAGCAGTGGTTTCATCAACAGGATGGGCGATGGCGGGATGCGTTGCCTAAAGAACAGCAGACATCGTCACCGCCGAAGGGGATTTCCAATAATTTACAAGAGCGGGGAAGCTCTAACTTTGTGGGGCGAAATCAAACGCTAAAAGAGCTACACGAGAAACTACAGCCAGGGCAAACCTTAGCGATTACTGCTTTGCAAGGCATGGGGGGTATTGGCAAGACAGAGATGGCGGTGCAATATGCCCAGCGATACAAATCTCACTATCCTAGCGGCGTGTGTTGGCTCAGTGCTCGCGGAGCGGAGGTGGGAACTCAGCTGGTGAAATTTGCTGTGACGGTACTGGGGTTAACCCAGCCCGAGGGTGAACTGGCTGACCAGGTGCAATCTGTTTGGAATTGGTGGCCTCGGCAAGACAATGGAGAGCGAGTGCTGCTGATTTATGACGATGTGGCAGACTATGGGGACATTGAGGGGCTGCTGCCAACGGATGAGCGGTTTCAGGTGCTGCTGACCACGCGGTTGCAAAATTTGGCAGCTGGAGTAGAAGATTTTCGGTTGGAGCTGTTAAGTAAAGAGGCGTCACTGCAGCTATTGCGAAAAATTGTTGATGGTGCGGGGACTACTCGCATCAATGCGGAATTAGCCATTGCAGAGGCGCTGTGCGAGCGGGTGGGATATTTACCCTTGGGGTTGGAGCTGCTAGGGTATTTTTTGAAGAATAAGCCCAGGATGCCATTACAAAAGCTACAGCAGCGGCTGAAGAAGAATCAGTTAAATGCCAAGGCGTTTCAGACGGCGCATCCGGGGATGACAGCGAAGCTGGGGGTGTATGAGGCGTTTGAGCTGAGCTGGGCTGAGCTGAGTGAGGCGGGGCAGGGGATGGCCTGCTGGCTGAGTCTGTTTGGGTTGGCTCCCATACCGTGGGGTTTGGCGAGTGCTGGGGTACGTGAGGAGGATCAGGATGATTGGGCAGATACGCGGGATGATGAGCCGCTAAAGCTGAGTTTGTTGAAGGATTTGGACGGTAATAGCTATCAGCTGCATCAGCTCGTGCGGGAGTTCTTTTTAGCAAAGCTGGAGGAGCGAAAAGACAAGGAAAATCTCAAAGAAGCCTATTGTGGCCTGATGAGGACTATTGCCAGCCAAATGCCCCAAAGTCCTACTCAAGAACTCATAAGTCAGCTGAGTCCGATTGTGCCCCATATGGAGGAAGTGACGACTCGATGGCTAAGTTCGCTAGGAGACGAAGAAAATGAGCTGCTAGGGCCATTTGTATTTTTAGCTCGATTTTATCATGGGCAAGGGGCCTATGCTCAGGCTGAGCTCCGGTATGAGAGTAGTTTAAAGGCGACTCTTGAACGATTTGGCGAGGTGCATCCGGACGTGGCGACGAGTCTGAATAATTTGGCAGCATCATATCGTTCTCAGGGCCGCTATGGGGAAGCGGAACCGCTGTACCTGGAAGCGTTGGCGCTGCGGAAACAGTTGCTGGGTGAGGCGCATCCGGACCTGGCGACGAGCCTGAACAATTTGGCAGATTTATATGATGTTCAGGGCCGGTATGAGGAAGCGGAACCGCTATACCTGGAAGCGTTGGCGCGGCAGAAACAGTTACTAGGCGAGGCGCATCCGAACATGGCGACGAGCCTGAACAATTTGGCGGGATTATATGGTTCTCAGGGCCGTTATGAGGAAGCGGAACCGCTGTACCTGGAAGCTTTGGACTTGCGGAAACAGTTGTTGGGCGAGGCGCATCCGGACGTAGCGATCAGCTTGAACAATTTGGCGAAATTATATAGTTCTCAGGGCCGTTATGAGGAAGCGAAACCGCTCTACCTGGAAGCGTTGATGCGGCAGAAACAGTTGCTGGGCGAGCAGCATCCGTCCGTGGCGGCCAGCCTGAATAATTTGGCGGAATTACACGAGTTTCAGGGCTGTTATGAGGAAGCGGAACGGCTTTACCTGCGAGCATTGGATTTGCGGAAACAGTTGTTGGGCGAGGCGCATCCGGACGTGGCGACGAGCCTGAGCAATTTGGCGGGATTATATGGTTCTCAGGGCCGTTATGAGGAAGCGGAACCGCTGTACCTGCAAGCGCTGGCACTGCAGAAACAGTTGCTGGGCGAGCAGCATCCGTCTGTGGCGACGAGCCTGAACAATTTGGCGGGATTATATGGTTCTCAGGGCCGTTATGAGGAAGCTGAATCTCTGCATCTTCAGGTGTTAGAGCTGCATAAACAGTTACTGGGTGAGGCGCATCCGTCTGTGGCGACGAGCCTGAACAATTTGGCAAAGTTGTACCGTTTTCAGGGCCGCTATAGGGAGGCGGAACCGCTGTACCTGCAGGCGTTGGCGCTGCATAAACAGTTGCTGGGCGAGGCGCATCCGAACGTGGCGAGCAGCCTAAACAATTTGGCGGAACTATATCATTTTCAGGGTCGCCATGAGGAAGCGGAACCACTCTACCTGGAAGCGTTGGCGCTGCGGAAACAGTTGCTGGGTGAGGCGCATCCGGACGTGGCGACGAGCCTGAACAATTTGGCAAGTTTATATGATGTTCAGGGTCGCTATGAGGAATCGGAACCACTGCACCTGCAGGCGTTGGCACTGCAGAAACAGTTGCTGGGTGAGGCGCATCCGTCTGTGGCGACGAGCCTGAACAATTTGGCGGAACTATATCGTTTTCAGGGCCGCTATGGGGAATCGGAAACTCTGCATCTTCAGGCTTTAGATTTGACGAAACAGTTGCTGGGTGAGGCGCATCCGGACGTGGCGACGAGCCTGAACAATTTGGCAAATTTATATGATGTTCAGGGTCGCTATGAGGAATCGGAACCACTGCACCTGCAAGCGTTGACGCTGCAGAAACAGTTGCTGGGTGAGATGCATCCGGACGTGGCGACGAGCCTGAACAATTTAGCGGTTTTGTATGCT
Source organism: Cyanobacteria bacterium P01_H01_bin.26 (assembly GCA_038748225.1). Taxonomy (GTDB): domain Bacteria; phylum Cyanobacteriota; class Cyanobacteriia; order Phormidesmidales; family Phormidesmidaceae; genus Leptothoe. The sequence continues at coordinate 4,056 of JBCDJC010000080.1, read as the reverse complement.
AACCAGCAGCGATATTACGATTCAGAATGTTTGCTACGACAGGCACTAGATTTACGCAGCCGCCTACTGGGAAATGAGCATCCTGATACTCAAAGTACCTGCAATTCTTACACCACACTTATCTCTATGGCGATCCAAGCCAACCAGGCCCATACCCTTTCCGATAATCCCATGACCCAAGACCTGATTCCTAAAATTCGTGCTGCAATGGAGAGTCAGTAGGGTGCGTTGCAACGCACCACTCTGCAGTCAGTCCAAGATGGTGCGTTATCTACGGCTCGTTTAGAGATTGTGTTGTCGAGGTCTGAGGCTTTTAAAGGCTATGGCTGTGATGCTGCCGTAAATCACGCCACCCACTGCGCCAAAACAGAGTCCCCTCATAACTAAGACCATCGAGTCCCAAGAAATATCCAAAAACGATCCTGCGGTAGACCAAACGCCATAAAAGGCAATTGTTCCACCTAGGGTGTGACCCAGTACACCCATAGTCCACCACAGCCGCAAATTTGGGGTGTGCTGACGTAAAACTAAAACTTGAGCAATCCCGACGGATATACCTATAGAAATTCCATGCCCGACATAGAAGATTGTCTGCATCAGTGTAGATGGCATGGACTCTGCAAAGGACGGGAAGAGCTTCAACGCAATAGAAAGTACCTCGTGGCCAGTTGCGATAAACAAAAGCATACCAAAAGCCGAAAGGACTGATCCGACGTAGGTCCCTAGACCTGTAGCGACCATCCAGTGCCAAATTTTTAACTGGGGCAAACGCCGCCTGAGGATAAGTGCCTGCATCCCTCCTAAAGCTAAACCCAATCCCCAACCAGTTGTGGATAGCCCGCTGCCCGAGGGGCGTACGAAGCCGAGTACAAAGATTAACAGCAACGACAGCATAAACCCTAGACCATTGGCTACAACCCAAAGTCTTAGATAGGTCATTTGCATAGCTTTAGCCTCTAACTGCCTGTTGTTGATCTGATTAGCGAGCGCTTGGACGCGACGATAGCAGCAATTGAGCAGGTCAATCCACAGCACCATCCCATCTGCTAGAGATCCAGACCGCAGTGACCTATTTCCTGATGTACCCAAATAATTTGGATTAGCTAGGGTAGCCTTCACCGATGTAAGGGAAGAACTGCAGCGGTTGTTAGGGCCTTGCGGGTAAATAAGGTACTCGCCAATAGCTCCTTTCCCTTCCCCCTTTCCCCCTTCCCCCCTTTCCCCCCTCTACTCCAGGGATTTTATTTCTTGGCAGATCCCTTACGCCGCTTATTGTTCACGTTTCACGATTGGACAGCGACGACGAAAGAGCTTGTAAATCGCGAAGCCAGTGTTTGAAATGACCGGAATCATTCTTTGGGACTGCCGTCTGGATTACGCATCGGATAAAGCGTGACCGCAAGTGAGCAGCCCGCCTTGGCGACAGCCTGAACGACCGACGGTTGGAGCGATTGGACGTAGGCCCAAGTATCCCAACAGTGAAAGCCAATATTGAATTCACGCACATAGCAGGAATCAAGTTCGGCCTTTGCGGCTGGGGACAGTGAATTGATGGCTTCGATAATCGCGAGGATGTCCATTTCGGCGTTACGCGTGGATGTTTCGTCATCATTTACGGATTCGACAGTCGAGTGCCAATGCCCATCTTCACCTTGGGTGTAATGAAGCACGCAACACGTTTTGTCGAGTTCGTTGTTGAGCGTGTCGAATGGTGATTCCGATTTCAGATCGAGGTCGGTGTTGGCGTACTCTGTTTCAGTGGTCATTTCTGAGCACGCATCAGTATTGCGGTATAACTGCTGTGTATACGGAAAGTCTCTGGATAATACCCTATACATTACAATCCAGTACACCACGGTCTGTGTAAAGAACCTCAAGAATGGAGATTTTCAAGCGTGCATCGGTTCATTGCCGAGGGTATTTATCCCCCAACTGGTGTCAAGATGAGAGCCCGGATATCCCCCATGCTGTTTGGGATAACAGCACTCAACAATAGGTGAAAATTCTGGGGTGGTGGGTTATTTATTGGGATGGTGCGTTATTAACGCACCCTACGGTGGATGTTTTGCTCCTAACAGCCAGACCAGCTAGCTCAAATTCTCTAGCCAGCTACTTGACTATTTCCTACCTGTCAGCGTATTTTTTCTTTAGGTCACCTGTGACCGACCACGACTAGAACTTAATAGCGCTTAGCGCCACTGGTCCGGTGTTGGTACCACCAAACCAGTGACTCACCGTGAGGATTATCACGCAATCCCGACGGCTGGGGTTTAATGTAACCCATAGCCATCCCGATTTGCACTTTCTGCGCGGCGTGGCTATGGGTTATTGAGTTCTGGCTTTCCTGCTAATGCCAGTGAGGGTGCCCATGGGGGCAGCCCCACCGAGTGTTGGCAATTCACCAAACGTAAAAGGAAAACCAGATCCCATGTTTCAAGACAGTTCCCAGGGCGCGGTGGCGTCCACAGACTTGCCTGCAACGGCTCCCCAGTTTGAGCCCGTGCGGCATATGGTATTTGGCAGCCTGGATGGGGTGCAAAACACCATTCGGCTGTTGCACCGGCTAAACTACGCCGAACCTAATGATTGGAGTCGGCCATTACCCACCGGGCGACCCAATGAGGTGATGGCGATTTTAACCCGCCGGGTGCGAGTCGGATAGGCTAATAAAACCGAATATCCTCTGTAGTGTAAGGGTTTGGAACCCTCTCTTGATATCCCTTTCCTCAAAAGAGAGGGATATTGAGAAGGGGGTTTGTCGGAGATAGCAATATGGGTCGGTTGTTGGGGCGCGGGTCGGGTCAAGCGGGCAGACTTGACCTGGGCTATTATAGACGGTTCCAAATTAGTCTGGTTAGGATAGCGATCTCAACCACGTCCGCAGCTCTCGGTCAGCCCTCATCTCACTGACCCGAGCTGTCGACAAAAACTCATACAGTGTTGTCTTAGGCACCTGTAAAAATGTTGGGCTGCGCTCCAGTTCCTTGTAGGCACAGTCCTGTAGCTGGTAGATCCGCCAAACTTCGCCGTTGTACCGCCAAAATTCTGGTACTCCCATGGCCGCATACAGCCGTAACTTATCAATATCCGTATGGGTAATATCCACTTCCACAATCAAATCCGGCGGTGGATCTTGCTCCAAATCTACATCGCGCCCCGCGACTAGTGGCTGATTTTGGATGTAATAGGCCGCATCTGGCTCACTGGAGCGGTCTAAAACCTCTCGATCCAGCGTTGTCGATCCCATGGTCTTTGTTTCCATACCCAGCTCCGATGCCAAAATATAGATAAACCGACCAATCAACCAGGCTGAGAATTCATGGATCTCAAGCGGAATTGTGATTTCTAATGTTCCTTCTGAGTAAGTCAAACGTGTATTTCGCTCGGGGCTGAGGGACTGTCGCACGGCTAAATATCCCTGCCATGTTAGCGATCTCAACACCACACGCTGTTCACCAACGGGCTGCGGTACGGGTTGTTTTACTAGGGGAGCTACACTGACCATAGACTGGATAGGACTGTGGGACTATTCTAGGCTATGAAATCTGAGGTACGGCCTGTTGGCCTGTGGCGTCGGGTGTCGTTGGGTTTTGGATAGGTTGGGAAGCGGGGACTGTGGGATAAGTGAACAACCTATCCTGCGTGACTGATTACCCCACCAATTCTTTGAACCAGTTATCCTGCCAAATGTCTTCAAAGCTCTCGTCCGCCTGGGCTTCTTCTTTGTAGCGTGGGTCGATCTGTACGGCCTTTTGCAAATTTTCTAATGACTTATCGGTCTCTCGCTGCAGGGCGTAACAAACCGCTCGGTTGTAGTACGTTTTGGCATAGGCCGGGTTTAGCTCCAGTGCCTGGTCAAAGCTCTTGAGGGCTTCGCGGTCTCTGCCCAGTTTTACCAGGGCCAGCCCCCGGTTATCCCAAGCTTTGACCAAATCTGGCTTAAACCGTGTTGCCTTATCAAAGGATGACACCGCCTCCTCAAACCGCTCTAGCTCCATTAGGGCCAGGCCGCGATTGAGCCAGGCCACCCCGTCATTTTCTTGGATGGCGACGGCC
>JBCDJC010000079.1:0-20770 GCA_038748225.1 Cyanobacteria bacterium P01_H01_bin.26 | reverse complement strand
GTCGGCTAACGCGATCAAATAACCCCATTGGTCTTCCTTGTCCTTGATAAGTTTGCGTTTGGGTGAGTTTGGTAGAGCTTAGATCAAATCGCCCTCGGCACAGCACCTCATGGCAACTAGAGCCTTAGTTTTAGCATACGTTGCAAAGTTGCAAAGGTGTGGAAAAACGCCTTTGCATATCTTCTAGGATCTCTAAAGAAATTGTGTCCGTACCAGATTTATTAAAAAACGTTAGACCCCAAAAGCCGGGGCCGCAGCCTGAAATCTGGGCTCCAGCGCCCATGAAATAGTTTTGATAAATGCCTGGGCATACTGGGCCTGCATCTGGGCGGCTTGATTTTTCCAAAAGCGGCCCACAAACCTTTCGGGCCCTATATTTATCTTTTCCTATGTATTTTTCTAACCATCGCCTCAGGCTCGGCCTGTCAGGTAGGGCAGCCGCTGTTGTTGGCCCTCTGCTCTGGATATTTCTAAGTTTGCTGCTAACCATTGCCGGGTCCTTTCTCCCCGCCCAGGCCCATCGTCCCCACGACGTGGTCACCCAAATCAAGCTTTCCCCTAGCTATAGCCGCGATCGGACGGCCTACACCCTGGTGCGGGGGAATCTATATAAATCGATGGACGGCGGCGATAGCTGGCGACGGCTGGTACAAGGTCTGGATACCCTCACACCGTTTTCTACCCTAACCGTTGCCCAGGGCCAGGTGCTGGCGTTGGGTACCCACGGTGATGGCATTTTCCGCTCGGACAGCGGGGGTGAAAACTGGCGACGTATTAACAATGGCCTGGATACCCTCGACATTGGCCTGGTATACATGCGTCCTAACACCCCCCAGGTGATGCTGGCGGCGGGGACCGAGGGGGGACTATCGCGCACCACGGACGGGGGAGAAACCTGGAATTTGGTGGCGGACCAGCCTTTTTTGGCCCTCACCGAGGCGGATGGCATTCTGTGGGCCGGTGATAAAACGGGTCAGCTGCTGCGCTCAAGGGACGATGGCCAAAGCTGGCAGCCGCTGCTCACCGTGGCGGACGATCCGGTGACGGCCATTGCCGCCGAGGGCCAGACCGTATATGTGGGTACCGCCTCCCAGGGGGCATTTCGCATCGGCACTCAAACCCTGGAGGTCGCGGCCATCAATCGGGGGTTAGACGATCGGCGCATCCAGGATATCAAGCTGCTACCAGGGGGCGGCGTGATCATTTCTAGCTGGGACCGGGGGATTTTTATCTCAACAGACCGGGGTAATACCTGGACAAACTATCCCCAGGGGCTAATTAAAGATAAACAGGCCGATGAATTTGACACCCACCACTTTTCTGAAATTGCCCTATCGGATAACTTTGCCGTCGACAATACGGCCTTTTTAGGAGGCTTTAACGGTCTGTATAAATCGACCCAGGGCGGCCAGGAATGGCAGTCGCTTGAAACCCTGGCTCGCGGAGCGGTGGTGGCCATGGATGTATCTCCCAACTATGCCAGCGATAGCACCCTGGCGCTGACCACCTACGTGGGTAAAATCATGGTGAGTCGCGACCGGGGGGAGACCTGGCAGCTGACCATGAACGGGGTGGAGGTGCCCCGGCTAAACGGGAATTTTGAACCGTCCTATCAGGATCCGCGTCGGTTTTTTGATATTGCTTTTTCCCCCACCTATGGCCGCGATCAAACGCTGTTTACAACAGGGCTGTGGACCAAGTTTCTACGGTCCACCAATGGGGCCAGGTCCTGGTCGCTCCACGCCCTGAGCCAGGAGGTCCGGGGACTCACCCTGCTGCTCTCCCCTGGGTTTGACAGCGACAAAACCCTATACATTGGCAATCAGGCGGGGCAGCTGTTTCGCTCCACCAACGGTGGCAAGCGTTTTATGACGGTGGCCAATCTCCCCTGGGAACGGGGTAATGACAGCCCCTCCATGGTGATTTCCCCCGGATTTGTCACCGACAGAACCCTCTACACGGTGGCGGATACCGGGGTATACCGGTCGACGGATGCGGGCAAAACCTGGCGATCCACGACAAAAAACACCCCCATCGCCAAGGCTAGCAGCCTGCACATTGAGATTTCCCCCGACTATCCCCAGGATAAAACCCTGTTTGTGAGCAGCTATCAAGGGTTGTTTAGGACCACGGATGGGGGCCAGCGCTGGCGGCCAGTTGCGATCGCAAATCTCTCTCCAGAGCGAACTATTTTAGAAGGGGTGGCCCTTTCCCCTAGCTACGCCCAGGATGGCACCGTCCTGGTGAGTCTGCGGGGTAAGGGTCTATATAAAAGTGTGGATAGGGGAGACACATTTGCCCCCATTGGCGATGCCAGTCTGGCCTTTTCTCGTCCGTACAATGTGCCCTGTGCCGGTCGACCCATCCAGTTTTCGCCCAACTATGCCAACGACAGCACAATTTTTGGCTTTGGCACGGCCAATACCGATATCTATCGCTCCACTGACGGCGGTGAAACCTGGGAAATCTTACAAACGCCGGATCTAGAGCCGCCGGTGGAGGTAAGTACGATGCGACAAATTGCGATCGCCGCCGAACTTTACCGAGGCAGAATTCTCAAGGTGCTGCTAGCGGTCGCTGCTGGGGTGGTGGCCTTCGTCGTAACCGGGCTACTGGACTTGGACAAACTGCTCAAATTCAATCGACGACTGCTGCAGTTTGGCACCGCCATGGGTAGCTTTGCCCTAGCCCTAGTCGTGGTATTAAAGGTTTTGTAGGTGGTGCCCCTAAAATCAGGTCCCATCCCCTGGCTGACTGCCGCCAAGTCAAACGACAGTCAGCCAGGGTAGGGCCTCGCCAGGAAAATCACAGCCCAGTGTAAGATTTTTTCAAAAACTGATATATTACATCTCACTGACTGATATATCACATGTCACTTTATGCCCATTCCTCAGACTGACGTTCTTAGCCGCACATTTATTCGCGATGACGTTTATGTGTCGCTGCGTGATTGGATTGTCAGGGGCGAGTTAGAACCTGGCGAAAAGCTGAAGGATAAGGAGCTAGCTTCGCGGCTAGGAGTCAGTCGCATGCCCATCCGCGAAGCCCTACGCAAACTGGAGGATGAAGGCCTGGTCGAAACCGCAGCCAATCGGTGGACCCGAGTCGCCCCCATCACCCTGGGAGATGCCGAGACAATCTATCCGATTATTCAAAAACTAGAAGAGCTGGCGTTGGAACTGGCATTTCCCAAGCTATCTCCACAGCATATTCAAAAGATGCAAACCGCCAATGGTGACTTGAAAACGGCTCTGGGGCAAAACAATCCCCATGGGGCTGTGGTGGCAGATACCGCATTTCATCAGGTGCTAGCGGATATTGCTGACAATTTGGAACTCAGGGCGATCCTCAACCGGCTAAAAGCCAAGTATCAGCGAATTGAGCTGGCCTACTTTAGTGAAGCTAGCTTACTTTTAGCATCCTTTGAAGAGCATCGGATGCTGCTCTCAGCGCTTAAAACAAAAAACCTGGAGGCGGCCCATCGGGCACTGGCTCGTAACTGGCAAGCCTCAATCGAACGTCTACGCAGTTTAGGAGAACTCTCATGACCATGCGCGATATCTTGCTACTAGGCAACCCTCGGCTTTACGAGATCAGTGAGACTGTCAGTGAAGCCGAGCTGGACTCTCTCATACCGGTAATCGGCGATCTGCATGACACGATGCTGGCATTTCGAAATCGGTGGGGAGCCGGACGTGCCATTGCCGCACCTCAAATTGGTGTGATGAAGCGATTGATCTATATGTACATTGATCATCCTGTCGTGTTTATCAACCCTTATTTTGAAACCAAAAGTTCAGAGATGTTTGAGGTGTGGGATGACTGCATGAGCTTTCCAGAACTATTGGTCAAAGTAAAACGACACCGGTCTTGTCAGCTTGTATATCGCGACATGGAATGGCAGCAGCAGCGTATGACCCTAGAGGGTGATTTAGCTGAGCTACTACAGCATGAAATTGACCATTTAGACGGTGTTCTAGCGGTTTCAAAAACCGTCAGTTCAACAGCGTTTGCGCTCCGGAGTCAGCAGTCGTTTACCGATTATGACCGCTCGGATTTAAAGAACACTAGGAGGTCCAATGAAGCCGCGTAACGTAGCGATTTTGATATTTGATCAGGTGGAAGTGCTCGATTTTTGTGGTCCCTTCGAAGTCTTTTCCGTAACGGGGAAACGCCACGGTTCAGACCCGTTTAGGGTGTATACCGTGGCTGAGCACACCCCTGTTGCCGCCAGGAACTCCCTCAGTATCAACCCCTCCCATACCCTTAAAACCTGTCCCCCACCCGATATCCTAGTCATACCGGGTGGGGGTGGCAGACGGGCCGATGGCACCCCGTTTGGCACCCGCAGAGAGATGCACAACGAGAGACTTTTAGCCTGGATAAACCAGGTTTATCCCCACACTGAACATGTGCTTTCGGTCTGTACGGGGGCGCTGGTACTGGCCAAAGCAGGATTAGTGGATGGGATCGCCGCAACAACTCACCATGGTGCCTTAGATGAGCTGCGTCAGTTGGCACCCACGGCTGAGGTGAGGGCCGATGCCCGCGTAGTCGACAGCGGCAAGCTGATATTTTCAGGGGGAATCTCAGCTGGAATAGACGCATCCTTTTATTTGGTGGCCAAGCTTTTGGGCAATGACACCGCGTTGGAAACATCGACCTACATGGAGTACAGCTGGAAAGAGGGATGGCATGGCCAAGCTATCTGAACAGGCCATCGCCCAGGCGGCGAACTGTATTGACCCCGTTTTTCTCAATACTCCTCAGTTTGAGCTAGAGGCCCTAAATCAGCAGCTGGGGATGCGTTTGGTCCTCAAAGTCGAAACCCTGAATCCCATTCGCTGTTTTAAGGGTCGAGGTACCGACTACGTTGTAAAACAGATGACAAACGCATCCTCAGTTGTCTGTGCGTCTGCCGGCAACTTTGGCCAGGGTATGGCCTATGCCTGTCGAAAACAGATGATACCCCTAACGGTTTTTGCAGCGGAAACAGCCAATTCTTTAAAGCTTGAGCGGATGAGACAGCTGGGGGCTGTAATCAAACTATCCGGAACCGACTTTGATGCGGCTAAGGAGGCGGCAAAGGCCGATGCTTTGGCCAACGATCAAACGTTTGTAGAGGATGGTCGTGAGGATAAAATCGCCATTGGTGCTGGCACAATAGGTCTAGAGCTGGGCAGGTATCCAGAGCCCATCAATAGTCTCTTGGTCCCAGTGGGAAATGGCGCATTAATCAACGGCATTGCCGCATGGTACAAGGCCAATCACCCAGCAACACGGGTGATTGGGGTAGTGGCCGCAGGGGCCCCTGCCATGGATTTATCCTGGAGGCAGGGGCGTGTGGTGATTACCAAAAGCGCAAATACGATTGCAGATGGTATAGCTGTGCGAAATCCGGTACCTGAGGCGCTTCGGGGTATGGCTACGACGGTTGATGACGTTGTTCAGGTTTCTGATGACGCCATCCTAGAAGCCATGAGACTTGTCCACAGGCTGGTGGGTCTGATAGTAGAACCAGCTGGAGCAGTCGGTGTGGCCGCAGCCCACACCTATCAAAACAGATTTGCAGGCGGGGTGGTGGCCACTCCCCTGTGTGGTGGTAATTTAACCACAGCACAGATAGATCAATGGCTTTAGCACCGGCTCGGTTGCATACAGCTAGCGGATATCGCTCGGGTAGGGGCGTCCTGCCACCGACTCTACCCACGGAAAAAGCCGCTTACTTAAAACAACTACGCAAAAAGTAACCAATAGAAACATTTTATTAACAATTTGACTGACTTTCCCATAAAGTGGGTGGGTAATGTGATTTGATCGATCGCTGATGGCATCTGATGATCGAGCCGACAAGCAAACTTTTTGGGATGAGGTAGTCGATACCCATCCCCTAACGGCTTCTGATCAAACTCTGTTGCCCAAAGTGTTGGCTCAGCTGGTGATTGACCCTGGGGCTAGCTGCGTGCTGGCATTACGCCGCGGCCGGGTGGTGGGGATTGCCACCCGCCAGGATATTGTCAAAGCGGTTGCCCAAAAGACCAAATGGACAAAGCTGCGGCTGGCCAAGATCATGACCTGCCCGGTAATCACCATCCACAGGTCTGAATTATCAACGACGGCCTCGGTCACACAGCGGTTTGAGCGGCACCAGATTAGCCATCTGCCCGTTGTTGATGAACATAAACGACCGCTTGGGATAATTGTGCACAAGCAGCTGTTACTCACCGCCAACGCCCAGAGTGCTGAAACCCTGATCGCGCGTCAGCACAAGCGAGCCCAGCTGTTTGCAGAAATCACCCTCAAAATTCGTCAGTCGCTACAGCTCAAAGATATCTTACAAACGACAGTCGATGAGATTCAGAGCCTGCTAGATGCTGACCGGGTACTGATCTATCAAGTTTTACCCGACAGTACGGGCAAGGCGATCAGCGAGGCGGTTAAAGAGCCCTATCCACCAATCGTAGGCATTCCGTTTCCAGAAGAGGTTTTTCCAGAAGACTATCAGCAACTTTACGCCCAGGGGCGCGTGCAGGCCATTGCCGATGTTCATGCCCCTGATTCTGGTCTGGCCGAGTGTCTGGTGGAATTTATCAAACAGTGGGATATTCGGTCGAAGCTGATTGTTCCCATCGTCCATCTGCTGCAGCCGGAACGCTCCAGCCGTGGGACATCGACCAATCGTCTTTGGGGACTGCTCATTGCCCACCAGTGCCGCAGCCCCCGCCAATGGACAGAATTTGAGCTGGAACTCATGCAGCAGCTAGCGGGCCAGATTAGCCTGGCCCTTTCCCAGGGTCAAATGCTGGAATATCTGGAAGAGCGGGTAAAGCTGCGCACGGTGGAACTAACCCAGGCTAACAGAGCGCTGCAGCTAGAAATTCAAGAGCGCAAACAGATTGAATCGGCGCTGCGCAAAAGTGAGGAGCAGATTCGACTGATTACCAACAATTTGCCAGTGCTGATCGCCTATGTCGATGCCCAACAGCGCTACCGCTTTAATAATCAGGCTTACAAACATTGGTTGGGGCAGGCTCCGGCGGATCTATACGGTACCCCCATAAACTTTGCGACAGGGGCTGACTACTATGAAACCATTCGCCCCCACATTGAAGCCGCCCTAAATGGTGAACAGGTGACCTATGAGAGCGATCTGATATTTAGCGACGGTCGCTGTCATGCTGTGAGTGTCAGCTATATCCCCCATCTAGATACTGGCGCCCAAGCGAAGTCAAAGATAAATGGGTTTTTTGCCCTGACAACGGACATTAGCGATCGCAAAGCCATAGAACGCATGAAAGATGAATTTATCGCCGTTGTTAGTCACGAACTGAGAACCCCACTCACCTCCCTCCATGGCTCCTTAAAACTGATCGAAACAGGTCGTTTAGGCCACCTATCGGACGAAGGCCAACAGATGCTGACGGTGGCCGATGAAAGTACGGATAGACTCGTTCGCCTGGTCAACAACGTGCTTGACCTGCAGCGCATAGAGTCGGGGGAAGTTACCATTGATGCCTGTATTTGCGATGCGGCTGACCTGGTAGAACAGGCGGTTGAAGCCATGCAGGCCATGGCCCAGGAACAAAGTATTGAAATCCGCACCCACCTAGAACCCCTCTCCATTTGGGTAGATCCAGACTATATTGTACAAACCCTCACCAACCTCATCGGCAACGCCATTAAGTTTTCAGCCCCCGGTAAAACAATTCAGATCGTGGGTCGCGCCTGCAGCAATGTTGCCCTATCCAATGGGTCTCAGTCTCACCTGACCAATGGGTCTACTAGCTCGCCAGCGGTGGCCCTTTTTTGTGTGAGGGACCACGGGCAGGGTATTCCCCCAGACAATTTAACAAGTATCTTCGAACGATTTCAGCAGGTTGACTCGTCGGATTCTCGCAAAAAGGGGGGCACCGGTCTGGGTTTAACGATTTGTCGCAAAATCATTGAACAACATGGCGGTACAATTTGGGCAGAAAGTGAGATGGGGATTGGCAGCTGTTTCTTTTTTACGGTTCCCCTCGCCCATGGGCAGACAACACCATGACTTCCAAACTTATTCTGGTGATTGATGATGAAGAGTCTATTCAAAAGGTGGTTAGCCTTAGTTTAAAGCTGGAAGCCAACTGGGAGAGTATCTGTGCATCCTCGGGTCGAGAGGGGTTTAGTCAGGCTCAAACCCAGCAGCCGGATGCTATTTTACTGGATGTGATGATGCCTGAGATAGACGGTATCAAAACATTTGAAATGTTAAATAACAATCTCCAGACCCAGGCAATTCCAGTGATTTTGTTGACGGCCAAAACGGGCACCGCAGAAAAGCGGCTGTTTCAAAAAATTGGGGCCACCGGAGTGATTACCAAACCTTTTAACCCGTTGACCTTGGCCAGTCAAATGGCCAGGCTGCTGGGATGGCAACTTTAGGATGACCCGATGAAAGTTTTATTGATTGACGATGATGACGCCCTGGCTGAGGTCCTGCAGCAGCAGCTGGCGATGCAAAATTATATCGTTGACCGGGTGGCCGATGGGGAAATGGGGTGGTCCTACGCGTCTACCTTTGACTATGACCTGATTGTGTTGGATTGGATGCTGCCGCAGTTAGATGGGTTACAGCTGTGCGAGCGACTGCGGGAAGCGGGGTATGGAGTGCCGATCCTGTTGCTGACGGCTAAAGAACAACAGACAGACAAAATTCGCGGTCTAGAAGCGGGGGCGGATGACTACCTGGTTAAACCCTTTGATATTACAGAGCTGCTGGTGCGGATCCGGGTACTGATGCGCCGTACGTCCAACGAGGCGCAGTCGAACTTGGCCTGGGGAGATCTACGTCTGGATCCGGCCAGCTGTAGTGTGACCTACCAGGGACGACCGGTCACCCTGACCGCCAAGGAATATTCGCTACTGGAGCTATTTCTGCGCCACGGCCACCAGGTCTTTAGCGCCACCACACTGCTGGATCAGATTTGGTCATCGGATGAATTTCCCAGCGAGGCAACGGTGCGATCGCACATTCGCGGTCTGCGCCAAAAGCTCAAGACGGCGGGTATTTCAAGCAACGTTATCGAAACCGTACGCGGTCTGGGATATCGCCTCAACACACCCAATTTAACGGCCGCCCCCCCAACCCGGTCCCAAACCCTGCCAAGGGACCATCAGGCCCAGTATTTGGCAGGGCTAATTCAGGCCTGGCAGGCCCATAAAAACGAAAGCGTAGAACGCTGGAACTATCTGCTGCATCTATCCCAAACGCTCCCAGAACGTGGCATGAGCGAACAGCAACGGATGCAGGCAAAACAGATGGCCCATAGCCTGGCTGGTACCTTGGGCACATTTGGCCTGATGGAGGGGTATCGCCTGGCCCTCCAAATACAGCAGTTGCTGCAGCCAGCGTCCGCTATCTTGCCAAAACAAATAGCCCAGTTTCGAGCCCTGGTCACCACCCTGGGCCATGCACTGGATCACCCTCCACAGCTAGTCAATGGAGCAGAAGAGACTCCCCATGGTGCCAAACTTCTCATTGTCGATATTAATCAGGCCCCCTATATTCAGCAGCTGATGGCGTTAGCCGTGGCCCAAGGGTTTACCCCTGAGGTGGCGGCCTCCACCGACAGCGCGCTCCAGATACTATCCGCACCCGCACCAACATCCGGCGAACCGACATCTCCCCTACCGGATCTGGTCCTGGTCAATCTTGTGGGTGGCGAAGCCGATCCCATATTGGACGAGACCAGTTCACAGATTTTGTTGAAATTTATCACCACCCTCAATCAGCGATGGCCCCAGCTACCCACCGTGCTGATTACGCCGCAGGCAGACTTTGGCAATCGCTTAGACCTGGTGCGTCGGGGTAGCGCCATGGTACTTGAGTATCCCGTCAGCCCCAAGGAGGTGTTAGAAGCGATTGTTCAAACCACGTACCTGAGCTACCGCCACAGTAAAATCATGCTCGTAGATGACGATAGTCTCTATCTACAACAGCTGGTACAGCTGTTGCAGCCCTGGCATTTTCAGATTACGCCCCTAGCAAATTCAAAACGCTTTTGGACATTGTTCACCCAAACGATGCCCGATGTGATCGTCTTAGACATTGAAATGCCGGGTGTTAACGGCTTTGAACTCTGCAAGGTGCTCCGCAGTCACCCCCAATGGCAGCATGTACCGATCATTTTCTTAAGCGTCCATGGGGATCCAGACAGCCAGTCCCAGGCATTTGCAGTGGGGGCCGATGACTACATCACCAAACCAATTCAGGGACAAAATTTGGTATTTCGCATACTCAATCGGTTAAAACGCTACCACGCCTGGCGGACTCAAGAGAGTATTGCATCGGCCTGAGACCGGCTGCTGCCCATGGGAGCAAGGTATTGGTAGGCTCGGTGCACAGGGTTTGCACAGCGGGTACGGCATGGTAGGGATGTGACGCTGCCGTCCCCATTTGTTAATGACCTAAATCAATCATGAATCAAGTTCGTGACAACTCTCTGTGTCAGCACCCCCTGATTTCCCAATTGGCCACAACCATTGAATCTATCTGGCAAAGCCAGCTGGTGACCTATCCTTACAAAACACCGGCGGATTTGGGCTATGTGGAAGGGACGCTGGAGGGTGATCGACTCATCATCGAAAATCGCTGCTATCAAACGGTGCAGTTTCGTAAAATCCATTTGGAACTGGCCAAAGTGGGTAACCATTTAGATATTCTCCACTGTGTGATGTTTCCACGCACCGACTTTTGTTTGCCGATCTTTGGGGTTGATATTGTAGCCAGCCGAGGACAGGTCAGTGCGGCGATTGTCGATCTGTCCCCCGTTTTACCCGACAAAGCCCTGCCTGCTAGATACCGCAGCGCGTTAGAACAGCTGCCAGACCTACAGTTTGTTCAACCGAGGGCACTGCCGGCCTGGGGTGATATTTTTTCCGATTTTTGTTTGTTTGTGCGTCCTACCACCGGACAGGAAGAAACTGCTTTTCTGACTCGAGCCACTCAATTTCTGTCTATTCACTGTCAGCTGGGCAGTCAGACAGCTCCGACCACCTCGATAGAACAGGAAGCGCTGATTGTTGCAGGTCAACGCCAATACTGTTTACAACAGCAGAAGAACGATAAGACCAGACGGATTTTAGAGCGTGCCTTTGGAGCTGAATGGGCACAGCGATACCTGCAGACCATGCTGTTTGACTATGCCGAAATCCCCGTGACTGAGAAGAATGTAACGGAATGCAAACAAATCTAAGCTTTAGCAATGGGGTGGTCAGGGTCTGAAGTATTTATCCTCAAAAGGTTTTAGCGTTTGTAACCATTCGGATACAAAGATGTGCACAGTATCTGCACGGTCAAATTGATTAAATCAAAATAGTTCAAAACCGGGGTCTTGACGACTGATTTTAAGACTCTGTTTTCCCCAAGACGTTTTGATTCATCTTTGATGGTCATACGTCAGTTTGCCTTGGGGAGCTTTGTTTTCGTGCTGTTGTCGATAATGTGTTCTATAGCCGATTTCTTACTGTTTAGGGCGCTGCTCTCCTCTTTCGAATAGACAGGAAGCCTTGTCCCAGTAACGGTTAGAGCATTTGTGGGTAGAGCGTTTTATCGACAGGCTCTAAAAGCTGATGCTAGCAGTTTTAGGGTCTTGTATATGCTTATTTAGAGTAGGAGAATTTTCCATGTTCGACGTTTTTGCAAAGGTAATTTCCCAAGCCGATGCACGGGGAGAGTATGTTGGGGATAGCCAAATTGATGCACTCAATCAGCTCGTTGCAGAGGGAAGTAAGCGGATGGATGTGGTTAACCGCTTAACCGGTAATGCCAATGCCATTGTTACCAATGCAGCACGCACCCTGTTTAAAGAACAACCTCAGCTGATCGCGCCGGGTGGCAATGCTTATACCCACCGTCGCATGGCGGCTTGTCTACGAGATATGGACATTATCCTACGCTACGTTACCTATGCCATCTTTACCGGTGATGTCAGCGTACTAGACGATCGCTGCTTAAATGGCCTTCGTGAGACTTACCTAGCCCTGGGCGTACCCGGTGCCTCCATGTCAGAAGCGATCAACAAGATGAAAGCGGCAGCGCTTGCGATCGCAAACGATCGTACCGGCATTACCCCAGGCGACTGCAGCTCCCTGATGGCTGAAGTTAGCAGCTACTTTGACCGAGCTGCTGCTGCTGTTAGCTAGCGGCTGGCCATTCCTGCTATTTCCTTTAACAACTTTGTAGACTTTTGTAGAGAGATTTGACATTATGAAGACCCCCATGACAGAAGCTGTGGCAACAGCTGATTCCCAAGGCCGTTTCCTCAGCAGTGTTGAGCTGCAGGTTGCGTTTGGTCGCTTTCGCCAGGCCCAAGCCGGGTTGGCCGCTGCCCAGAGCCTGACTAAAAATGCAGAGGGCCTAGTAAACGGAGCAGCCCAGGCTGTTTACCAAAAGTTCCCCTACACAACCCAAATGCAGGGGAATAACTATGCCTCTACAGCAGAAGGCAAGGCCAAGTGCTCCCGCGATATTGGCTATTACCTGCGGATGGTCACCTACTGCCTGATTGCAGGCGGCACCGGTCCCATGGACGACTATCTAATCGCCGGAGTTGCAGAAATCAACCGGGCATTTGAGCTATCCCCCAGCTGGTATGTTGAGGCCCTCAGCTACATCAAGGCAAACCATGGTTTGAGCGGAGATGCCGCCGTTGAAGCCAATTCATACCTTGACTATGCCATCAATTCCCTAAGCTAACGGTCAGCTATCCGATGCCTTTCTAGCTCCTGGCTGTTGGGAAAGCATCGGGAGATCTCTGATGCCCTCCTAGCGCCTGCCCTAGCGCCTGGTTGTTAGGAGCGCATCGGAACCTTCTAACAGCCATTGATGCGCGTTCTGAGGCTTCCATTATGACAAGTGAATCATCCGCAAGACCGTTAGGATTTGAACCTTTTGCCCAGGTAGTCCCCACCGAGTTGCGGCCCAACTCGAGTACAACAGACCTAGAAACAATAATCTGGACTGCCTACCGTCAGCTGTTTGGCAACGACCATTTAATGCAATCGGAACGGCTGACTAGTACCGAATCCCTGCTCAGACAAGGACACCTCACCACGCGTGATTTTGTCCGGGCGTTGGCCCTTTCAGGGCTGTACAAGCAAAAGTTTTTCTACGGCAATCCCCAAGTTCGGTTTATTGAACTTAACTTTAAGCACCTGCTTGGACGTGCCCCCTACGACCAAACAGAAATTTCTCACCATGTTAATCTCTACACCCAACAAGGCTACGAAGCTGAGATTAACAGCTATCTAGACTCGCTTGAGTACCAAGAGAATTTTGGCGATCAGGTGGTGCCCTACTATCGCGGGTTTAACACCCAGAAAAACCAGAAAACCGTTGGTTTTGCCAGAATGTTTCAGCTGTACCGGGGCTACGCCAGCAGCGATCGCGCGCCAGCCAAAAAGGGATGTCTCACAGCAGAACTCGCCGGTAACTCAGCTAGCCCGATTCGGACACCTAGCTTTGGCAAAGAGCTGCAGGGCACCAACGGCGGCACACGCGAGCAGGTGTACCGGATTCGAGTATCCCAATCTGCCAGCGGACGGACACCCCAAATCCGTCGGAGTACCCAGGAATATGTCGTGACCTATGAGCAGCTGTCATCCACACTGCAGCGACTCAATCAACGGGGAAGTCGCATCGTCAACATCACGTCGGCATAATCGCCTAACCCACCCCGATATAGTCTTAGGGAATCTACCCTAAGACTCAAAGTTACCCTATAAACCCTTTAAGGAGATTAATCTGTGGCTATTACCGTAGCAGCGGCTCGTTTAGGCGCAGCCCCATTTGCCGAACAAAGTCCTGTGGAGCTGCGTCCCAATAGCTCTTTTGACGATGCCCAAGCGGTGATTTATGCCGTCTATCGACATGTCCTAGGCAATGACTACCTCATGCAATCGGAGCGCCTGATCGAGCTGGAGTCTTTGCTGACAAGCGGTGCGCTAACCGTCCGAGACTTTGTTCGGGCTGTGGCCAAATCATCGTTGTACAAAACCAAGTTTTTATACCCGCACTTTCAAACCCGCGTCATTGAGCTAAATTTTAAGCATCTGTTGGGTCGGGCTCCCTACAGCGAAGCGGAGGTTATTGAACACCTGGATCGCTATGAAAATCAAGGGTTTGATGCTGATATAGATTCCTACATCGACACGGCAGAATACGAAGCAGCCTTTGGCGACAACATTGTCCCCTACTATCGCAGCTTAAATACCCGCACCGGTCAAACCACAGCGGGCTTTACACGCATTTTTAACCTGTATCGGGGCTATGCCAACAGCGATCGGTCCCAGATTGCTGGCAAAAAGTCTCGCTTAGCTGCGGAACTGGCCATGGGCAGCACATCCCCCGTTGCCCTACCCTCAGGAGCAGATGGAAGCGGTGGCACCTATCTCAAATCCGAAAAAGCCAACACCCCAACTCGCGTCTTTGGCAGACCTCAGCCCACCCAGGCACGGGGCAGCCTATACCGCATTGAAATTGCTGGCATCAGCCAGCCGGGATACCCCAGGGTTCGCCGTAGCAATCGCACCTATGTGGTGCCCTACGAAGACCTATCCAAAACCCTACAGAAAATCAACAAAACCGGCGGTCGGGTCGCCAGCATCAGCCGTGCCTGAGCAAAGCTTAGAGCAAAGGGATTTTTTGTTGTCTATCGAAAAAATGTGATGTTAGGACAATATGCAACCAGCCTGTCGTCTAGCTTAGATAACCGCATATTTGTATATGAGCTGGCCGGATTATCTAAAAATGAAGTGACCTTTGGTCATCAGGCTCCCATTCGTAAAAGCCACAATCAATTTATCCAGGTTCCTTTCCATCGGATGAATGAAGAAATGCAGCGAATCACCATGCTGGGGGGCAAAATCGTCAATATTCGTCCCCTCAGTAGCTCAGAAGCGCCATCTTCAGCAGAAGATTCGCCTGACTAAGGGCATTTCTAGACAAAAGCTATCCAGTCTCAAAGCCCTCAAGTTTTTTGAGGGCTTTGGAGTTTATCTCAAAATAAGGACCGCCAACGGTATTTCTCTAGATGGCGGTCCTTATCCTTATAAAGGACTTGCTGGTAAACAAGGTACCCGCCAATAGCTCCTTTCCCCTTCCCCTTCAACCCTTCCCCACTCTACTCCAGGGATTTTTTTTGCAGATCCCTAAGTACTAATTCTCATAATAGGTGTGGGTTTCTAGCTCACACACATTAATGCCGAACTTTTCCAATTTATCACCATCGGCAAAAACAGCCAGAAAATCATAGAGACAGCCTCTGTTGCCAGGCAGCGTAATAACAGTCCGATCGCCATTTGCTTGAATTGTGTTGTCGCCTAAAATATTTCCTTCCCAATCGGTAGCCGCCTGGGGAGACGCATAAAATTCCAGCATGTCCACGGACGTATCATTGGTCAGGCTAAAGGTGTGCTGCGTTTGGGCGGCTGATGCCGTTGCCTCAGCAATCGGGACAGTTAGCATCAGCATGGTTGCCAATACCCGAGTGGCGACGGCTTGGGGGTGAGATAAATGGACTAAATTCATCGTCATTTGGCTGTCCTCAGATAGAGATGGCCTATAAAGGGACATGGTTTTTAAAGATAATGCTCCCAAGACTTTGAAAAACTTTCAGATACTATCTCCTGGGGTCATCCTGGAGCGCATCTGCTTAGAATCCAGATTAACCCATAATAAATAATTAGATGGTTGCCCAGGCATTGAACTGGGTTGAGCGGGTGATGGGTGGTGTGTTAGTTTCCTTTGGGCTGCGGTTGGCATTGGCCCCGGCGACTGGGATCGAGTAGCTGAAAAATGATGATTTCCTTAGTTTATTGCTACCCTGTTATGGGTACTGTGGCCAAGGTTGAACGCTTAAACTCTCAAACCCAGCGGGTATGTGGGTTACCCATTGAAATTTAGCAATGAATTCTGCTCAAACACTGATTTTGTCATGACCGATTCTGATAACGAGTTCACTTGGATGATTCAGAAATCATTGTTCCAGGGAGCGCAGCTAATGGGCATTTTCGCCGCAGCTGGTGTGCTCGGCGGCCAGCCTGTCATGGCCCAGGCTGACGCATTGGCCATTCCCCAACCCGCCGCCCAACCCACACCCCAGTCCACCATCGAGATACCCACCGCCCCCACCGTTGCCCCCGAGGTGATAGAGCCGGTCAGACCCACCAGCGTTGTGCCAGACGCTATCGATACTCCAGCAGCAACGCCTGGGGCGGCTAGCTACGGTACTGTTTTTACCGAGGTCGAGCCCACCGCACCTGCAGCTGAGGCTCCCGCAGTCGATGTGATTTCGCCGACGGACTATAGCAATGCCTTGATCGACACGACGGACTACAGCGTCGGGGCTACCATGCCCAGCGTCGTTTTGTCAGAGCGTTCTAGCGGCTGTGAGTTTTCGCTAAAGGCTGGAGCGCAGGTGGCCAATGCGGCCTGCGGTGGGGCGCGTTTGGCCGCATCCATTGCCAGCGGCATTACCCCGGGGCAGTCGGCGGGGGGCACGTTTGGCTCCATGGCGATTGCGGGCATATCAGGACTCCAGCTCCCCGGGGGGACAACGACAGCCGGTCGGAACTATTACAACGATGCTGTTCGTTCCGTGGTAGAGCTGCAGCTAGGTGAGACGTTTGTTTTTCCTTTAACGGTGCCAGCTTCAATTACATCGCTGTTTGGCTGGCGCATACATCCAATTTTTGCTGATCGCCGGTTTCATACGGGCACCGATTTAGCGGCACCGCTGGGGACACCTGTGGTTGCAACCCAGGCCGGTCGGGTGACTCTGTCTGATTATTTGGGTGGCTACGGACTGACGGTCATGCTGCGCCACAATGACAACACCCTTGAGAGCCGCTACGCTCACCTGTCACGACTGTTGGTGCAGCCTGGTGAATGGGTCGATCAGGGGGAGGTGATTGGCTTAGTGGGCAGTACGGGTAACTCGACGGGACCGCACCTTCACTTTGAGCTGCGTCGCCTAACGGCCAACGGTTGGGCCATGGTCAACCCAGACTCTGTGCTCAAACAGACCTTGGGAACCCTGGTACAGGTCTTGGGCAATCCGCTGGGGGCCATGGCTCGCAACCCTGTACTGGAAGTGTCGAGCACAGAGACCCAGGGCCTGCCCTTTCGCCCGGCCCAGCCCAACGCTAACTAGGGTATGGGGCTAATGGATAATGGAGAGACGTTCCATGGAACGTCTCTCCATTAAATGCAGCGTCTGTAAACGGTGAAGCCTGGTAATTTTATTTTCTAGGTAGAGGGGGGATGCGATCGCATCCCCCCTCTACCCGATCTTTTAGAACGTAAAAATATCGCCGTTAGGCTCAACGGTGATGTTGCTAACATCTGCGTCCAGACTGTTGGTGGGTCTGATCGTCACATCTAGAACGCCCGTGGCCTCATTGAGGCTCAATTCAGTTTGCAATAAACCCGTACCGGTTTGAGGATCCTTTTGAATATCTTGATAAAAGAAGGTTAGCGTAGCCGGGGTACTAAGAGCCCGCAGGGTCACATCGTCCCCTGAACTGAGCAGACGCGATTGGGTATCCCCAAGCGCCTCGTAGGTCACCGGCTCGTTTGTTTGGTTGACCAGGCGTACTGTCACACCCTCTGGGGCCACAGGCACTGTAATACCCGACGGCACCTGCGCCGCCAGGGGCAGCTGCACCGCTCCGAGGGTTGTTGCCAACAAGAACACGGCAAGTAGCGTCCATCTTTTAGTTTTCATAGATCTCCTTCAATGGGTAAACAGACAAACAAATAGTGTCTTGTAACACTTATGGTATTGCATTTAAGAAAATACACGCTGGTTACGACAACCCATCAGCAGGTAGAGCCGCCAGCTAAACAGAACGGCCACGGCTGCGATCGCAACCGACTGGCCAATCCACAACCCTCGGCTACCCATGCCCAGCTGAAAACCCAGACCGTACCCGACCAATAGGCCCACCCCCCAAAAGCCCACCACGTTTAGCACCATGGGCACCCGAGTATCCTGCAGACCCTGGAGAGCGCCGTATACCGCTTTTTGCAAACCATCTAACACCATGGTGATCGCCGCAATGGTCAACAGCGGTATCGCCAGGGCCACAATGGCCGCATTCTCAGGATTGTTGACATCCAAATAGATACCAATAATCTGTTTAGGAAACATCAAAAACGCCATCGACCCGATCACCATCAATAGGGTAGTCACCACCATGCTGACCCAGGTCGCCTGTTGCATACCCGCCCAATCACGCTGTCCCAACCACTGGCCCACACGCACTGTCGTCGCAAAGGAAATCCCCAAGGGAATCATAAATACCACAGCAATCGTTTGCAAAACCACCTGGTGGGCCGCCAGTGCCTCAGTGCCCAATCGCCCCATCAACAACATAATTGCCAAAAAGAAACCTGCCTCTAACCCTGAGAAAATACCAATCGGCAGGCCAACCCAGGCCAGCTGACGCAGGATTCGGGGCCGAGGATGATGCAGCGCCTGGAAAAAACGATAGGCCCGCATGGTGGGATGTAAGAGCACATACAGGGCTAGGGCCATAAACATCCCCCACCAGGTGAGCGTGGTCGCCAGGGCCAGACCCGCCAACCCCATAGCAGGCAGCCCCAATTTACCAAACCCCAAAACATAGTTGGCAACAATGTTAAAAGCCGTACCCACCACCATGGTGATCATGATGGGCTGCGCCTGGGAGAGCGCCGACACGGTGGATCGCAGGGCCGTAAACCCGGCCATCGGCAGCAGGCTCCAGAGAATAATATTGAGATAGGTATCGGCCAACGCCACAATGGCCGGGGCTTGACCGATACGGAGCATCCAAATATCTACCTGCTCGGTAATCACCATAGCTGGGATAGACACCAACAGTGCCAGCCAAAGACCCTGGCGGGCAATCTGTTGGATCCGGCTTTTTTGCCCGGCCCCAAATGCTTCGGCCACCAGCGGACTCACCCCCATGACCATGCCGCTGGTGGCGGTCATAATCGAAATGTAGATAATGGCGGCCAACCCCCCAGCAGCTAGAGTTTCAGCACCCATGCGGCCCATCATAATGGTGTCGGCAAATCCCGTAGCTGACTGAGCCACCTGGGCACTGATTAAGGGAATCGCTAATTTAAGAAACTCACGGACTTCAAGGTGCAAAGGATGTTTGCGATCGCGAACGAACATGGGATGGGTTTTGATACAAATTTGTTCTAACAAGACCACTGTAGAGAATTAAAACCGTGGCATCTATCTATGGCTTGCCATAGGATTATCAAAGGATTGCAATCAATCCTTTAAGTCGCCCCTTTAAATCGCCATGGAGCGGGCCTCATCAACCTTGAGCGTGGTACCGGTGATAAATTGGCACACCCGACTATCTGCAGAGACAGGGTACACCGGCTACACCAGCGGACCTGGTGGAACATAACTGCGTGCGTATGATGGCCAGCCGCTGCCCTGGGAATTTCTGATTGGTGACCGCTGGCACACTATCCCCGTCAGAGGTTCGTTTAATTCAGACAGCGGTGAGGCCCTAAAGGATGCGGCTTTAGTAGGTCTAGGAATAACTCGTCTGCTAAGCTGCCAGATAAAAGATGAGCTGGAAACTGGCCAGCTAGTCTCCCTATTTCCTAAACAGTTACCACCAGGATTAATGACCCAGGCAGTTTTTACCCATCGTCGTAACCTGTCCCCTCGGGTGCAGGTTTTTCTTGATTTTTTGAGCGCCCACTGCGACATTTTTTAGCCGCCACGGCCTAGGGCAGCATGCAACTGGCATAAAAAAGCTGGGCCACAGGGCACCTTCAGCCAGGTGCAGAGAAATCAGATCCCCAACGTCGGTTCAACCGGTGTCGGATTTTCCAAATTATAGAAAAACAGCTGCTGTTGTTCCCGTGAGAGAATGTTGAGCAAATTAGTCATCGCATCTTGAAAAGCAACATCCAATGCCGCCCGCTGATAGAGAGATAGCTCTAAATCAGCGTCCTGAATCCGGGCCCGATCGGCATCCTCAGCATCTAAATATGTTTGCAGTTTTACATACTGATCCACCGTTAGAATCGCAATCATCTGCTGGTGCAGCAGCGCATCAATGGCAATCACCTGCTGAGTCTGGTCCGAGGTCAAATCAAGCTCCCGTAGCCACTGCGGAACCGTTGTTGCAGGCACCGGATTGCGCTCTACCGCTGCTAAAACACCATAGGGAACAGGCGCAAACCCCAACATCAAATAGGCCAAACCAACAACAGATGCCCGAGCCAGTAATCGATACATTGACAGCATGAGGACTCCTAGAGCGCTTTCAAAAATTGGCGCCGTAAACTAGCGACAGCTGTTGCCCAAAAAGGATAAAACGGCTGCCCATAAAGATAAGTAAGTAGTTACTTACTATTTTTACCAGAAGAACCAGAGAATGGGAGAGCGCCCTCAATTGAACAATAGTGATACTATCAATAGATTTTTATCAATAGCCTTCTCGTCGGCTTTACTCTCTGCAACGCCGTTGTCTAGAACGAGCTGCCCCCAAGGGTTACTTGCCTGCCCTCCCAAACTGCGGGAGAGGAAAACTCCCAGAATCTGGACCTAAACCCTAGGGTTGACATCACAGTTTTTCTTGGTTATTAATAAGTGAGTTATCACTTATTAACAGTTGCTTGGGCAAACAGTATCTATTTACAAGCGTTATCTATGGAGTTTGCTAGTTTTCAAAGACTTCTGCTGAGCTTACTGATGATTGGCAGTGTCGC
>JBCDJC010000078.1:0-21106 GCA_038748225.1 Cyanobacteria bacterium P01_H01_bin.26 | reverse complement strand
TCTCAATGTCAATCGATGGCGATTGGTAATGTTGGGTTAATGAGGGTTTTCGAGATATGCGAACGATATGGGTGGGGGTGTAACCCAACCTACGACCGCCACTCCGATGTCCATTGGCCACATCTCAATGTCAATCGATGGTGATTGGTAATGTTGGGTTAATGAGGGTTTTCGGGATATGTGAACGATACAAGGTTGGGTTCCCCTCCACAAGACCCTTTGCCACCCACCAACCTCACCGCAACCCAACAACTCCAACCGTCCTCGCCTACAGCTCAGCAAAGTGATCCAGCAGCTTGCGGTGAATAAAACGGTAGCGACCGCCGATGCGCTGTAGCAGACGCCGCTCGGTGCAGTAGTTGAGAAAGCGCGCATAGTTCCAGGGGGTTTTACTCGTATGGGTGAGAATAGCGCGGAGAGTCAGGTGTTGTACGAGAGCGAAGCCACCACCTAGAAAAATACCTAACCAAGAAGCCGGCGCAATAGCTAAAAATGCGCTGCTAGCCAGTGATGTAGAGCGATTTAGAATCAGATCAGGTAAATAGAACATTGCAACGGCCCCTGGATAGCTCAAAAAAGTGATGAGAGGCACATTAATAGCCGCCGCCCTCATTCCCTGATTAGGTTTTTCTCGAATTTGGAAATCAGTCTTTAGACCACCTATCAGACCACCTATCAGACCACCTATCAGACCACCTATCAGACCACCTATCAGATCGTTTTTGAGTTCTCGTCGCGCTTCGCGCGACATTGAAAACTTAAAACTCTCTACTGGAGAAATATTGCTATCAGACCACCTATCAGACCACCTATCAGACCACCTATCAGACCACCTATCAGACCACCTATCAGACCAAATATCAGACCAAATATCAGACCAAATATCGACGATAGGCCCATTTCTGTCGTTTGTTCTCTAACCAGCGGGGCTGCAGTCTCTCAATTAATAACTCCACCAAATTTTCACTGGTGAGCGTTTTCGCTAGCCAGCTGAGATACTGTCGTGTTTGCGCTTCATCAGGCTCTTTAGTAGCGCTCTTGTAAGCCCATAGGCGTTTAAACTGTTCTCGCTCCGCGCTACGAGTATCTAAGGCCAGTCTTTTGTGAATGTAAGCATCAAACAACTGAGTATCGGTTTCAATAGGTGTCTCTGGTCCATAGGCCACCGACAAAATTGTCAAAAATAATGGAATCCGTAAAATACCCACCTGCCGATTTTTTGAAGGCTCTAGCAATCTCTGCAGTCCTGGCTGCTGCTGCATCGCCTGCCAGATCTCCGGCTGCTCCAGCTGCTCACAAAAATATCGACAAATTTGATCGTCACTCAACGACTCCAAACAGACAGCCCCTTTCAAGGCTCCCAGCCGCACCTGTCCCTCAGCGTATTCTTCACGACGACAGCACACCACCACGTGGGGGTAGGCCAATCCCCTAATAAACTCATTGATCTTCTCAACACAGGTAGCCTGTCGTTTTAGCCCCAGCTCATCCAAACCATCCAGCAGCGGCAGCAGATGCCCACTTTTTAGCCAATTTGCCCCAGTTTTAGGGTCAATGTTGTAATTCAGCTTTAGCTGTTCCATCAGCCAGTCATGGATCGACTGCTTGTCATCCTTCCAGGTAGACAGTTCAAAAATGATCGGTATCAGCGTCTGTTCTGGCCGCAGTGCCTCTTCTACCAGTGCCTCAGCCAGCTTTAGCAACGTAGTTGTTTTCCCCGCCCCCGGCGCACCGAGAATTAATAGCTTCTGCCCCACATCCCTGCGATTAAACGTGTCAAAAATTGATTCCTGAGGGTCTAGTTGGGTTGACGTACCATTACGCCTCAAAGATTTTTCAGGCAGCAAAATCAAGCTTGATTCCGCCTGTTTTTTCTCAATGTCTTCTAGGGATATCCGTTTTTGCTTATCAGCCCGATTCACCTGGCTCAGCTGCTGCTGCATTAGCAAGTTGAGCACCACCTGCTGATTGAGCGAGTCTTCTAACCGCTCGGCCACCTCAGTTTGCACGGCCTTTAGTAACCGGGTTCGAAGATCCTGGGGGGCAGCGTCTTTACCCGCCGTGCCCCGTACTACACTAATGAGCTTCCAGCCATCAAGCACCAGCAGCAGCGCTAATGGTGCCAGGCCATACTGGGCAATGGTTTTGAATAGCGCCGACACCCCCTCGTTAGTCAGTAGCTCATAGGCCACTGGCACCAGCGTAATCCACACAAATAACCGAATTATCAGCCAGTTGCGTCCCTTAAACTGGCGCACCTCCGGCAGCTGATTCATCAAATAACCACCGACCGCCGTCACCAGGGCCGTCACTACGATCGCTACTGCCGTCGGCATAGGTAATACACGTTCAGGACTCTAACTCACTATATGAAACACCGTGGTTTGATGCCAATCCGGCAACTCTTGACGTTACCGGCAAGGGCCTGGTAGCCTAAAAACTTAATAGCGACGGGGTCCCAACCTTTAGCTATTTTCGCACCCAAAAATTTAGCCGCGCGAGATGGTAGTGCTACCAACACGACCACCCCGCTAACCCTTCCAACTGTTGTAGCCAGTTGGTGAGCTGTGAGCATTTTACAGCCACCCTGACGACGTTGCAGGGTGGCTAACTTTTTGGGGGCATTTCCTGACCCTTAGTAATGCAAGCATCACAGGAAAACGCCCCATGAATATTACTCCCCAGGCGGCAGCGAATCTGCCCGCCGATCTTTCTTTTGCCTTACCTGCTGGCGAGGTCATTCGCCACATACTGCTGGGCAGTCCCGGCGGCATTCGCCAGACCATCCATTTGCTCAATAACCTTAGCTACGTTGAACCCAGCCAGTGGAGCCCCCTGATCGAAATCCCTGACAATCGGCTCATTCTCACCCCCGATCAGGGCGACGTCATTAGCATCCTCATGAAACGTCTGTAGGTTGGGTTAATTTCCCAACCTGCATTTTTTGCATTTTTCCAACCCTTTGATTAACCCAACAAAATCTATGGGATACGGATTTGTTGGGTTGATTGGGGATTGGAGAAATGGCAAAGATTTTGGTTGGGGGTAACCCAACCTACGGTGCTGCATTTTTCCAACCCTTTGATTAATCCAACAAAATCTATGGGATACGGATTTGTTGGGTTGATTGGGGATTGGAGAAATAGCAAGGAGTCTGGTGGGGTGTCAACCCAACCTACGGTGATGATATAAAAAAGCCCCGCTGGTGGCGGGGCTTATGGACGTCAGAAAACACAGGGCTCTACTCAGGTCACTGCTTAGAAGCTGTAGCCAACACCCGCGACAAAGTCAACATCGTCGTTGCCGTCGGCAAATGGAGACCAAACAACAGATCCATTCACCAGCCACTGGTCATTAAAGCGATAGTCAGTACCGCCGGTGACGGCCATTTCGATCGAGCTGTCGTCGCCTAGCTCACCGTTGATGCCAGCACCGATGAAAGGATTGAGACGACCCTCGGGGCCAATGGCATCAAAGTCATAGGTGATGGGCAGCACATAGACAACATCCTCACCGTCATTGAAGTCAAAGTCGGTGGCAACGGCAGGACGAACGGACAGATTTTCAGACAGGGAGATTTTGCCGTTGACAACAAACCCTTCATCGCTGCCACCGATACCCACATAGTTGTAGTCAGGGGCGGTTTGGGCGGAGGCTGTCATGGGAGCGGCTGCGATCGCAACAGTGGCGAGCCCAAGGGTGCAAAGAATACGGTTGAATAGCATGGTTAAATTTCTCGAAACGTTTTTAACAGGCGGAAGAACAAGTTGTTGACGTTTGGGGCAACTGAACCTTGCTTCCATGGTCTTGTTGTAGCCCGCGGGGTCTGAAGATGCGAAAAAATGCAGGACACTTTCTGTGGGTGGTCCACTATATGGGGGGTAAAACCCTTGAAAAATCGTTTGATTTAACTGTGCCAGTTGAGAAGCCGCCGTGCAGTCTCCATATTGCCAGGGCACCTGTCCTATGGCCCCAATGAGAATTATGCAAACGGGATATCAGCAAAGGTTTACCATAGTATCTATCAGTTAATATCCGTTTCGAAGTGTGTGACCCATGGTGATCCGTATTCAACACTGTCTTGCAGCTGTCGCTCTGTGCCTGGCGATGCTTTTACCCGCTGCCCCAGCTGCCGCTGCAGACCTCTCCCCGGCCCCTGATTCGGCCAGTGCCTACATTATTTCCCCCAGCAATGGAGAGAGCGTCAAAGCCCCCTTCACCGTACAGTTTGGCCTTTCTGGTATGGGCATTGCCCCCGCTGGTGTAGACCGCCCCAACACCGGTCACCACCATTTACTTATCGATGTCGATGAGCTTCCCCCCCTCAGCGAACCGCTCCAGGGCTCTGAGCAGGTGCGCCACTACGGCGCAGGCCAAACCGAAACCCAGCTCGATCTGGAGCCGGGAGAACATACCCTACAGCTGGTGCTGGGTAACTACAGCCATGTTCCCCACAACAAACCGGTGATCTCCGAAAAAATTGTTGTCACGGTTGAATAGGTTTGCACCCTTTACCCACGCCCCAGCTGCTTGCCACTGACCGGCACCACGTGTGGCACCCCTACGCGGCCATGCCCAACCCGCTGCCGATTTTTCCCGTTAGATCAGCGGCGGGGGTCCACCTTGAGCTAGAGGACGGGCGTACCCTGGTTGATGGCATGTCCTCCTGGTGGACCTGTATCCACGGCTATGGTCACCCCCGCCTCAACCAGGCGGCCCGCGAACAGATCGATTGCATGTCCCACGTCATGTTTGGTGGTCTGACCCATCAACCAGCGGTACAGCTGGCCCAGCGTCTGGTGGACCTGACCCCCGCACCGCTGCAGCAGGTGTTTTTTTGCGATTCTGGTTCGGTATCGGTGGAGGTGGCCATGAAAATGGCGATTCAATACTGGTACAACCTGGGTCAGCCCCAAAAGCATCGTTTTCTCACGGTGCGTGGCGGCTACCATGGCGATACCTTTGATGCTATGTCCGTGTGCGACCCGGTGACCGGGATGCACCATCTGTTTAACCAGGTGCTGCGGCAGCAGTATTTTGCAGAGGTTCCCCAGATTCCCTTTTCAGGTGTGTGGGACGATACAGATATTGCCAGTTTTGAACAGTTGCTTGTTGAAAACCACGGACAGATCGCGGCGGCAATTTTTGAACCGGTGGTCCAGGGAGCCGGGGGTATGCGGTTTTACAGCCCGGACTATGTACGCCGCGCTAGGGAACTATGCGACCAGTACAATGTGCTGCTTATTTTGGATGAAATCGCCACGGGGTTTGGTCGCACCGGGCGGTTGTTTGCTTGCGAACATGCGGCTATTTCACCCGATATTTTATGTGTGGGCAAGGCCCTGTCCGGCGGGTTTATGTCCCTGGCCGCTACCCTGACCACCCCCCACATCAGCCAGGTCTTTTCCCAGGGCGAGGCGGGTGTGTTTATGCACGGTCCCACCTTTATGGCCAACCCGCTGGCCTGCGCCGTTGCCCTAGAGAGCATCGCCCTACTAGAAAGCTACGACTGGCCAGCCAAGATCCAGGCCATTGAAACCCAGC
Organism: Cyanobacteria bacterium P01_H01_bin.26; assembly: GCA_038748225.1. Lineage (GTDB taxonomy): Bacteria > Cyanobacteriota > Cyanobacteriia > Phormidesmidales > Phormidesmidaceae > Leptothoe. The sequence continues at coordinate 15,562 of JBCDJC010000078.1, read as the reverse complement.
TAAAGACCGAGCTGGCCCCCTGCCGTCAGTCACCCCAGGTAAAGGACGTGCGGGTGCTGGGGGCGATCGGTGTGGTCGAACTTCATGACCCGGTGGATATGGCCACAATCCAGCCTGCCCTGGTGGACATGGGCGTTTGGCTGCGGCCCTTTGGCAGACTGCTGTACACCATGCCGCCCTACATTATTGAACCGGCCCAGCTGAGCCGGATCACTGGGGCGATGGTGGCCCTGACCCGCTAAACGCGCCGCCTTTTTTCAGATATTCTGCGCGCTGGATGGTCGTTTTTTGCCATCGCATGCCGATTTTGCCAACAGCTCGTTTTTAGCGTTTAGCAGCCTCAAACCATGACCGATAGCACGCCTACCCCCGCCCACCCTCGCTGGCAGTTTTGGATCGATCGCGGCGGTACCTTTACTGACATTGTGGCCCGCCGCCCCGACGGTCAGCTGCAGGTGCACAAGCTCCTGTCTGAGAATCCGGGACGCTATGCCGATGCGCCGATCCAGGGCATGCGTGAGGTGCTCGGACTTGCTCCCGATGAGCCTTTTCCCACCGAGCAGATTGAGGTGGTGAAAATGGGGACCACGGTGGCCACCAATGCGCTGCTGGAACGGCGGGGCGACCCGACGGTACTGCTGATTACCCAAGGGTTTGGCGATGCCCTTCGCATCGGCTACCAAAACCGACCGGATATTTTTGCCCGGCACATCCAGCTGCCGGAGATGCTGTATGACCAGGTGATTGAGGTGCCGGAACGCTACAGTGCCCAGGGTGAAGAGCTGCTGGCCCCAGACCCTGGGGGGCCATGGGTGGAGGCGCTGCAACAGGTGTTTGATCGGGGGGTGCGGGGAGCTGCGATCGCATTCCTCCACGCCTACCGCTACCCCGACCACGAGCGCCAGGTGGCCGCCATTGCCCAGGGTATCGGCTTTACCCAAATCTCCGTCTCCCACCGGGTCAGCCCCCTGATGAAGCTGGTCAGCCGGGGGGACACCACTGTTGTCGATGCCTACCTGTCACCGATTTTGCGTCGCTACGTCGACCAGATTGAGCGTACCCTGTCCCCCTCTTTATCTGCGGCGGGTCAGCCAGACAACCTGCGGCTAATGTTTATGCAATCCAACGGTGGTCTGACCGATGCCCACCGGTTTCAAGGCAAGGACAGCATTCTCTCCGGTCCCGCAGGCGGTATTGTCGGCGCAGTCAAAACCTGCACCGGTGCCGGGATCCACAAAATTATCGGCTTCGACATGGGGGGTACCTCCACCGATGTCTCCCACTACGGCGGCGACAGCGGCGACTACGAACGCGTCTTTGAAACCGAGGTGGCCGGGGTGCGGCTGCGGGCACCGATGATGGCCATCCACACCGTTGCCGCTGGCGGTGGCTCCGTGCTGCAGTTCGACGGGGCTCGCTACCGCGTTGGTCCAGGGTCCGCTGGTGCTTACCCCGGTCCCGCCTGCTACCGCCGGGGCGGTCCCCTCACCGTCACCGACTGTAATGTTATGGTGGGTAAGCTGCAACCCCAGTTCTTTCCCACCGTATTTGGCCCAGAGGGAAATCTTCCCCTGGATAAAGCGACCGTGGGTCAGGGGTTTGAAACCCTGGCCCAGCAGGTTGCCCAACAGACCGGTACCCCCCAGCCGCCAGAGGAGGTTGCCGCTGGCTTTCTGGCCATCGCCATCGAAAAAATGGCCAGCGCCATCAAAAAGATTTCCATCCAGCGGGGGTACGATGTCAGCGACTATACCCTCTGCAGCTTTGGCGGTGCTGGCGGCCAACATGCCTGTCTAATTGCCGAAGCGCTGGGCATGTCCGAGATCTTTCTCCATCCGTTGGCGGGGGTTCTCTCCGCCTATGGTATTGGCCTTGCCGACCTGCGCATCCTCAAAGAGCGTGCCGTTGAAACACCCCTGACCCCAGCCGCCCTACCCTTGCTCACCGATGCCCTGGGTGCATTAGCCACCGCTGGATATCAGGAAATGTGCGACCAGGGTATCGCCCCTGAACAAGTCTCCACAAGGCGTCGGGTGCATCTGCGCTACAGCGGTACCGACTCGGCCCTGGTTGTTCCCTTTGGCTCTTTTCCCGAGATCAAAGATCAGTTTGAACAACTCTATAAACAACGCTACGGTTTTACCATGCCCGACCAGGCCCTGGTGGTCGAGGCGGTGGCCACGGAGACCATTGGCCAAACCACCCCAATCCCGGAACCCTCCATTCACCAAACCAGAACGACTCCCCTCACCCCTATTACCACCGTATCGATCTACACCAAGGGGCAATGGCACCGCAGCGCCGTCTACCAGCGAGCCGATCTTCTCCCCGATGACGTGATTTTGGGTCCGGCTCTGATTATTGAACCCACGGGCACCAATGTGATTGAACCTGGCTGGTCGGCCCGACTCACCTCGCAAAACCATCTGTTGCTTAGCCACCAAACCCAAGCTCAGCGCCAGCCCAAACAGATTCTTTCCTTTGCCCAGCCCGACCCGGTAAAGCTAGAAATCTTTAATAATCTCTTTCGCTCCGTCGCCGAGGAAATGGGTATCACCCTTCAAAACACCAGCTACTCCGTCAATATCAAAGAGCGCCTGGATTTTTCCTGTGCCATCTTTGACCAACGGGGGCAGCTGGTGGCCAACGCGCCCCATATTCCGGTTCACCTGGGCTCCATGGGTGCAAGCGTCCTCAGTCTGATCCAAGCCCGGGGAGATACCATTGCCCCCGGCGATGTTTATCTCTCCAACAATCCCTACAATGGCGGCACCCACCTGCCCGACATTACCGTCATTACCCCCGTCTTTTCAAAAGACCAGCGCCAGCCAATCTTTTACGTCGCCTCTCGGGGGCACCATGCTGACGTTGGCGGCATCTCCCCTGGCTCCATGCCCCCCAACAGCCGCACCATTGAGCAGGAGGGTATCCTCCTGGATAATGTCAGACTGATCGACCAGGGAAAATTCCGCACGGCCGATATTACCAAGCGACTACAGGCTGGCCCCTACCCGGTGCGCAACCCAGCGCAAAACCTGGCGGATCTGCGAGCTCAAGTAGCCGCCAATGAGTGCGGTGTCCAGGCACTCCAGCGGCTGGTTACCCACTATGGCCTCACCCAGGTCCAAGCCTATATGCAGCACGTCCAGGACAACGCCGAAGAGGCCGTTCGTCGCGTCATTGCTGGTCTGTCCGACGGAGAGTTTACCTACACCACCGACGATGGCGTCCAGATTCATCTGACCATTACCATCAACCGGGCAGAGCGCTCCGCCCGCATCGATTTTACGGGCACTTCCCCCCAGCAGACCAACAACGTCAACGCCCCCCTGGCCGTTTGCAAGGCCGTTGTTCTCTATGGATTTCGCACCCTGGTGGAGGATGATATCCCCCTCAATGCGGGCTGTCTAAATCCCATCGATATAGTTGTTCCAGAAGGCTGTTTGCTCAACCCGCGCTACCCGGCCGCCGTTGTCGCAGGCAATGTGGAAACCTCCCAAGCTGTCGCCAATGCCCTCTATGGTGCCCTGGGTGTGATGGCCGCCAGCCAGGGCACTATGAACAACTTCACCTTTGGCAACGACCGCTACCAGTACTATGAGACTATCTGCGGCGGGTCCGGGGCGGGGCCAACCTTTGCTGGGACCGATGCGGTCCAGACCCACATGACCAACTCCCGCCTCACGGATCCCGAAGTATTAGAGTGGCGCTTTCCCGTCCTGGTGGATGCCTTTTGTATCCGCTCTGGCAGCGGCGGCCAGGGAAAATACCCCGGTGGTAACGGCGTCATCCGCCGGATTCGATTTCGTGAGGCCATGACAGCTGCGATCCTTTCTGGCCATCGTCGGGTGGCCCCCTTTGGGTTACACCAGGGTCAGCCAGGATCCCCCGGCCAAAATCAGATCCAGCGGGCCAACGGACAGGTCGAAACCATCGATAGCAGCGCCGAGGTGGCCATGGCCGTCGACGATACTTTTATCATCGAAACCCCCGGTGGCGGCGGCTTTGGCTGTTTAGAATAGGAACCGGGTGTCCTCAGCCGCTGCAGACACCCGGCATCGGCTATGCGGCCTGTCCGGGCTCAGCATCAGCTGGCATCTGACTTTCCATTTCACCAATTGCAGCATTGACGGCGGCCAGGTGTACCTGCAAGCGATCGCGACTTGTCTTCAGCCACTGGAGCTTCATCTTTTGATAGTTGGCATAGAAACTGGCGTAATCACGGCTAGTGCAGTGACTAGACCCATGGGGGGCGCAGAATGGGAAAAACATGATGGCAGGTTAAAAGGCTACCTCTACAGGCTAACAACTTTCTAAAAAGAGGACACGTGTCCTGTCGGCAAAAAGTTTGCGGGGATCCCATCCGAGCTGTTTTTGTAGAGCTGTCGTTAGGGCGATACATGGTTGTGGGAGAAGGGGGGAAGGGGGAAAGGGGAAGGGGGAAAAGGGGGATACTTCGTTGTGAGGTCCTTGGTGCTAGGAAAGGCGGCATGTGTTAATCATTTCTTTAGGAGCCAGACATACTCTGTTGCGGCACATTTTCCCTTGAGTCCACCGGGTACGTCTTGGCTGATGAGGAGAGTCAAGGCGTAGCTGTCGCTGTAGTGGCGGCTGACTTCGTCACGGCTAATGGAAAAAGGAGGGCCTGCCATCAAGGTTTGGTCGTACTCGTAGCAAATTAGCAGTTGCGGTGCCCCATGGGTGATCTCGCTCAGGTGCGCCGTGTAGCGATCGCGCATTTCTGCGGGTAGGGCCACCAGGGCGGCTCGGTCATAAACGGCATCCACCGGGCCCAGTGTACGGCCAGATAGCTCAAAGATGTTGCCCACAAATATGTCAATATCTGTTGCGCTGTAGTGCTTGACTGCATCGACCTCTAAAATTTTTGGCTCTACCCCAAGTTCCATAAACAGCTGCTCAATGGCCATTTCGCTCAGTTCAGCCCCGGCGACGCGGTAGCCGTTGGCAAGTAGCCAGGCAATATCCTTGGTTTTACCGCACAGGGGTACAAACACACGGCTGCCCTCTACCAGACCAAGCGCTTTAAAGTGGCTGACCAGTAAAGGGTTGGCCTCACTTCTGTGGAAAGCAATATTATTGTCCTGCCATCGTTGCAGCCAAAAATCTGTATCCATATTCCTTGAATTAAGTTGTATCTACAACAGTTTAGCCAACTGTGTCTGCAGCTATCTGCATTTAATCTAAACGGCTTTGGTCAATCCGTTGCGCTTCAGCTGTTTGCCTGTCCCCCAGGCTTGGGGTTACGCCTCATGGTCAATGACCCATCGGTGCTGCTAAAAGTCTCAAATCCGAAACGCTTGTACAGCCGTACCGCTGGATTATCGGCCGAGACGCTCAGGGAAATGGGCGACCGGCCACAGGCTGATGTCATTAGCTGAGTAAGCAGCTGGGTCCCTATGCCCTGACCGCGATGGGCATAGGAAACTGCCATACTGAGTTCAGGCGTATGGTCATCTATATAACCGTAGCCCTTGTACGCTCCCGTGGGTAAGCGTAGCCATACCGCCCCCACAGGCTGACCGGTGACACGACTACTAAGAAAGCCACAGTCGCCCTCCCGCCCCCAGCATTGAACATAGCAGGCAAGCTCTGGCATCTGGACTATCTCCCGCGGCAGGGCAGGCTGTCCGTCTGGTACGTGGAGGGCCTGGTACAACATCTCCCAGAGAAACGGTTCGTCTGCTGGTACGAGCGGTCGAGTGATGTATTTCATCCTCTCCAGTTTTTAGGCGGTGATGTTCAGCTTCCCAAGCAGTTCTAGATTACCTCCTAAAAAACGGGGCTGACGGCTTTACTGATGCGGTGCTACCCGTATCGTTTCTTTCCAATCTTTCCAACGAGGTCATGGCGATTTTAACCCGGCGGGTGCGGGTGGATTAACTGGCTGAGCCGCCCCGGATAGTCCAGGGCGGGCCGTTTTTTATCTATATGATTCAGTAGGTTGACGCTCAGCGTCAGCCTACTCTGTCCGATCGCGTGACCGGCTAACCAAAGCGCAGCGTTGTAAACACAAATCGGATAACAAACACAATGGCAAGGGCCCAGGTGATAACCGAGACCTCACGGGCGCGGCCGCTTACGGCTTTGGTAAAGGGATACAAAATCAGCCCCGCCGAGAGTCCAGCGGCAATGGAAAAGCCCAATGGAATAAAGAATATGGTCACAAATGCCGGAATCGCCTCGGTTAGGTCGTTCCAGCGAATGCTGGAGACGCTGGACATCATTAGGACGCCGACAATGAGCAGCGCCGGGGCGGTGGCAAAGGCGGGAATGGCTTCAAAGATGGGCACAAATAGCAGTGCTATGCCAAACATGCCAGCGGCGATCACGGCGGTGAAACCACTACGACCGCCTTCTGCTACCCCTGAGGCGGATTCGGCAAAGGTGGTCACCGTCGATGTTCCCATTAGGGCTCCGGCGGTGGTTGCGATCGCATCCGCCGAGAGCGCCTGGTTGGCCCGAGGCAGTTCTCCCTTGTTGTCAATGTAGCCAGCTTGGGTACCCACACCCATCAGGGTGCCGATGGTGTCAAACATGTCCACAAACAAAAAGACTAGCAGGACAGCCACAAAATCAATAATGTTATTGCCATTGATGCCGCTAAGACCCACAAACGCCTGACCAAACAAATGGGACGGAAATACCGGCATCGCCACAATCCCGCTGGGGGGAGTAGCCACCCCAAGCACCCAACCCAGGATTGCGGTACCTGCAATTCCCCACAGCAAGGCCCCTTTGATCCGACGGATCAAAAACATAGCAGAGATAAAAATACCAAAGGTGGCCAGCAGGGTAGCGGGCTCCCGAAAGGTGCCAAAGGCTGTTTTAGTCACATCATTGGCAACAATCAGTCCGGCACCGCCCACTGCTGTCGCACTACTCAGGCCAATGTAGGCCAAAAACATACCAATGCCGACGGTGGTGGATGCCTTGATACAGGCAGGCACCGCCGCAATCAAATGGCGGCGAATATCGGTGATGGTCAGGGCAATAAAGATCAGCCCCTCAATCAGCACGCAGGCCATGGCGACCCGCCAGTCAATCCCTAGCCCCAGCACAACAGAATAGGCAAAAAAGGCATTGGTCCCCATACCGGGGGCGAGCACAAAGGGATATTTGGCATACAGACCCATCACCAGGGTGCCGATGACGGCGGTCAGCCCGGTCACGACGATCAGCTCTCGAAATAGGTCGCCCGACTCGGTCAAAAATACCGCATCCGACATGATAATCGGATGTACGACCAGGATGTAGGCCATGGTCATAAAGGTGGTCAGTCCGGCCAAAATCTCGGTGCGGAAGCTGGTCTGGTATTGCTCAAAATCAAAATACTGTGCGATCGCAGCCTGCCATCCAGAATAGGGCGGTGGGGATGCTCCAGGCGGCTTTTGTCCTAGACCGATGTCACCTTGACTCATAAGGGATTCTCCAAAGAACAGCACCGAGCGTGTCAGCTCATGCATACTGTATACAAGCAAGATGGGAGGAGCTGTGCCAAACGCTACAGTCTTCGTGGGGGCGGTGCGATCGCGGCGGTTATTCCCCAGCCCCCCTGGCTAAAAGGGTCTGAAAATCAATGGACTTGGCCACACGGGCTAGTAGATGATCTTTGTATACCGAATGCATTAAAATTCTGACTGTAGCCGCAGTAACGGTCGGAGCTGGCTGACCCCGTATACACTCCCAGGTGACCCCAAGCCCGCTACCAAACCCCAGTCCTATATGTCGCAGCCCCAGTACCCATGGCGGAAACTGACCTAAACACCCTGGCTGGTGCCAGCCTGGTCGTAGAACATACCGTCCCCAGCGGCAAGGGTTTAGCCTTTCGCTGGTGGCATTCAAAAGTCACACGTCGGGCCAGACAGTTTAAGGGATATATTCGCACTGACCTGTACTCACCGGTGAAGGGAACCCAGGCCGATCAGCCGCTCAAGTGGTATTCCATTATTCACTTTGAATCCCCTGACCTGTTAAAAAAATGGCTCAGGTCGCGGGAGCGGGAATCGCTGATTGAAGCTGGGCGTAAAATCTTTGCCTCCTATCAGTTTATGTCCTTTGCCACCGGGTTAGAGGGCTGGTTCTCTCGCCGAACGGGGACAGAGCAGCTAGGGTTTGGCCCCCCCGCCTGGAAGCAAAATGCAGCGGTTGTGCTGGGTCTATACCCAACGGTAATGCTGCAGTCAGCGCTATTTATGGGCCTGGGGGTAATGCAGTCTTGGTCCCTACCCAGCTCCATGGTGGTCAACAACATAATTACCTCCTCTCTTTTGACCTGGGTGATCATGCCCTTTATCACCCGGCTGCTAGGGTTTTGGCTCCAGCCGGTGCAGCAGCCCACCGACTGGAAAACCGACGCCTTGGGGGCTGGCATTATTGTTGCGGCCCTGGGGGTGATGGTCATACTTTTTAATGGGTTCTAGGTCATGGGCAGGCGCGTTTTCCCAAGCTGGCTCGCTGTTTTAATGGTTCGCCTGTGGGCAATGATACTTGGGCTCATGGTGGGCTGGTTTGGCTTTGGCGAACTGGCAGCCACGGCCTTGCCTGGGCCGTCCCATCCCTCGGCCAAACCGCTGCAGCTGACCACCACCGACGATACCGGTGTGGGCTCTCTGCGGTGGGCCATTACCCAGGCCAATGCCTCTCCAGACGATGATCTAATCGCATTTGACGAGATTCAAGGAAAGGTTTTACTCCACAGCCCGCTGCCTGCGATTACCACCAATCTGACGCTGATGGGTAACGGTGACGACGTCATTAGCGGCGGCGATCGCCACCGCGTACTTCAGGTGGACGGTGGCAATGTTGTCATTCGCGGTCTGACCCTGGCGGACGGTTTGGCCCAGGGCGACGATGGTCTCCACGGTGGCGGCGGCGGTGCTGGCATGGGGGGCGGTCTGTTGATCCGGCAAGGCACCGTACGCATTAGCCAAACCCGGTTTATCAACAACCAAGCCGTAGGCGGCAGCGGTAGCTCGCTGCCGCCGCTACACATTCAAACCCAAGATAACCAGCTCCAGGTCAACCGAGGAGCCATTGTTGGCATCGAGGGAATTGGTCTCTCGTCCGCCGCGGCGTCCATGGCAGAAGCGGATATTAGCCGTACCCAAGCCACCATTCGGGCCAACCGGGGTGCGATCGCAGGGGTGAGCGGCATCGGAGTCAATGGCATCGGCACCATCGCCTTTGGCGGCGGCGGTGGCTTTGGCGGGTTTGGCAATGCGGGCAACGGCGGTAACGGCGGCAACGGCGGTACCGATAGCGGTAACGGCGGCAACGGCGGTAACGGTGGCAACGGCGGCGTCGGTATCTTTGGTAGCTTTGCCCGTTGGGAAGACCAGGGCAGCATTGGCACCATCGCCTTTGGCGGTGGCGGTGGTTTTGGCGGGTTTGGCAATGCGGGCAACGGCGGCAACGGCGGCAATGCCACTGTGGCCATTGCCAACGGTGGTAACGGCGGTGACGGCGGCAACGGTGGCTTTGGCGGCGGCGGCGGCGCAGGCGGCTTTGGCGGTGCGGGTGGGACCGTGGGTCGTCCCGGCCAGGGGGGCTTTGGCGGCGGTACCGGGGGCGTTGGCTACGGCGGCAGCGGCGGCGGCCTTGGCGGCGCGATTTTTATCCGTTCCGGGAGTCTGCTACTCAATCAGGTCAGCTTTGAGCACAACGCTGCGATCTCAGGACCAGGTCCAGCACCAGGCCAGGGTAAAGGCGGCGCTATCTTTATCTCCCCAGGCCCAGAAACGCCCTTGGGTTCAGAAACACAACAACCATCCCCACAGAAACCGCCCAAAGTAAGGCTTCTCGGCGAACCACCCACATTTCTCAACAACACAGCCACCGACGCCGCTGAACTCCCCACCGACAACAACAACATCTTTGGCCCAGTCTCCCAGCGCTCCTAAGAAGCTGCCAAACAGTAGTTTATGCTTAGGTGCAGCAATGTTTTCCCTGACCTTTCCGTAACTCCCACCACACCTGAATCATTGCCATGAGCGACAACCTGCTTCGGTTGTTGAAAAGTGGACGACAGCGGCTTAGTCAACGGCATTAGCCACTCAAAGCAAAAACTAAAGTGTAGTATATTTACTTCATCGTTTTTTTGATAAAGGTGTCTCTAGGGGCACGATCCAATCAGCTAGCAGCAGTGACTGTCGAACTTTTGACAGGTCAACGGTGGGATCAATTAGCTGTTGTTTCTCTCGTCCATTAAGTGAGGCAAACGCCTCGGCTCTGACTTCAATAGAGTCTTTATCCGCGCCACCGATGTCCTCAGCAATTATGTGGCTTAACTGCAAAATCATATCCGGGCGGGCGGCCATTTTGCGAACCTGCCAGCGCGGCATAATGTCATTTGGGTCCAGATAGCTGACAGTATTGTCTAATGTGTTAGTAATTACAAAATTTACATCGGCATCTTTAGACCGTAGTTTCATGTGCCAGGCAAATCGGTGGCCTTCTTCAGTCCAGTTGGGATCGCCTGCATAGAGATAGTGACGGAACGGCAGCACCAGCTGTAGGAAGAGATAAATGCCCAGCAATGTCAAGATCAGCGTATGTCTGGGGGTGAGACGAATCGGTGCGGGCTGGTCGCGAAGCCGTTTACCCATAACCCAACGTGGCCAGCTAGGGTCAAAAAAGATTGCCGTTGCCGCAATCATAAACCACGGGAAAATGCCAATATTAAACAACCCGACATTCATTATGTGAAACAGAAGAGCCGCTGCAAATGCATAGGGTCGGCTCCGTCGCCAGATTAAAAAGGGAACCACTAAAATATCCAGCAACAGTCCACCATAGCTCAGAAAATACACCATCCATTCCTGGGTAAAAAACGCACCAATTAGTGGAAAGTCAGTGCGAGCAGCCATCCACATCCGCATGGGCTCTCCCTGTAGCCAATCGCCATTGATTTTGGCCAGACCGCCATAGAAATAAGGAATACCAATTTGTATGCGCAATAACCAGAGAGTCCAGGCCGGTACTGTTTGCGATCGCATGCCAGGGCGACGCCAGGCATCAAGGGCAAAGGCACGATTAGCAGGCAGAAAAATAAGTAAAAAGCTAATTAAACAGATTAGATAAAAGTGATTGAGATATCGCGCTTTCTCTAATAAAAAGATATAGCTAAACCCGATAAAAAACAGAATTGCACTGACGCGATACCACAACCCCAACGCAATAAAAATAGCCAGGATGCCTAAACCGATAAAGTGAATGTACATTCCCTGGCCTGGCCAGGGGTGTAACCACTCAAACCCAAAAAAAGGGAAGTTGAGAATGGGCTCAATCCAGTAGCGACTGATCCAACCCTTATCAAAATAACGCCATACTTCCCATAACATGATGCCGCCAAAGGCGATGCGAAAGTAGACCAGCGTAGCGATATCAACTGGGGCAAACAGGGAGGGCAGCCCCACTTTTTGCAGATAGTTTCCCAGGGTGGAAACAGGTGGACGGTTAATAGCGGCGGGGCTTCCCATGACTTTTAGAACTCTAACGGCTCGTTACTGTCATAGCCCAGCCCACATAAGTTAAGGCAGTCGACTGTGCAAGGATATTAATAGGCACGTTGAGTCTGTTATGGCGACCATAAGATAGACGATGATGTTCGTTAAAACGAACATTTTTTGACCTTGAGTGGGTCAATGGACCACAACCCCTAAAGGCCATGATTCCTCAAAAAAACCTCTATCTGATTGATCAGCCGATCAATCTCCAACTCCGTGGTGAAATAATGCGTGCAAGCCCTCACACAGCTAGGTGACAATAGCGTCCGCAAAAAAAACTGTTGTGACTCCAAATAAACCACCAGCTCCTGATGCAATTCAGGGGAGCTATCGCCCTCCTGAAAAATCTGAAACGAAACCAGCCCCGACTCCGGGGGAGACTTTAAAAGACACTGCACAGGCCGCAGACTGTTGAGCTTACCCCACAGGGAGCTGCTCAGCTGACAGATGCGAAAGTATCTCTCCTCAGTGGTTCCCCAGTCGTTGTGGCCTGCGATCGCCGTCCGCAACCCGCTACACAGGGCCACGTTGGATGTCGCTACCTCATACCGGCGCGCATCCGGCTGCCAGCCCGTTGGCTCTCCTTGCTCGTCCATGGTGATACCGCGCCACCCAATAAACGTGGGGGCCAACTCCGCCATTGCCCCAGGACTCACATAAAGACCCCCTAGCCCCGCCGGTCCGCAATACCACTTGTGCCCCGTAAACGCATAGAAATCCACCCCTGTCTCCGCCAGCTCCAGCGGCAGCATCCCCACCGACTGCGCCGCATCCGCCAGTACCCGTACCGGTTGAGGACGCCCATGGCAGAGCTGACAAATCTGAGTCAACGGCATGACCTGCCCGGTATTCCAGAGAATATGACTGATCACCAGCAGCCGTGTGGTTGGCCGCAAATGGGACTGAATCGTCGCGACGGGGTTACAGCTGTTTAACTGGTCCAGATGCGGAAAAAAACTAACCTCAATGCCATAGCGCCGCTGCAGCTCCCTGACCGTCGCAATAATTCCTGGATGCTCACAGTCAGATAGGAGAACATGATCGCCCCTCTGCCACGATATTCCCCACAGGGCAATATTGCACCCAACTGTCACATCCTCTGTGAGCACAATCGTCTGGGGAAGAACCCCCAAATCTGCCGCCAAAACCCGTCGCGTTTTTTCCCCTTCCGTCTGCATCCATCGGTTGACTGCGCTACCAAAGGGACCCTGGGTTTGAATCGTCCGGTGGGCCGTGTGGATCGCGTCTAGGGCATCACGACCCATGGGGCCTTGCCCTCCATAGTTAAAGTAGGCTTTATCCTGTAACGCTAAGATTGTCTGACGATATTGCGCAATGCTGACACTCATGGAGGCACAACCAAGCCAGTTAAAGATTTATCAAGTTTAATCTATTCTGTAGGGGTTACATTGTCCGTAAAATCAGGCTATCCAGGAGGTTTGGACCAATTCCTGACAGGTAATCCTAATCCTGAACGTGTTTACTATCAGGCTGGGTAACTTGTAAACGATATTACCATTCACTATTTAGCAGTCACTGCTGTAGCAATCAATACGGAAAGAAATCTAATGCGCCTTTCACGCTCAATTTTGCCGGTGGGGTTAGCTGCCCTAACGCTAGTCAGCTGTGGTCCTTCGACGGTGGCTCAGTGTAATGCCTTTGCCGATGTGATCAATCAGGCCCAGGTGTTCAAGGATGAATTTGAAACCGAAATTGATAGCTTTACCCAACAGGCCCAGGGTGCTGAAAGCCTAGAAGATATTCAAACGGCGGCAACCCAGTACATTGGCGCTGTCGATCAGGTGGTTGGCAGCATTGACGGTATGGTCACCAGCCTCAATGAGCTGGATCTAGCCGATGAACAGCTAATCGAGTATCGCGACGGCTACGCTGGGATTATTTCTGGATCGGCCCAGGAGCTAACGGTGGCTGGCGAGGCGATGCAGCTGGTCGCCGATGCCGAATCGGAAACTGATTTGAGCAATGTGCTGTCGGAGTTTCAGGGTAAAGCCAACGATGCATTTACCAATCTACAAACCCTGTCTCAAGATGAGTCAGCATTGGTAAATGACATCAATGCCTACTGCGGCGCTGAAACCGCCCCAGAAGCCTCCCCAGAAGCAGCCCCCCCAGAAGCATCCCCAGAGACTTCCCCAGAAGCGCCTGCAGCTCCCCCCGCCGAATAGCGTCCGACGACCACGGGCACGATAAAATCAGAGGCGCTGCTTGTTGAATCTTGCTCCATGGTCACGTCTTCTGCCGCTTTGCTAATCGAAACTGATGCCTCAGCTCACCAGACCTGGACCATCACGGCCAGTGGTAATGGGCTGCAGGGGCGGCTGTCTGTGCCCGGCGATAAGTCTATTTCCCATCGGTCTCTGATGCTAGGGGCCCTGGCCAGCGGCGAGACTCGCATCAAAGGGCTGCTGCTAGGAGAAGACCCCCGCAGTACGGCGGCTTGCTTTCAGGCCATGGGGGCAGAAATCTCTGACCTGGAGGCCGAATGGGTCACGGTCAGGGGGATGGGGGTGGGGCAGCTGCAGGAGCCCACCACGGTTTTAGATGCGGGTAATTCGGGCACTACCCTGCGGCTGATGCTGGGGCTGCTGGCCTCTCAGCCAGGCAGATTTTTTACGGTGACCGGTGATGATTCGCTGCGATCGCGACCGATGGCGCGGGTGATTACCCCCCTGAGCGCCATGGGAGCCAAAATTTGGGGACGCCACCACCACCAGCTAGCGCCGCTGGCGGTCCAAGGGCAGGTTCTATCCCCCACCCACTACCAGTCGCCCATTGCCTCAGCCCAGGTTAAGTCCTGTATTTTACTCGCCGGTCTGTCGATCGATGGGGAGACAACCGTCACCGAGCCCAGTCTTTCACGGGACCATAGCGAGCGCATGCTCAGCGCCTTTGGGGCCAGTCTCACCATCGATCGCGCGGCCTGCCGTGTCACGCTGCACGGCCCCAGCCAGCTCCAGGGACAGACGGTGATCGTACCCGGCGATATCAGCTCTGCGGCCTATTGGATGGTGGCTGCTGCCATCATGCCTGGGTCAAACTTGGTGATTGAAAATGTCGGTGTCAACCCTACCCGCACCGGTATTTTGACTGCCCTGCAGCAGATGGACGCTGATATTACCTTGGAAAACCCCCGGGAGGTGACCGGTGAACCCGTGGCTGACATTCGGGTGCGCACCAGCCAGCTCAAAGCCTGTACCCTGGGTGGTAGCCTGATTCCCCGGCTGATCGACGAGGTGCCAATTTTGGCCGTGGCCGCCCTGTTTGCCAGGGGCACCACCCGGATTCAAGATGCGGCGGAGCTGCGGGTAAAAGAGAGCGATCGGATTGCGGTGATGGCCAGCCAGCTCAGTCGCCTCGGGGCGTCGGTAACAGAACTCCCCGATGGCTTAGAAATCCAGGGCGGGGCTACCCTAAGCGGCACCGAGGTGGACAGCTTTACCGACCATCGCATCGCCATGAGTTTGGCCGTGGCCGCCCTCCGGGCCAGCGGCTCCACCCAGATTCAGCGGGCTGAGGCCGCGGCTGTTTCCTATCCTCCCTTTGCCCAAACCCTAGAGCAGCTGGCCCTTTGATCCCCTGACGCCCCAGGGCCAACTGGCACCTTACGCCCTCAGGATCTGGGTTGATTCCCCGCTGTCTCGGGAATTCTAGACCAACTGTCGCCCGTTGCCTCGTGCTTGGCTAGGTTCACAAAGCAGCATCTATGCAAAAGATTTTACTCATTGGCCCATCGGCGTCACGATCGGCCACTACCGTACCCATGCTCGAAACCGCTGGCTATGCCATCGAGCAAGCGGAAACGGGAGCCGCCGGGTTGGAACTAGCCCAGGCGCTCAATCCTAACCTGGTTATCTGTGACTGGGAGCTGAGTGACAGCGATGGTCACCAGGTACTACAACAGATGCGCAGCACTGCCCATTTGGTGATTACGCCCTTTATTTTGCTGAGTTCTCTGTATGACCACAGACACCTGCGGCAAACGATGCAGCTGGGGGCGGATGATTGTTTGTTGCATC
>JBCDJC010000077.1:0-21182 GCA_038748225.1 Cyanobacteria bacterium P01_H01_bin.26 | reverse complement strand
TCGTCTAAAGTTCAGCAGTTCCTGACGGTAGGCAGTTGATATCGCCGGTGAGGCAATCAGTCCACCGGTAATATCAATTGCTTGTTGCCACTGCTGCAAACAAATCGCCCGGTCAAGTTGGACCAGTGTGGGAGCCACATCGGCGAGCAGCGGTTGACTCTTACTTTGCAGCCCCCAGCCATTCCACAGGGAGAAGGCAACACAAGGACCTAGCAATGCAGAGCGTAGTATGGTCATAAGCAAATAACAAATATATACAAGACTACCCCCACCGCTGTGACTCCATCGCTAAAGACCATCAAATTTGATTGAATTTTTAGTCGTCCCAAGGTTTTTACCTGGGCACACTAAGATTGATGGGTAAAGAGTATTGAATTTGGCACTTATCGCTTCAAGATTGGGCCTCAATATCCACCAACAATCGGATACCCCACAAGCTAGTATGAGCTCCGACATTCATGAACAGCTTAAACTTCTCGTTGTAGACGATGAACTCGACAATTTGGAGCTGCTATACCGTACATTTAGGCGTAACTATCGGGTCTATCGAGCCAGCAGTGGCCAAGAAGCTTTAGACTGTCTGGCACAGCACGGAGAAATGGCGATCATTATTTCCGACCAGCGGATGCCCAAAATGAACGGCACAGAATTTTTGAGCCATACGGTTAAGGACTATCCCGACTCCATTCGGATTGTCCTCACAGGATATACCGATGTTGAGGACCTAGTCGATGCCATCAATTCAGGCCAGGTGTTTAGATATATCACCAAACCCTGGAAGCCCCAGGAACTGCGCCAGATCATCGATCAGGCTGCTAATACCTACCGTATTATCAAGCAGCGTACCCATGCCCTATCTCAATCCCTCAAAAAAGAATCCTTCTACAACTCGATTACCACAACTATCCGCCGCTCACTGGACTATGCCAATACGTTACAGACAGTTGTAGACGCCCTGGGGCAAGCCTTTGATGCCAACTACGCCATCCTGTATCCGGTCGACTCCGTGACCCCAGGGGGGGCGCCCCAGCCCGTCACCTATTCCAAGACAGGAGCCTCCGTCTCTGACCTGGTAAAACTGGGGGTTCCCTCCCAGGAACTGGTTTTAGACAGGTTCCCCCATGGCGATACCCCACTCACTCGCCTAGCTGCCGGGTTTACCTACAGGGGCACATTATTGGCCACCATCGCCCTCTATCGGGAAGATGGCAAGTGGGACAACACCACCATTAACCTTTTCAAAAGCATTGCTGAACAGGTGGTACTGGCCATCTCCCAAGCCAAACTACACCACCACATTCAGCGACAAACTGAACAGATGCGTACCGAGCTGGAGGTGGCCAGACAGATTCAACACAAGCTGCTGCACCAGGTATGGCCGGATGTTCCGGGTATTAAGATCCAGGCAAAATGTCAGGCAGCCCGAGCCGTGGGGGGGGACTTTTATGAGGTTTTTATCCATCCCCAGGGGGATATTTGGCTAGCGGTGGGGGATGTCTCTGGCAAAGGTGTGCCCGCGGCTCTGTTTATGGCCAGCGCTATTTCTCTCCTACGCCGCGAATTAGCGGCAAGCCACCCCCCCAGCCCGGAAATAGTGATGGCCAATCTCAACCAGGCCCTCAACGCCGATCTCGTCAACAATGAGCATATGATCACCCTGGTACTGGCCCGCTACACCCCCTCCAGTAAGCAGCTGGTATACGCCAACGCAGGCCATATTTATCCGGTGGTATGGTCGCAAAAAAGTATTGTGCAGGGAACCATCAGCCCGCCCCAGCCCAAATACCTACGGGGAGGAAACAATGTTCCCCTGGGAATCCTACCTAAGTGGAGTACCCAGGCTGGTCAGCTCACGCTGGCCGAAGGAGACGCTCTGCTGCTCACCAGCGATGGGATTACTGAAGCATTGGTCACCATTGATGGTCAGCAGACCATGCTAAACCAGACCGGTCTATGGCAGCTGCTGTTGGAGCAAACAACTGGATTAGTCCTTGAGAATCTGCTAGCCCAACTCAATATTGAAGATGATGAGCAGCATGATGACCAGACGATCCTATCTTTGGAGGTAGCGTTTTAAGTGATGAAAACTGAACTCGCTATCCCCAGTGATTTGAAATTTTTAGCCGTTGTGGAGGACTGGCTACTCAGTTCCCTCAAAGCGGAACTGGGAACGGCTGTGGATTTAGACTGGCAAAAAGTAGAAGGCCGACTGCGGCTGGTGATTGTGGAAGTCTACTCAAACATTGTGCGCCATGCCCATCACGATCGCCCTGAAATCCCAGTTGTTTTACGATTGGGTCTAGAGGGCAGTTTTCTATCGTTAGAAGTTTGGGATGAGGGGCGCGGTTTTGATATTCGCACCTACCGTGCACCCAACCCTAGTAATCCCCAGGAGGGCGGCTATGGCTGGTTGATTTTACACCAGCTCATGGACCGGGTCGATTATCAGCTGAGGGTGGGCGACGGTCGTAACTGCCTCACCTTGGAAAAAGACTTGGGTTTGGCCGCTGAGTTTTCAAATTAATGCGGCGTTAGCGTTTACAAAACCAAAGAAAACATTGGTCGGCAGCTCCCTGGTAGCTAGGTAGACTCACCAGACTACTATCCGTTTGGGTTTCCAGCAGGCTGCGGAGGGCCACCCCCCGAGGACTGTCTCTAATGTCATCGGAGACAATCAGGCCACAAGTCCCCTGGGGGGCCAGCAGGTTAAAACATCGCTCGATAAAGAGCCAGTGCTGGCGTAGCTGGGTACGCTGGCGTTTTCCTTTAATCAAGGGGCTTTGGTGATCGTACTCGGGGGAACGATAAAAATAATCAGTTACAAACGCATACTGGCTATGGTAAAACAGCCAGGCATTAGCGGTTTCAGGATCGGCATTGAGCAGGGAGCGTTTGGCGGTTTTAAATGTGCGGATAGTTATATTTTTTTGGCTGGCTAAGTCCTGAAAGCGTTGCAAGAATTCTTGGGTAGTCGGCCGAAATGGACCCTGGGGCGGTCTAGAGAGAATAATGTCAAATCCGGTCTGGGCCAAAATATGGTTAAAGTGGTAGCCCCAGTGAAAGGGCTGTAGCACTTCCAGGTCCTCAAGCCGCAGCCGCCGTCGTCGGGGCGGGTTGGTCAGCTGGGATTCTTTAAACTGAATACCTAAGGTTTGGCTAAATTCGCTCAGCAGGAGTTCATTCAGCTTAGCCTGGGCCCTGGCGTCGAGACGATTAATGTGGGTTCGAAAAAACTCTAGCTGGGCATAGTGGGGAATTTCTTGCTGAAGCTCCTCTAAAACGTAGGCTTGGGAGCGATAGTGCTCCAGGGCAATATTTTTTTCGGAAAGAATGGTGCGATAGGTTTCGGCGGCTAGGGGCTGTAGTAAATTGCCCTGGAGGATTGTTTCTGGGGCTTGCAGCCGATCAAACCCGGCCTCATCTACTCGAATCAGTCCCACCAGGCTATTGCCCATGACAATATTGAAGTCCAGGCTGGGTAGGGGTTCAATGTCCTGGGGTTGCTGGGCAATGTCTACCAGCCCTAGACATAGCTGTAAACGGGCAATATCGACGGCAACAGGGCTGATATCTACCCCATAGAGGCTGGTTAAAATCCGACGGCAGATGGTCTGCAATAGAGAAGGGGACTCGGCCTGTAAGCCCTTAAGCCAAATATTCAGCTGGCTATCTGGACAGTGGTGCAGGTGACCTATCAGTACGCTGTAGATATCCACCAGCCGATGCTGCATCACAGCTAGCAGCGTACCCGTGCCACAGGCTGGGTCTAAGATCGAAAACCGGGGCAGAATCGTTTGGACAAGCTGGCGGAGGTGCTCAATCTGTCCGCAAAAGAGAATATCCCAGAAGTCGGGGGCAGATGGTGTGGGCTCAATACCAAGCTGGCGCAGCATAAACTGATTGAGGATGCGATCGCAGCAGATACCGAGGACTTCAACCGTGGCGATCTCACTGGTAGCAGTCTCACGGTGTCCTGGTGCTGCCAGCACCTGTTCGAATGCCAGGCTAGTCTGCCAGCTAACCTGCTGCCATAGGGGCGACTCAAACCAGACTAAAATCGCCTCAAACGCGGCATCGTCGATATCGATATCGGGATATTGCCGTTCTAATCCATGGGTGTAAAACATGTCCCCTAGATAGGGGATATGGCCGGCCCAGCTGAGCGCTCGAGGACGCTCCACCATGGGTAATGAGAATCCTTGCAAAAATAGGGGCTGAAGCACCTGTTGAAAAAAAACGTTTTGCTGCCGCTGCTGGCTGCGACCCAGCTGACTGTGCAGATACCAAATATCCCCGTCTAAAAATCCGCGCTGCTGCAGCCGCTGGACAACAATTAAACGCTGTAGCAGCACGGCTGCATACCACCGCCGATCGCCACCGTTGCTGATGCCGATGATACGTTTACTCAGCTGGTTTATCTGGTGCTGTAGCTGTTTGGAAAGCTCTGCAAAGCCGGTGGAGCGTGGCTGCAAATCCATTGCCCCCAAGCTGGGGTCATAATCGGCCAGATAGTTTAATCGGGTATGCCATGTTCCCAGGGGCTGCCGGGGAGTAAAAACCAGTGACTGGGGCATATCGGGCTGACACTGCCAGTGCCAAAGGCTGCGCTCCCGCTGGCGATCAATAAATATGATCAGGGGCTGTGGGTATTTTTTGTGGACGGCTTGGTACAGTCTGGATTTTAGCCTGACTGTCAGGGTTGCCGGGGGGCTAAGCTTAATTTCCCAGATTCTGGCGTTGCCCCGTCGGGCGATACACTGGGCCCGATAGGGATGGTTAAAGGCCCTAGCTGCGATCGCACGTCCTTTTTCAGGGGCCACCCACCCCAACACATCCCTGAACAATGTAACCAGGTCCAGAGACCGCAAGCATGTCTCCGCCTGCTGTATGTCGAAGCCCATGACCGCCCATCAAAAGGAACACGCTATGGCATCAGCCAACCTGGGCCATCTGCTCAGCTTTTTGTCGAAATCGCTCTAGATCAGCCTGCAGTGTGGAGTCCACAATCCGCCGCAGCCAACCGTTTTCCATAAACCTGGCCAGCACATTGGGAACCGAATAGGCCAGGGTCATTTTGACTGTGCTGCCCCCCTGCTGGTGACCATAAAAGCGAATGGCACCTCGATTGGGCAATCCATCCACCGATTCCCACTGCAAAATCTGGTGCGGTACCACCTTGACCGTGCGCGATAGCCACTTAAACTCCCATACACCGGACGCCAGCTTCCAGCGAGACAGGCCGGGCCGATCTTCGAGCAGCTCTACGGAGTCAATCCATTTCATCCACTGGGGCATCTGTTCTAAATCTGACCACAGGGCCCACACCAGATCGATGGGAGCCTCAACATCGACATATACGCTGTGCTCAAGCCAATTTGCCATAGGGGGGTATGGGCAACTAAAGAATCAACTACATTCCCATGATCTCATAGCCAGAGTCAACATACAGAATCTGCCCGGTCACCCCTGAGGCCAAATCACTGCACAAAAATGTGGCTGCATTGCCCACCTCGGCCTGGGTAACCGTTCGCCGTAAAGGAGCCACCGCTTCCACATGGTGAATCATATCTAAAATTCCCCCCACCGCCGATGAGGCCAGGGTGCGGATGGGGCCAGCCGAGATCCCATTGACTCGGATATTACTCGGACCCAGTTCAGCCGCCAGATACCGGACATTCATTTCCAGGGCAGCCTTGGCAATGCCCATCACATTGTAGTTGGGGACCACACGCACCCCGCCTAAATAGGTCAAGGTTACAATGCTGCCACCCTCATTCATCAAGGCTTTTGCCTGCTGAGCCAGTTTTACCAGGGAGTAGGCGCTGATATCCAGGGCGGTTTGAAAACCCTGGCGGGATGTGTCGCTAAAATCCCCCGTCAGGTCATCACGATTGGCAAAGGCCAGACAGTGAACCAAAATATCTAAACGCCCCCAGGTGGACTTGACCGCATCAAAGGTGGCGTTTACCTGGTCATCATCCTGTACATTACAGGGCAGAAACAAACTGGGATGCAGGGGGGCCGTCAAATCCCGGACCTTTTTCTCCATCCGTCCTTTTTCATCCGGGAGATAGGTGACGCCAAGGTTGGCCCCAGCCTGGCTCAACTGCTGGGCGATCCCCCAGGCAATCGAACGATTATTGGCAATACCGGTCACCAGGGCATTTTTTCCAGTCAGGTCTAGCATGATGGGGCTGTATTGAAAATTAACGCAGTGAAAGCCATACCGTCTGAATGGCCCATAGGAGCATACTGAAAAATGGCTCCCATGAATAGCCTTATGGCTGACTTCCTGGGTGATGGCTTAATAGTTTATTGAGCTTACGGGAAAGGGGATATTTTGTATAGCGTTATACAAAATATCCTGCGAACTTCAGGTTTATTGGTCTAAAGTCAGGAAATCTTACCAAATGTCACCGGAGAGTGCTTTGCTTAAAGTGTTCGTCTGCGTTGGGTAACGTATTGATCGCTTACCCAGAGAACCCTGGCGGTATTTGGCATTGAGACTGACGCTGTCCCCCACGGTCGGTTGATGGTCTGGTCTGTACCCTAGGCGTTTCGGCTACCCACTAGTTGCTCCTTCTTTTGCCATAGCTTTGCGATCGCACACTTCTACTACCGTGACTACAGAGAAACCTCTTGCCAATTTACTGAGGCAGCTATCCACAGGTTCGTTCCCGCCTGTAGCCGAAACCTACGAGCGCGGTAAAACTATTTTCTTTCCAGGCGATCCGGCTGAGCGGGTTTATTTCCTGCTCAAAGGGGCTGTTAAGCTGTCTAGGGTCTATGAAGCAGGTGAGGAAATTACAGTGGCCCTGCTGCGGGAGAACAGCGTTTTCGGTGTGCTTTCGCTGCTGACAGGCAATCGCTCTGACCGGTTTTATCATGCTGTTGCCTTTACGCCGGTCGAACTCATGTCCATGCCCATTGAGCAGGTAAAACAGGCATTAGAGGAGCATCCAGAGCTATCCATCATGCTATTGCAGGGGCTATCATCCCGTATTTTGCAAACGGAAATGATGATCGAAACCCTGGCCCATCGGGATATGGGTTCTCGACTTGTCAGCTTTTTGCTGATTCTCTGTCGGGATTTTGGCGTGCCCAGTACTAGCGGCATCACCATCGACCTCAAACTCTCCCATCAGGCGATTGCTGAGGCCATTGGTTCCACTCGGGTGACGGTCACCCGACTGCTGGGGGATCTGCGTCAAGATGCCATGATTTCTATCCACAAGAAAAAGATTACCGTTCACGATCCCGTCGCCCTTAGCCAGCAGTTTGCCTAGCACAGCCGTCCCAGCAGCTACCACAGTGGCAAACAATCAAGTACGCTATATAAAAGGCGCTGCTGCTCCGTTGGATGGACGTTAAATGGACGTTGGTCTTGTACTGATTACGACCGTGCTCGTCCTCGGTGGTCTGATCGCCACCCTAGGCGATCGCATTGGCATGCGAGTAGGTAAAGCTCGCCTCTCTCTATTTAATCTACGCCCCCGCCAAACGGCCACGGTAGTCAGCATTTTAACCGGCAGCGTCATCTCTGCCTCTACGCTGGGTTTGTTATTGGTCGCCAGTGAGCAGCTACGCAAAGGACTGTTCGAGTTTGAAGAAACCCAAGCAAATTTAACAGAGGCTCGAGCCGCTTTAGAAAATACCCAGACGGCAAAAGCTGAGGTGGAACGCGCCTTAGATACGGTGACTCGTCAGAAAATTGACGCTGAAGGCGAACTCACCGAGGTCATCACGTTTCTAAACGAAGCCACCGAGCGAGAAACTGTTATTAGAGACCGCCTTGACCAAACCCAAGCTCAGCTTAGCCAGGTTTCGCAACAGGCCAACCAGCTCCAAGGAGAAATCGGCCGTCTGCAAGCAGATCGTCAGACCCTACAGCGCCAGCAAACTGAAGTGAAGCGACAAATCGCCCAGCGAGACCGGTCCTTGGCTCAGCGCGACCAAGACCTGCAGCAGCGCGACCTAGCCATCGCCCAGCGCGAAGACGCCCTTGAAAGACTCAAAACAGAACAGGCATTTCTCGAAGATGAAGTTCAACGTCTAGAATCTGAATTTATCAAACTGCGAGCGGGTAATGTTGCCATCAGTCGCAATCAAACCCTGGCTTTGCTAATCACCCAGCCCCGATCCACCGCAGCGGCTACGGCCGAAATCGAACAGCTACTGGCCGAAGCCAATCGGCTGGCCTTAAATGAAATTTGGCCCGATGCCCCTAGCCAAGCAATCCAAATTTTGCGTGTTGATCCTCAGATCGTTAGAAATATCGCCAGAAATATTATCGATGGCCAACAGTATGTGATCCACGTTGGCGTCTCTGGCAACTACGTCGTTGGCGAACCCTGTGTCGTTCAGCAGGAAGAGTCCCCCTGCGTGGAGGTCTCCCTACAGGCAAAACTTAATAGGGTTGTTTTTGAACAGGGAGAAACCCTGGCTCGTGTTCCCATCGACACGGCCTATCCCAGTACGTCAGCACTGGTAGAAGTCCTGCGTACGTTAGTCACCAGTGCCCAAATCAGGGCCAGTTTGGAGGGCATTGTCATTGTGGATAACCCCCGCGTGGCCGGTGGTTTTAATGAGCCTGTCATTGAGTTTCTCAACCAGGTACAAAACTACGGTGCCCCCTTAGACATTGAAGCCATTGCAGGAAGACAAATTTTTACCACAGGCCCCCTGGCCCTGGAGCTTGTTGCCAGCCGTGATGGTCAACCGTTATTCCAAACTCCCCTGCCTGGCTCGCCTCCCCTAGATAATAATCAATAGGCTCAGCCGCAGGTATCACCCATCCAATCAAAAGATTATTATCAAAATTTCAAGCAAGTCTGTATTTTGTTTGCGGATAGTTACTATATAAGGCGCTACTTACCCTAAGCATTTTTTAGCGTTTAAAATAAACCCCATAGGTTTTAACAATGTCTTTTAACAAGTCTGCATAGTGGAGATGGTAGCCTACAGGTTTTATCCTGCCTTAAAAGGCAATTATCATATATAGTTTTTGCTCACTATTAGCTTGAACCTGCTTGCAAGGCAATTTCATTTAGAAACCAACCGTAGCCAATGGGGCCACAGCTGGTAGAAGCCTGCAAAAAGTTACTCGCTCATCCCCGTTAGCTGGGACCTAATATTTAACCTGACACTTCTTAGCGCTCCATCCATAAATTAAATTATCAATAACAAAGCTGTTTTGAGCCCATCCCTGTTGCAGCCGGAGCAATACGCCATGAAATTCGAGGACATTTATCAATTTTTTGAAGATCCCCCGCCCCTTTACCTCAACAAAGAGCTAGCAGTTTGCTACGTGCTTTCAGTGCTCATACGGCGTGATTCCTACGGTACTGAACTGATCCATGCAATTGAGAATGAGTATCCTGACTATCGCCTATCGGATACCGTACTCTACAGCGCTCTGAAGTTTCTAGAAAACCAGGGTGCCATTATGGGTTATTGGAAAAAAGTTGAAGGTCGTGGTCGTCCCCGTCGAATGTATCGTTTGCGTCCCGACTGGCAGACCAAAGCAAGGGAGCTAGCAGAGCTTTGGCAGCGCTATATTCTGGGTCAACGGCATACAACACCCAGGCGTCGAGCCATGAGTTCATAACCAGCTCTACGACTGAGCAACTACTGGGGTATAGTCAATGTGGCTCCAGTAGTTGTTGTTTTTGTCAGGTATAGCTGTTGTGGAAAGTGCAGTCAGTCAGTCCACCTTTTTCCTAACGATGCTGTTGGGTGTGGGGTTGTTCTTTTTTATTAAAGCAGCTACTAAAGATCGAACCGAAGTTGCGGAGTTTGCTGTAGAACAGCCACCCAGCGTGGTGCACCCCAAGCTCCTTGAGTATTTTCAAAACCGTGCCTATCATCAGCTGTCGGAAACCCCAAAGTCGTCTAGCGACGACTGGATTAAGCTAGTGGGCATGGTGAGACCGAGCGTCTTTCTCGCTATTTTTCTCTCTTTGTTGGCAGCCGTAGCGCTGATGTGCTTTGCCCTCGTGCTGGCCACCCTCTTCAGCCGCTATGGTAGCTTTTTCTTTGGCTTAATCCTACTATCTCCGCTGGTCGCCATCGTCTATTGGAAACGAGCCAAACGGGAGGAACAAATTGCCTTTCAGATCAGCGAGACCGATAAGGGATGCACGCTGACCGTACGAGGTCACCGGGATGAAATTATCCAACTGAGGGCCCAGGCACCCTTTGAACCCGTGTAGGCAATAGCAATTAAATCAATTCTAATTTATTTAAACCGCCGGGAAACCGTCTCGCCTCCCCGGTGTCTTTGGTTTTGTTTGAACAGGTTAAGTGCCCTAAAAGCACTTAACCTGTTCTTTTAGCCTAGAACAGCCTCTTCTTCACCAATCAACGCGCGCAGGCTGGGAAACAAAAAATGATTCTCTTCAACGTATTGCGCACCAAACAGTCCTTTCTCTGCCCAAAAGTACCGGTCGGTGGTATGCTCATTACGTTTGACCAGCAGGACAGCAGGCGGTTGAATACCTTCAGAGTGGATGAAGTTGCGGGCCGCTGTAACCGGCTTGGCTTCTCCACTCTCAATGCTGTATTGGGGAACTGACTCTAAAATACGACGCCCTTCGAGGCGGCGACGACTCTTACGCTTGCGTCTCCGTGCCAAGTTGCTTGACCTCCTATGCACTATTTAATAACGGATTCGTGTATTGATAGTTACAAAAACACTTAACCCAGCAAAGTATATCGGTTGTGCCTTAAATTTTCAACTTCTCTTAAAATTAAGGAGTATCCGCTGAAAGTGTGCTGGCAACGTTCGTTTTGAAAGTTGGAGCGATAGAATATGCAGCAGATTTTCTAGTTATCTTGATAAAAGTTAAACTTTAGGCACATTTATCCGGATTGGAGAATGTCCTTAAGCACTAACCAATAAACTGCCCCAAGGCAAGATCATGCCAGCTAGTGTTGAATTAGTAGATCTATGTCAGACCCAACTCGAACTTCTACGCCACACGTTCGGTGAGGTATCTTCTGTTGTATATCTCACCTTAGCCGTCGATCAAAAATCTGAACCAATGCTGGTTCCAGTCGCTCAACTCTCGGAGTCTAGCGATATGAACGAGCTGCTGACGTCGATGGTTCAGCGGGGTGCCCTGCCTGCATCAGACATTTCTGGAGAAGTTATATCTACGGAAACTCTCTCTGTGCCAGTGGCGGGAACCGACCCATCCCACAGAAAACAAAATATTGAAATGGAGCGTTTGGTTCTACCGCTGATACACCAAGAGATTGTGATGGGAGTTTTGGTGGTGCTGCGTTCGGACCGCCCCTGGCAACCGGGTGAACAGCAGTATTTACAAACGATGTCCATGAGCTTAGCCGCTGGCTGCTTTTTGGACCGGCAAAACCAATGGCTACGTCAGTGCTTAAAAACAAAGCAAGCCCTGCAGGGAGAACAGTCAGACGTTTTTCATAACCTGCTGCATCAGTTTCGGAATCCATTAACGGCCATCGGTACCTTTGGCAAGCTGATGTTACGAAAGCTGACCCAGGATGATCCTAACTACAGCCTGGCGGATGGCATTGTGCGTGAAAGTCAGCGTCTCAAGGAACTGGTCACTGATTTTGATGCTGCGGTCGATATGGGCAAGGCTGAGGGCAACCAGGAAGCTACGTTTCTTCCCGAGGGGGAAGCTGGTATTCAAAAACCACTTTTACCGGCTCTAGGTCGTTCATTGGCCTCCAACCCCCAGTTTTTAGGAGATGTGCTCCATCCTTTAATTACGGTCACCGTGGCGGCGGCTAATGAACGACACCGGCAGTTTTGGCATTCACCCTGTGAACATTTTTCCCAGGAGCTAGTGGCGGTGGATGCCCAGGCCGTGCAGGAAGTGATTGCTAATTTGTTAGACAATGCGTTTAAGTACACACCACCCAATGCTTGGGTATGGCTGGTGGGGGGACTGCGTCAGGGGGATTTTTTAGGGGTTGCTGTGGGTGATAGTGGCCCCGGTATTCCAGCGGACGATCAGGCTCATTTATTTGAGCGCCACTACCGAGGTATACAGTCCCAGGGGCTAATTTCGGGAACCGGACTGGGGCTGGCTATTGCGAAAGATCTCATTACTCAGATGGGGGGCACCGTAGAGCTGATCAGTCCCCTATGGGCTCAGGGGGCTGTCGCCCCCTGGCTGCCAGAACCCCTACGGCAGTATCTGTCACCGGCTGATGAGCGGGGCACGGTCTTTATTGTGTGGTTGCCGACTGCTCATTAGCGGTTGTGCTAGCCGGTTTAGACCCGGATGAGCGCACCGTTATTACCCGCCGCAGAGCGTCAAACCAAAAGTTGGACCCCATGGAAACAGCCAATCCAGTAATCAGCCAGCCCAGCCAATGGCGAGGGATGGGAAGGGGCCAGTCAACTTCTAAGGCCGCCTGGGAAGCCTTTAGAGTTGGGGACCAGCCGATGGGAAGTGCATAGTCTGAGAGCGTTGTTTGCACGGCGGTTCCGAGGGACTGCAGGTCGCTGCTGAGCTGGGCAACGGAGGGGGTGGTCGCACCGCCGTCGCGGGAGACCATGGTCTCTAGGGGGACCTGGTTGATGGTCTGGATGACGCTGGTGCGCACGGCTTGGTCTACGGTTAATCGATTGGCCATGTAGAAGGTATCGGCATTGACACCGATGGCAATGGCTATGCCTAGTAAAATGCTAAAGACTTTGGCATTGCGACGGTAAACACCTCCGGCCCTGTCCATGCCTCGGTCGTACCACTGCTGTAGTTCTGTCTGGAACAGCTTAAGCTGATCGTCTGTGGCGTTGGCCCGACGGTGAACCCGTTCGGCTAATACGCTCAAACTTTCCTGTAGCTTTGCAGGTAGCTTGCCTTCCAGGTTTTGACGGATATAGGCTAGCTCTCCGGCGCGGGCCTCTGTGCGATCGCTCACCAGCAACGACAGCAGCTCTTGAAGTGTGGGTTGGAGCTGTCGCACCAGTCCTTCGGAGACATCCATACCGCCGGCGAGCTGCGATCGCAAATATCCTAGCCGACGGACAAATGCCTGGGTGGCCCCGTAGCTCTCAGGTAAAATCTGCCTGCCTTGATCCGAAAAATGTTCCAGTTCCGCCAGGACCCGATCCGCAATTTGGGCCAGCCCCGTGCGACCGGCCCGATAATCCAAAAATATCTTTTCCAGGGATGCCTCTAAGTTGCGCAGCTCCACATCTAGTAGGGCTCCATCACCGATGGCTGCCCGCAACGAATGCAGCGTATCCCCCAAAGGAAGCATAATGCGCTCCTGCAGCAAACGCTTTAGGCGAGTCTCCACCACTGACTTTTGCAGGTCCTCCAGCTGCAAAATTTCCAATAGGGTAGTTGCAAATGATTCCGACGGAATGTAAGAAGGACCAGAGGTCTGCGTCCCAAACACGTTTTGGGTACGGCTAATCAGCCGATAGAGCCGCCCAATACCGTGGATTATCTGCCGGGCTGAGCGAGCCATCCAACCCTGGGCTTCATAATTCAAATCACGCACCATTGGGCTGTTGTAGAGCTGATCGGCTAGCTTACGCGCCGCTCGGGCATCATCGGACTGTCCCCCCGCCAACAGCTGCTCAATCGAATACTTAAGATGCTCGGCCCGCCACTGCAGTAAGGTGCTAGTGATTTCTTGTACTTCACTGGCAATCAACCCCAGGGCCATATAAACGAATATCAGCCCAATTGCGACATCTAAAACTATTGGCAACCCCATAATATTCCCGAATTAAAGTTAGGAATTTTTAGCGAGCGGACGAATCAACCGATACCTACTCATCGGCATCGTCATCATCACTATCATCGCCATCAACATTGAGCTGCTTCAAACGGATATGCTTACGTCCTAGAGAAATTTCAAACTCATCCCCAGGGCGTAGACCCATCTGCTTTGTATAGGCAGCACCAATGAGCAAATTCCCGTTGGACTGTACGGTGATCCGATAGCTAGCACTACGTCCACCGCGACCGTTGCCCGTTTGGACACTGTCTAATTGAATGCCCTCTGCATCAATGAGGGCATTCATAAACTTCATCATGTTTACACGGACAACGTCATTCTTGGTCACCGTGTAATAGCCGCATGCTTTGGCCTTATCCTCCCTAGAGAGATGGTCTAAGTCTTTGACTTTCTTGAGTAGCGTCTTACCTGTTAATGGATTTGAATTTGACGGTTTAGCCATTCACACATATCTCTAAGATGAACACGTTTAGAAAATAGATAACGAGCAGAATCATACATGATTAAAATACGTTTGTGTACGCCGTTTGAATTTATTTCTTGATAATTGTATTAAGAGTTGGTTTATCTAATAATATCCCCAGACTCTGACCATAATAGAGACTTCTCATGTTAATTTTTCTCTGATTCTACCTGGTCTATCCTATCTGTCTTAGGCAAGATTCACCCGTTTTCTAAGCCTCAAACCCGGTTGAGGATCTAGCCCCAACCATGAAACTTACAACCCGTGGACATTACAGTGTAAAGGCCATGCTAGACATGAGTTTGCAACCCCGTTTAGCATCAGTTAAACTCATCGCCCAGCGGCAAAATCTACCGGCACCCTATTTAGAAAAATTGCTTATTCAACTCCGTCGTGCTGGTTTGGTCGAGTCGGTACGCGGGGCGCGGGGAGGATATCGTCTAGCCAAAGCTCCAAGCCAAATTTACCTGGGACAAATTCTAGACGCTGTGGGGGAGCCGATTACCCCCCTCCAGCTGAGCGCCCCAGAAAAAGCGGAGGATTGGGTCACCCTGACCCTCTGGCGACGCCTCCAGGAAAAGCTGCGGGAGGTGCTTTACAGCATCTCCCTAGAAGAACTTTATTACGATGCCCGCAGCTGGCAAGCCGCCCAAGGTGAAGAGACAAACTTTATGGTTTAGCGTTGCCAACGATTAACTCTTGGTTATGGTTAAGACAGCGCTGCCCCATCTGGATTTCCTTAAGGAAATCCAGATGGGGTTGACATCACGTTTCCCTGTAACCATGGCCGATCAGGTAGTTGAAATTCTCTCTGCAGAGGCGATTCGCCGGACTTTGAACCGGCTGGCCTCAGAAATTATTGAACGGACCGAGCCCCTGGCGGATCTGGTATTAGTTGGTATCCACACCCGTGGGGTACCCCTGGCCCATAGCATTGCCCAGCAGATGGAACGGCTAGAAGGACTTGAAGTCCCCGTTGGCGAGCTGGATATTACCTTTTATCGAGACGATCTCGACAAAGTTGGTATCCGCACGCCAGCAAAAAATGAAATGCCCTGCGATCTAACCGGCAAAACAGTTGTGCTAGTCGATGACGTTATTTTTAGCGGGCGCACTATCCGGGCGGCGCTCAATGCTGTACTTGATTACGGGCGTCCCAGCCTAATTCGTCTGGCGGTGCTGATTGATCGCGGGCATCGACAGCTGCCAATTCATCCTAACTTTATTGGCAAATCACTCCCGACCGCCCGAGAAGAGGTGGTCAGTGTTCACCTGCTCCCCGTAGATGACAGAGATACAGTGGAGTTATTGAAGGCGTTTTAGGACCGCCTACTCAGCGGCACCAAGCCACTCTGTCGGTACCCACTCCGGTGGATACAGCCCTAACCAGGCTAGGTTTTGGGTGTAGTAGGCAGAATCACCATCCCAAAAATCATTGGGGTTTGCCAGGGTCAGCGTATTTTCCCGAATGGACTGGGCTACCTCAGCATCCAGGTGACGAGCCGCCTGGTAGATCATTGCATACTGAGACGTGGCACCATAGTCGACCATCGCCTGACCGGCCAAATCAATCTGGGCTGGTAGCTGTTGAAACCGTTGCCACTGGTCCAAGAGGGCTGAGAGATGGTCGCTCAAATAGTGTCCTGCCGGAGCGGACTTAAACCAGGTTAGATCAAGCGCCACGCGCCACCATACCCGATAGGCGTCAAACCCATACAAGCTCCTGATTGGGGCCGTTGATGGCAGGGCTCGGTAGTGGGGCGTCTCGCTGTGAAGCAAAACCCAGTCACTGGGCAGACCCAGATCTGACAGCTGGGAGCTGCCCTCCAGCATCCTGTAGCCCGTCTCCACAAGCTCTAGCCAGTCGTGCTGAGGATCTATCTGGGCAAATAGCCGAAAGGCGTAGGGGGCAATGTACGACGGGTTAAGGTACCAGATCTCCGGCGATGGGTGAAATGCCTCCATCGGTCCGGGCAACAAGTAATGTCCTGATAGATCGTTGGTGAGGGTAATGTCGGCCGTGGAATATTCCCAAATATCCCTGAGCTTTGTTTTAGCCAGGTCCAGGTAGTCAGGGTTCTGCCAGCGGCGAGTCGCCATGATCAAAGCCGTCACGGCGTCAATGTCGGCATCTGTGGCAAAATTTTGGTCTAGAATACCCCACCGTTCAGCCTCATCTGGCAGGGCATCAGGCCCCCACTTCCAGGCCCACAGGTGATCCACCAGCTCACCCTCGGGAGTATACCGGGCTAAATTTTGCTCTCCCCACATGAGCACCTGATCAAAAGTATCAGGATCATCAATCAGCACCGCTCGCAGCATGGCGTAGGCCTGACCTTCAGAGGTGGTGCGCTGATCGTCATTTTCCCAATCAATTACCCGACCATCCGATTGAATAAAGCGATCGCGATAGCGCTGCCAGGTTGTCTCAAAAAAAGGACGATCCGCCTTGGATGCTGATGGGGCCAGTCGGATAGATGCCGGTAGCTGGGTCGGTAGCTCATAGACAGCCTCCGAACGGACCGCCGACAGACAGCTTGCGATCGCAATATTGACCATCAGCCCCAGCAGCACTGACCAGCTCCAGCGCTTCATCCATTTAAGGAATGCTCTCGATACCATCTTCTAACCATCCTTTTGTCTGGTTTAACAAACGACATTGCGACCCACGGATTTTAGTACCGCTCCCACACGGGCTGAAATCCTCGATGTAGCAATAGACTTTCTTCAATCAGCCGTTCTTGACGCTCTAAACCGATGCTGGCGGGAATCTGACTCTGGAGCGCATTGATTTCCTCAAGGGCCTGTAGGGGACGGTCTTGAGCCACCGACAAACCAATGGCGGCCTGACGCAGGTTGAGGTCATCTGGCGCTAGGGCAATGGCTTGATCATAAAGATGCCGTGCTTCCTGATAGCGCCGCTGCCGAAATCGCACCCCGGCCAGACCCACAATCGCCTCCAGCTGTTCTGGGTTGCGCTCTAGCAGATGGTTGTAAGCGGTTGCCGCCGTCGATAGCTCATCGGTGTCCTGGGCGATCTGACCCTGTAGCAGGTAAACCTCCGGAGCCTCGGGCCGATCGGCCACCAGCTGGGCAGCGGCTTCGTTGGCAGCATCTGGGTCGGTCATGGCCAATACCTGGAGCTGACGCTGGCGGATCACGAGGGAGCCTGGGTTAGCTGCTAAAAGCGATTCGTAAAGGCCGCTGCGGTCAGCATCGGCGGGTAAAGCCCCCACCAGGCTATAGAGTTCAGGCGGATTTTCATTGGTCGAATGGACGGCCAACCACTGTTCGAGGACCGACTCAGCCGTTTCAACTGAAATAAATTTACCCTGGTAGGCCAGGCTAGTCTGGCCCAGGATTTTGGCATCGTTGCCAGGGTTGAGGGCAATGATGCGTTCGTACAGGGCCAGTGCCTCTGCATAGTAGCCCTGACCTTGGCGGATACCCGCTAACCCCTGCAGTGCGCCCGTGACCACCTCATTACTGCTGGTGGGGTCGTCAATCAGCTGCTGATAGATAGCCGCACTGGTGTCAATATCGTCCTGGCGGCGGGCCTGTTCAGCCTGGAACAGCAGCACTGCTGGGTCGTCCCCGGCATAAAGCTGCAGCTGCTCTTGGGCCAGGTCTAGCTGGTTTTGCTGTAGATAAATCTGACCTAGCCGATAGTGGAGAAATGGCTCCGCTGAGGTGGCCACAAGCACCGCCTGGTAAAACGGGAGCAGTTGTGCATCGGGAGGGTCGAGTCGCGCTAGGCCACGGGCAATGTACTGCAGCTGGGTAGGGTTCTCTGGCAGGGTAATCCCCAGGAGGCGCTGCCGCAGTTCCTGGGCTGAGATTTGGGCCAGCTGTCGTTCCCAAATACTGGCCTGTACATAGAGGCTAACATCGTTGGGATACTGGGCCGCCAGCTGCTGATAGGTAGCCAGACTCACGGACTGGCTGCTGGAGTAAGTCCCCAGGGCCGCTGCGGCCTCACGGGCGGTGCCCACCGTCAAACCGGGGTCGCCCAAGACCGTTTTATAGGCGGCGATGGCCTGGGCTTGAACCGTTGGGTCATCGGTGTATAGGGTCATATCCCTCAGAGCTCGAGCTACCACCAAGGGCTGACTTTCAATGGTTTCAAGCAGTGCCAAACCGCGCTCAACCTGACCATTAGCCGCGTAGGTGGTAGCCAAGGCCGCCTTGAGCTGAACCTGTTCGGTGGCATCACCGCCCTCGAGAAAGGGCTCTAGCAGGTCCAAAGCCGCCTGGGGGTTGCCCTGCTGACGCAGCGCAAAGGCGTAGGCCTGGGCCTCATAAATTTGCAATGTTTGACCGGAGGTGATGTAATCCTCAAACAGCGTTACCGCCTGCCCAGGACGGCCGCCGTAGGCAAATACCTGGGCGGCTCCAATTTGCACATCCAACCCGTAGGGCTGGGCAAGGGCAATGTCGTAGTCGGCAACGGCTTCGCCCAGGCGACCGGCGTAGAAATAAAGCAGGGCACGCTGGGACCGCACCTCCCCGTCCTGTTCATACCCGGGCTGCTCTAGCAGCGTTGTCAGTGCCTCAATCCCGACCTGCCGCCACTCGGGCCGGTAGCTACCCAACACGCCTAGGGTATTGAGGGCTTCAATATTGGTCGGCTCCAAAACTATCAATCGCCGAAACGCTGCAAACGCATTAGTATCCTGTCCCAGTCTTAAATAGGACCGCGCCAATCCCAGCTGAGCCACCGCGGAGTCGGGATACCGCTCTACGGCCTGACGAAACCGATCCAAAGCCGGATCGATCCAGCCTCGCTCAAATAGCTCGTAGCCCTCTCGAACCAAGGCAGGCTGACTGTCTAAGTTAGGCAGCTGGGCTAGCACTGGCGACGCCAAAACCAGCGGTGCAGCAGCGAGTATGTTGAAGCTGAGACACAGACCCAGCGTGCGACGATACCAGTTCATAACAATAATGTTTCCTGTAAATTTCTGCGTAAAATGCGTTATGTCTATACATCCAGATATCCAGATATCCAGACATCCAGACATCCAGGTATCCAGAGAGGAATCGCCCTAATCAAAAAGCTCTAACAGATCCCAATCGGCGCGAATACGAAAACCAAACACCGACTCAGAAAACTCATCCCGCAGCTGCCAGCTAATGGCAGCTCGAGTATTGGGAGCTAGCCGGATGTCGTAAAACGTTTCCAACACATCGGGGCGATCGCCCTGACGACGATCGTCGTCGCTAAGCTGGCGACCGTAGCCCACCCCAAAGCGATCGTCATCCATAAACAGATCCAGAAAATTCACCCCAAAACTGTAGGTATCGCCTGAAATATCTAGATCACGGTTTCTGTGGTGACCATAGCGACCAAACAGTCCCGCATTGAGCTGGGGGATAAACCATTCGGCATTGATGCCATAGGCTTCCTCACGGTCGCCTTCCTGGGGGCCAAACACGCCGTTGCGGCTAAGCTGAAAACTCTCGCGAATGCCGTCACGATCGCCGTCATCGGTGGAGTTAACATAGGTGCCCCGGACAATCAAATTGCCGAGGTTCACACCGACTTCCCCCGCAAACGCATCAAAGTTTAGATCGTCAAATCCACCTGACGAGAACGCGGCCGCTTTGAGAATGACCTCATCAATCGGTCGCCAGTGGAGCAGCGCTGTTGGCTGAGACTCTAGCTGTGTCGCTGCCAAAGCAGGATTTGTTTGAAAAACCGGGTTAATAAAATGGGTCAGACTGTCCTTGGCAAAGCTGTTGCGATCAAAAAACGAGGTCAGCTCGATCAGACCCACCGCCCCCCGCAGGCTAGGTAAATTGGGGGGAGCCGCAACGACATAAAGCTCGCTGACGTTAAAACCTGTCGAATCTGTATCCGAAAAAGCATTGCCCGTCGACAGATCAACCGCACCCACAACGGCAACATTCGATTCTAAAAAATAGTGGCCATATACCCGCGCTCGGGCCGAAAAGTCATCCCCCTCTTGAATCGCCGCTGTCTGAAGCTTTAGGGACGGCGGTGTTAGCGGGCCATCGCCCAGTTCAACCAGATCCCCACCTTCCCCTTCAGAAGGTTCCGTCACAGAAAGTGGAGCAAGCACGCCATCTTCAGGGGTGCCAACGGACATCTCATCAAAGGAAAATGGGTCCGAGGGCTCCGCTAGCTCTGTCGATTCACTAGCATCTTCTTGCACCAATAGAACTGGAGCTGACTCATCTATTGGATTGGTCGCCGCCCCATCATCGGTCGCATCCCCAGGATCTTCCTCAGGGTCTTCAGTACTGTCCCCAGGGTTTTCTGGGCTGGATCCGATGGCGGCGTCTGCTACTGGAGACATCTCGTTAGACCCGACCTCTGCCGCTGCCGGTAAGGCCATCACCGGAGCCACAATTGTCGCCATGGCCATCCACACTATCCAAGACACCAGCGGCGGTGCTTGAAAATTCCGAGCAATATCCCTCATAGTCCTTTCCAATAGGTGTTAATGCTTAATATTTCTTGGGTTGCTAGGTGATGACATAGCTGTGCAGGGCAGTGGAACCCCGCCGGGTCATTCCATTAGGCAGCAACCGTTCTGTCTACATAGTGTTTTTACCCCGAGGCCGAAATGACTGATTAAGACACTACGGACAGGGCTACCATCGCTATTCATTGGGTAGTTACTCCATCGGGTCAAATTGTCACCGGTATCCTGAAATAACAAGATGGTTAATCCATCATCTTGTTCCAATCCATGGCTGGGGCTTGGCAAACCTCTTTGTGATCGAGGGTTATGAAAAGCCTGATAGATGGATATTTTTATGTGGAGCGAGCTTTTAAGCACTGGCTTAAATCGATGTCCTGGCTAATTCGCCGACCGCTTTTACAAACTATTTTTTCGCGGGACGCTTTACCGGCTCTTTATAAATCAGCGTCCGATAGCATCGGCGCAACTGCTTTGCCAGCCCATCCTATGAATAAACGTTGAATAACAATTGTTAATTCAGACAAGGGCTT
>JBCDJC010000076.1:0-21196 GCA_038748225.1 Cyanobacteria bacterium P01_H01_bin.26 | reverse complement strand
TGAGGGCCGCTCTAACGAGTCCTTTGGCACCATTGATATGGATGATGAGGGGATGCCTGCCCAGCGCACGCTATTGATTGAAAACGGCGTGCTCAAAAACTTTTTATCGGATCGCGCCGGCTCCGTGCGCACCGGCCATCCTCGCACCGGCAGCGGCCGTCGGCAAAACTACACGTTTTCAGCCGCATCCCGTATGCGCAATACGTACATTGACACCGGTGACTATAGCCTGGACGATCTTTTTGCCTCGGTGGATAGGGGCATTTACTGCAAAAAGATGGGCGGCGGTAGCGTTGGTCCCACCGGTCAGTTTAACTTTGCTGTCGACGAAGCCTACCTGGTGGAAAATGGCAAAATTACCCGTCCCCTAAAGGGGGCAACGCTAATTGGTGAAGCGGTGGACATTATGCAAAAAATTTCCATGTGCTCCCAGGATTTGAGCCTGGCCCCTGGTTTTTGCGGCTCGATTAGCGGCAATGTCTATGTCACCGTTGGCCAGCCCCACCTCAAGGTGGACAGCATTACGGTGGGTGGCCGATAGGGGCACGCCATAGAAAGCGGGTTCTTAAGGTAGTAGCACCTATTCAAACGTGTTCAAGTACCAAGAACCCGCTTTCTGCAAAGCGATTCTTAAGGGTAATACCTACTTCAAACATGTTCTGCACCAAGAAAGCGGGTTCTTAAGGCAGTAACTCCTACTTCAAACGTGTTCTGCACCAAGAACCCGCTTTCTGCAGAAATCTCTTCAAATATCTTGTCGTTTTTGTTAACCCATGTCCAAAGTTATTGAAATCTCTTCTAACGCTCAAACCATTGCCCAGCGCCTTGGCATTACCAAATACGACATCTACGGTGCGACTACCGAGAGCACCAGCGTGCAGGTGGATAAGGGTGAACCCAAACAGGTAAAGGCATCCAACCGGGCCAGCGTCACGGTGCGGGTCTGGAACGACCAGGGTCGTCTGGGGGTCACCTCGACCACCGATGTGGACGAGCGCGGTCTAGAGTTAGCCCTAAAAACAGCGGCTGAGGCCAGCGCCTTTGGGGCGACTGAAAATATTCCTGACTTTAGCCCCGAGGCAACGGCTCCGCTGCAGGAGGTGGATGTCGCCCTGGCGGCACCGGCACCGGTGGGGACCCTGATTGAGCGCCTGGTGACGGCGGAGCAGGCATTGCTAAAGGCCCACGATGCGATCGCAAGTGTCCCTTACAACGGTCTGGCCCAAAACGCCACCGAACATTTCTACATCAACAGCGCCGGTGCCCAGCGTAGCGAGGAGCGCACCGTGGCCTCGGTTTATCTGTATACCAAAACCGAGCAGGAGGGTCGCAAACCTCGCTCCGGCCACGCCGTTCGCATTGGTGTCGGCACCGACAATCTAGATATCGACGGCTGTCTGCAGGAGGCCACCGACAAAACCCTCAGCCACCTGGACTACCAAAAAATTGAGTCGGGTAAGTATCGCATTGTGTTTTCACCGGAGGCATTTTTGAGCCTGGTCAGGGCCTTTGGCAATCTTTATAACGCCCAGAGCATCCTGGACAAGCGTAGTCTTTCCACCGCTGAGAGTCTAAACACGGCCATCGCCTCCCCGCTGCTATCGATCTACGACGATGCCCTGCATGCTGGCAATGTTGGTCCTGAAACCTTTGACGGAGAAGGCACCCCCACCCGTCGTCTGCCCATCCTTGAAAATGGCGTACTGACCAACTTTTTACACAGTGCCGGTACCGCTAAGCGCATGGGGACACAGCCCACAGGCCACGCTAGCATCGGTGCCAAGGTCAGCGTCGGCAGCCATTTTCTCCACATTACCCAGGGGCAGCCCGCGGACACCAGCTATAGCCTGGACCAGGCCGATAACGTTATTTTGATTGACGAGCTGCAGGCCCTGCATGCCGGGGTAAATGCGCTGCAGGGGTCTTTCTCACTCCCCTTTAACGGCTGGCTGGTGCAAAAGGGCGAGCGCACCAGCATTGAGTCGGCAACGGTGGCTGGAGATTTTCGCCAGCTGCTCCAGTCGATTGTCTATGTCTCTCCTGACGAAAAAATCACTCCGGGCGGTGTCGCCCCCCATGTGTGGGTCGATGAGCTATCGATTACGGGAGAATAAAACTGTCGCCACAGACAAATCGCTTAGATATTTTGACTGTAAAGATGGGGCGATGATGAAACTGTTATGGTGAGCCAACGTCACACCATAACAACATCCTTTGTCTGTTGATACAATCAGAATGACGCTCCCTAGAAAATCGTCTGCGGAAAGATTTCAACTGCCCGACTTTTCCAAGTATGGCTTTCGCATAAAGTCTGAACTGGGGGCCAACCGGGCCGGGGGGCGCGTCACCTATCTCGCAACCCATATCAAAACTCGACAGCGCGTCGTCATCAAACAGTTTCAGTTTGCTAGATCATCGGCTGACTGGGTAGGATACGACGCCCTACATCAGGAAGGCCAGGTGCTAAAAAGCTTAAAACACCCGGGTATTCCTAGATATCTGGGTGTTTTTAGGACCCGGGACGGTCTTTGTATGGTCCAGGAGTACAAGCGCGCTAAGAGTCTGGCTGAGCCGCGTAGCTTTAGTCCTGACGAGATCCGACAGATTGCGATCGCATGTCTTGAAATTCTCGTCTACTTACAAAGTCGCATTCCCCCCGTTATTCATCGCGACTTTAAACCGGGCAACATTCTAGTCAGCCGTGACCTGAAAGTCTATCTGGTAGACTTTGGCTTTGCCCGCATTGGCGATGGTGAAGTGGGTGTGAGCAGCGTTGTTAAAGGCACCCTGGGGTTTATGCCACCAGAGCAAATCTTTAATCGGCAGCTCACCGAAGCCTCGGATCTATATGGATTGGGAATGACCCTGATCTGTCTGCTCACCAATACCCCCGCCGATCAGGTGGGGGCACTGGTGGATGTCACCTACCAGGTCAATTTTAAGCAGCTCAAGGCCGACCTGAGTCCTCGCTGGATCAAGTGGCTTGAGCACATGGTGCAGCCGCGGCTTAGCGAACGTTTTAAAAATGCAAACGCCGCGTTGGAAGCGATTC
The DNA here is from genome assembly GCA_038748225.1 of Cyanobacteria bacterium P01_H01_bin.26. Classification (GTDB taxonomy): domain Bacteria; phylum Cyanobacteriota; class Cyanobacteriia; order Phormidesmidales; family Phormidesmidaceae; genus Leptothoe. Next base: position 18,144 of record JBCDJC010000076.1, on the reverse strand, counting down.
CAGACCATGGCCTGCGTCAACCCCAGGCAAACTTTAGCCAGGCCAGCGTTGGGCTAGCCGCCCACACCCGAGGAGAGCTACTCACCACAGCCATTACCCTAACTAATTCAGTGCCAGAAACCATGTTAACCGGCACCTGGCAGGTGGACTCCCATCCCAGCGACCCCACACCCGCCAGCGGCGAGCACAGCTGGATTCATTTCTCCCCCGCCAGCTTCCATGGCAACAACATCACCACTCAAATCCAGGTTGACACCAGTAAGTTAATGACGGGTCACACCTATCGGCGCACCCTGCTGCTCAAAAGCAACGCCCATCCATCGGTTTACTCATTTAACCTATCCGTCGAGACCGCCCCCGTCCCACTGCGGAGCCAGGGGTCTCCCCACCTAACGCTGCTGGGGTTACTCAGCGCCTGTTGGATTACGGTTTGGCTATTGACCCTATCAGCACCGGCAGGCATACTGCCCAAGACCGTTAATATGCTGAGCATCCTGGCGATCTTTGGGAGCGGTTTGGGTCTAGAGCTGGCTGGCGGACTTTTACATGAAGCCAAGCTAGACCCGGTAGCAACTCGCACAGTCACGATCGTGGGGGCGGGGGTTGTCGCCCTGGTGGCCCCCCTTTGTCTATTGCTAAATGTGACCGCAACCGATGGCATCACCTCAGCCGTAACGGCTGGTTTGGGCATGTTTGGCGGCACCCTGCTGGGGGTGATTACCGGTCTCACCGTCGATCGTTTTTTTCAACAGGGCCTCCCAGCCAAATTTGCCATCGGCCTATCGCTCCTGGCTAGCTCCTTGGGAACGGGTCTGGGCCTGAGCCAGGGACTGGCCCTGGGCAGTCCCTGGCTGTCACTGGGTCTAATTATCAACGGCGCTGGTCTGCTGATCATGCTGGCCTCCTTGCCCCTACGGCGAGCCCAGGCGATCACCCAGTACCGTCGCAGTGTGGAAGGGCGATTAATTCGTCCCTAGGGATACAACTGCGCCAAGCCTACCTGGATCACTATGAATCAATATATGAATCAATACATGATTGGTTTAGATAGATGTTTTCATTTTGAAGATAGTCCGTCTTGCAAACATTTTTGGGCTGTTTTGCGCTATCGAGTAGTAAGTTGATACTGTCTACCGATGCTGTAAGAATGACCCGTCTGACAGATTCCTCTATGGAGTTCATTCCCCCTGACTTCTCCAACCACGGCTATCGAGTAACGTCTGAACTGGGAGCCAATCGAGCCGGAGGGCGGGTTACCTATCTAGCAACCCATATTGAAACCCAACAGCCGGTAGTCATTAAACAGTTCCAATTTGCGAGATCGTTGGCTAACTGGGTCGATTATGCAGCCATGGAGCAGGAAATTCAGGTCCTTAAGGATTTACAACATCCTGGTATTCCAAAGTATCTGGGCAATTTCCAGGCGGATGACGGATTTTGCATGGTCCAGGAATACAAGCATGCCAAAAGCCTAGCCGAGGCGCGCAGCTTTAGTCCTGAGGCTATCCGCCAGATTGCGATCGCATGCCTCGAAATCCTCATCTATTTACAAAGTCGGATTCCACCGGTTATTCACCGGGATTTCAAACCCGCCAATATTTTGGTCGATGAGGAGCACAACGTCTATCTGGTGGACTTTGGTTTTGCCCGCATCGGCGACGGTGATGTCGGGGTCAGCAGCGTTGTCAAAGGCACCCTGGGGTTTATGCCACCGGAGCAAATTTTTAATCGACAGCTGACCGAAGCATCTGACCTGTATGGGTTAGGTATGACTTTGATCTGCCTGTTGACCAATACGCCAGCCGATCAGGTGGGGGCTCTGGTGGACGTTACCTATCAGGTTGACCTCAAAAAGCTCAAGGCCGACCTGAGCCCAAGGTGGATCAAATGGCTCGGAAAAATGGTGGAGCCCCGTCTCAAAAACCGGTTTGCCAACGCCATGTTGGCTCTCGAGACCATTCCAGACCATGGCCTGCGGCAGCCCAATGTTCAGGCCAGCCGATCGAGCTTTGCCCTGGCCACTAAGGTACGCGGAGACATCCTCACAGAAACTGTTGCCCTGACCAATCCCGTTCCAGAAACAACATTGACAGGAACCTGGCAGGTGGCGACCCACGATAGCGACCCGGCTACAGCAAGCGGTGACCACAGCTGGATTCGGTTTATACCCGCTAGCTTCCAGGGCAACCACACCATCACTCAGATTCAGATTAATACCAACAAGCTAATGGCTGGCCAGGCATACCGGCGTACCCTGGTGCTCAAAAGCAATGCCCACCCGTCGGTTTACTCCTTTGATCTGACTGTGCAGACGGCTCCCCCACCATTTCAAACAAAAGAAACGCCCTACCCCCTGGTCTTCTTCCTGTTGCTCGCCTGTTACATCACAGTTTGGGGGGTGGCGTCCTTTACCCCCAGCTATGAAGCGCAGCTGCCGGGGGTGGGCAGCCATCTTCTGTTGATGGCCATCTTCGGCTGTGGCTGTGGCTTTGAAATAGCCGCCTGGCTGTTGCATGAAGCCAAACTCAACCGGGCAGCGCGAACCATAGCCGCTACGGGCATTGGAATTGTTGCCCTGGTATTCCCGATCTTTTTATTTTCAGAGCCGCAGGCCGCAGATGGGGTTAGCGCCGCTGTGACCGTAAGTCTGGGCGTATGCGGTGGTAGCGTGCTTGGCACTACCGTAGGCTTGATCATCAATCGCTTTTTGCAACGGGCATTTAAACCGAGATTTGCGATCGCAATATCCATACTGACGAGCTTATTAGGAACATTACTTGGTCTGCGCCAGGCATTGAGTCTGGACAGTTCCTGGCTCCTTTGGGGGCTGGCGATCAACAGCTTTGCCATTATCACGCTGCTCGTCTACTGGCCGATCCAGCGTGCCCAGGCCATCGCCCTCTATCGCCACAGGGTTGAGCGGCATCTGATCCAACCTTAGTCCTCCCGCGCCGTAGCCCTCCCGCATTTGTAAAACTCACCCACAATTTTGACCCAACCGAGTAACCTTGAACTATCATGGCTGGAGCACAGAGACACCACCAATAAAACTATTGTTCAAACGGATATCCAAAAACGTTAGGAACTGACCCCATGACTCTTCGCAAACTGACGCCGTTCTTAGTGTTTGGCATGCTGACGGTTGCTGGAAAAACATCGGCCCACATGATCGAAACAAACTATGTCCTCGATCGGCTAGCCAGCAGTCAGCCTGAGCAGGTGCTAAACATGCAAAGCACATTTAGCAACGGTGAACCCCTCAAGGGGGCCAAGGTCAATGTGTATTCCCCCAACAACCCGATCACACCCTGGACCCAGGGCGTAACCGACAGCCAGGGCCGCTACAGCTTTCAACCCGATCACAATCTGACCGGGAACTGGGAGGTGGTTATTCGACAGCAGGGTCACGGTGATATCTTGACTATTCCTGTCAATGAAACTGGAATGTCCCCCGAGCTGATTAGCGATCGCGACGACACCGATATCCATTACGGCGGCACCTCCCACCTCGGCTGGATCCTATCCCTAGGGACACTGCTCACCTTAGGCATCTGGCGTCGTCTGCAAACTCGTTAAGCCAGCCTGGCCGCTGTCACGCCCCATGAAACGATTTACCCAGCTTTTTCAGGAAGTGGACAGCACCACATCCACCAATGAAAAAGTAGCGGCCCTCCAGCGATATTTCCATGACGAGTCGGCCGCCAATGCGGTCTGGGCGCTGTACTTGTTTTTAGGCAAAACCCGCAAGCGGTTAGTGACATCACGGGTGCTGCGGGACATTTTTTTGCACATATCAGATATCCCAGAATGGTTATTTGCCGCTAGCTATGCCCATGTGGGCGACTCAGCTGAAACCATTGCCCTACTGCTCGCCGACACAGCCCTCCCCTCCCCTAGCCCCACATTTCAAGAGCAGCCCCTACATACCTGGCTAGAAACATTAATTCCCCAGGTAAAAACCTGTAGCGACGATCAAAAACAGCAGCTAATTGTGTCCTGGTGGGCCAGCCTGGAGGGATACGAGGTCTTTGTCCTCAATAAAATTTTGACGGGGGCATTTCGGGTGGGCGCGTCCACCAAGCTGGTGGTCAAAGCATTAGCCGCCGAGTATGAGATTCCAGCCGATGTGCTAACCCACCGCCTGATGGGAGACTTCTCCCCCTCAGAAGAGTTTTATCAGCAGCTGATTCAAACCGATACTGTTGAAGCAGCACCCAGTCGTCCCTATCCGTTTTTTCTAGCCTCCCCCATCGATATAGACAAATTTGCCGATGAATCTATGGCCAGCTGGCAAGCCGAGTGGAAATGGGACGGTATTCGGGCTCAGCTGATCCACAGAGCCCAACAGCAATTTATCTGGTCACGGGGAGAAGATCTAATTACCCATCAGTTTCCCGAATTTGCAGAACCGATACAGCAGCTGCCTGACGGCACGGTACTCGACGGTGAAATTGTTAGCTGGGATGGCCAGCAGCCACTGGACTTTAACAATCTGCAAAAGCGCCTGGGTCGTAAGCGGGTAGGCCCCAAAATCATGGCCGAAAACCCGGTTCACTTTTTAGCCTATGACCTGCTAGAGCACCAGGGACACGACATCCGCGATCAGCCCTGGCAACAGCGTCGTCAGTTGCTAAAAGCCCTATTAAAAACCCATGGTTCTCCCCATATGGGCTACTCTCAGCCCGTCCCATTTGACAGCTTTGCCCAGCTACAAACCCTGAGAACCCAAGCCCGTCAGCACCGGGCCGAAGGACTCGTGCTGAAAGCAGTGGACAGCCCTTATCTGGTTGGGCGCAAACGGGGCTACTGGTGGAAGTATAAAGTAGACCCGATGACCCTGGATGCCGTTTTGATCTACGCCCAGGCTGGCAGCGGTAAGCGCGCCAATCTGTTTACGGACTATACCTTTGCCCTGTGGCAGGGCGAGAATTTGGTACCGTTTGCCAAAGCATACTCGGGGCTAGATAACAAAGAAATCGCCACCCTCGACAAATGGATTCGTCGCCATACCCGCGAGCGCTTTGGCCCCGTACGCTCAGTTGAACCTGTCCATGTGTTTGAGGTTGGCTTTGAGGGCATCGCCCGCTCCAAACGCCATAAGTCTGGTATTTCCGTACGATTTCCCCGGATTTTACGTTGGCGCCATGACAAACCTATTGCAGAAGCTGACTCCCTGGATGCGGCTATGGCCCTGCTGCAGATCCACAGTACTCCAGCACTACCAACCGAAAGCACCTCTTAATTTTCCGGTAGGATGCCTATACCCAGACAGCAAATTACTATCCACAGCCATGAGCGACCTGCCTGACCACCAGACCAACCCCGCCGCCAACGATGCCGATAGCCAACCCAAAGCGGCCAAGCCAGAGGAAAATGAGGTTACTCAACTGGTGGAGCGACTGATTCGAGCTAAAACCATCAGCTACCCCCAGTACCAGACCCTATCTAAAATGGTGTTGGCCGATGGTACCGTCGATGAGCAAGAACGTCGTCAAATTAATCGCCTATTTGATGCGATCCAATCCGGAGCTATCCGCATTGTTGAGTGACGCTAGTCAAAAATAGCAGCATCCGAATCCTGTTGAAAAATATGGGCATAGTCAAACTGCAGAGCGTTTTGATGGCGCATAATCGCAGAACCGAGCTGGCTGATTTGTGTCGGTAAAAAGCCCGCCATAATTAGCGCTATCGTCTGTCCTGACTTGAGACTGGGGGTACGGACAAAATAGTCGCGGCGAGCAAAAAAGCGATCCTCATCCTTGGGGACAATAATGCCGTTGAGACGGTGGGCCCGCTGAATCGGACGAATATATAGGTTAAAAAAGTCTTCCTGGTTAGGCTGTAGACAGTAGAGTCGCTCATGCTGTTCCCAGCTCATCTTAAACATTAATACCAGCAGCTCAAAACCAAGAATGTAGGCGATCACTCGATTATGCTCCTGACCGCTCGTCATTAGCCGGAGTGCCGATTCTAAATAGCCTATGTCTGGGTGCTGACGGACCTGGGCAGAATGAACATAAAACTGACGAACATAGCGACGAAGAGCCTTTTCGCCCAGTCGGGTTTCGATGCGAAAGCGGCGAAGATGGTGGTAGATTTGCTGCTGGGTATCGCGGTCGTGAAGGATGCGAGAAACAACCCCATCGGCGGTGTAGTCATCTAGAAATTGAGCCTGCCCCTCCGATGGGGTGGCACACATAACGTGGCATAGGGACAGCACATAGCGACGCTGTACCCAGGGTAGACCGGTCAACCACTGCCGCGCTTCCGGTGGAAGCGCATCTAGTATCTGTCGTTTCTCGGGGTCATTAATCGCAGACATGCGACCTGTAATTTGCCAGTTTGACTCACTAAGTTCAACGAAATTTCAGGATACCTGGTCTAGACAAACATGTTCAAGACTACAGATAGCTAAACAGACGAATACAGAAACCGGGTGTTCCTAGCGATCGCTATATCGTTCCTCAGCCCAAGGCTCGCCCCGCCTGTGGTAGCCATTACGCTCCCAAAATCCCAGGACTGGCTCAGCCGAGAACTCTAGTCCGCTCAGCCATTTGGCACTTTTCCAGGCGTACAGGTGGGGCACCACCAAACGCAGGGGGCCGCCATGGTCTGGCGGTAGGGACTGACCGGCTAGGGTGTGGGCCAGAAAGTTTTCAGGCCGAGCAAAATCCGCCATGGCCACATTGGTGGTGTAGCCGCCGTAGCAGTGGGCCATCACATGGGCCGCCTGTCTATCCACATCCACTGTGGCTAATAGATCGCTCACCCTTACACCGGTCCAGGTGACGTCTAGCTTACTCCACGTCGTCACACAGTGAAAATCCGCCGTAAACTGATGCTGAGGCAGCGCCATTAGGTCTTCCCAGTTCAGGGTTTTGGGTGTTATCAAGCCCGATAGGACAAGTTGCCAATCGTCCTGGGTGATTTCTGGGGTGGGTCCATAGGTCAGCACAGGAAATCCTTTGGCTAAATGCTGGCCTGGGGGCACGCGATCGGCAAGGTCAGAGCTGGGCTTTTCAAAGAATTTCATGGGGCATACCACTGGCTGATTTCACTGGCTGGTTTTATTGTACGGCTGGCCCGCCGCCCTAGGGCAAAACGTTTGCGGGGCGTTTCAACAGACCACCGATCCAGTTACGGGATCTGGCTTGCTGGCAATGGAGATCGTTCTAGAACTCTTAGAATAGGGCATGGAGCGTTGGTCAAATTGGTCGAGACAATTTGTATCTCTAAACGCGGTGCACCTGTAGCAATGACGTCTAGTCGATTGAGGCCCACCATGGCATTAAAAAAGTGGCTGAGGATAGGATTGATAGGAGCGCTCTGTGCGATCGCATCTCCCCTGGCTATGGCCCCAGCCCAGGCCGACCGGCGCATTATCATCCGCTCCCCTGCCCACGAAGAGCATCACCCCCATGGGCGCTACCGCCGATACCCTGTCTATGAACGGCGACAGCCCGTACGGCGACAGGTCACCGTTGAATTTATTGCCCAGGGGGATGAATGGGCCAACGTATATGTCGATGGCCGGCGCATTTTCTCCCCCAGCAACTATGCCAACCGGCGCAAACGGTTTACCTTTAGGGAAGGCGCTTACGACATCAAGATTACCGGCGTAGATTTCTTTGATGTGTGGGCCGAGGGCTATTTAGACATTGGTCGCGACGATACGAATATCATCGTCGTCAGCTTCTCAGAAAGAAGAGGCGTGAGTGTTTCAGGCGATCCGTACACCTGGATTCCAATATCCACAGGGCGGCGATAAAATCTGTGGCCAACGTTTCGACCAACCCGTCCACCAATCCCTACGGCTGGATCCAACAATCACTGCATACGCTACATCGGGCCAACTGGTACCGCCAGGTCCAACCCATTGATGGTAAAGGCGGCGCTGTTGTCAGCATGGGCCAGCAGCCCTATGTGAATTTTGCCAGTAATGACTATCTGGGCCTGGCTAGCGACCCCAGACTAGCGGCGGCCGCCACGGCTGCGATCACAGCCCATGGCACCGGCAGCACTGGTTCTCGACTGCTCAGCGGCCACCGCCCCATCCACCGCGATCTAGAACAGGCCATCGCCCAGCTCAAGGGCACCGACGATGCCCTTGTTTTTAGCTCCGGCTATTTGGCCAATCTGGGCACCCTGGCAGCCCTTGTCGACCATCGCGATCTGATTGTGGCCGATCGCTACAACCACTCCAGCCTCCAGATGGGGGCTCGCCTCAGCGGCGCCACCGTTGCAGTCTATGACCATAACAATCTAGAGCAGCTCACTCAACATCTAATAGAGCTACGTTCCCAGCATCGCCGCTGTCTGATTGTCACCGACAGTGTGTTTAGCATGGATGGCGATCTCTGCCCGCTGCCGAATATCCTGGCCCTGGCCCAGCGGTGGGAGGCCATGGTGATGGTGGATGAAGCCCATGGCACCGGGGTTTTAGGGGCAACGGGTGGCGGTGTTGTGGAGTATCTAGGCTGTCGCACCCAACCCATGGTCCAGGTGGGCACCCTCAGCAAAGCCCTGGGCAGCCTGGGGGGCTATGTCACCGGCTCAGCCGAGCTGATCGATTTTCTACGTAACCGAGCCGCAACCTGGGTTTATACCACAGGCCTATCGCCAGCAGATGCGGCGGCGGCTAGGGCTGCGATCGCCATTCTTACCCAAGAACCCCAACGCCTGAACCAGCTCACCACCAACAGTCGCCATCTGCGATACACCCTGGACCAGCTGCCCCATGTGAGCCGTCTGCCCTCCGAGTCCCCCATAGTCTGCATTCAGGTCAAGGACGCAGCCACGGTGTTGGCCCTGGGTCAGCACCTCAAACAGCAGGGGATTTTTGCAGCCGCAGTCCGACCACCGACCGTACCCACCAGCCGTTTGCGCATGACAGTGATGGCAACCCATACGCGGGCAGACATTGATCGCCTAGCGGTCGGAATTGGCGAATTTTTAGACGGCAGATAGCCACGGGTTCAACAGCCTTGGGAAGGGCCTGCTTGCTCTCTCTCCGCTACTCGAGATCCTCTGGCATTACCCACTTTCTCGGTTCTGTTGCTCGGGCCATAATCTTCTTACGCACGGCCTCTTCAGCAATTTCCAACATTTTATCGAGGGATGTGTTTTCAATAAAACTAGAGGCTTGCTGGGTGTACCCTTCATTCGGGCACTGATCGCCCTTAATACAGCCATTGACGCATTCAACAGCACAGTTGACGCTAGTATTCTCAGTAGTCATGGGGTTATTTTAATTACTCTTCTCTGCATCCAAAATTCTAAACAAAATCACCCATGATTTCACCGCAGGATTCAACCGGCGATCCGTCATTGCCCCAAAGCGAGAATCACCGTACCATGATGCATCGCTGTCTGGAGCTAGCACGCCGGGGGGCAGGGCGCACGGCCCCCAACCCCATGGTCGGAGCCGTCGTCGTTAAAGACAAACAGATCGTCGGAGAAGGGTTTCATCCCCAGGTCGGACAGCCCCACGCGGAGGTCTATGCCCTGCGAGCAGCAGGGGTGGCCGCCCAAGGCGCTACCCTATACGTAAATTTAGAACCCTGTAACCATACAGGACGCACCCCACCCTGCACTGAAGCCATATTGCAGGCGGGTATTGCCACCGTGGTTATCGGCATGAAAGATCCAAATCCCAAAGCCAGCGGAGGCATTGAGCGGCTGCGCTCGGCTGGAGTCACGGTTATCACCGGCGTGGAAACAGATCTCTGCGAACGCCTCAATGAAGCCTTTATCCATCGAATTCGCCACCGCCAGCCCTTTAGCATTTTGAAATATGCCATGACCCTGGATGGCAAAATTGCCACGGAGACTGGCCACAGTGCCTGGGTTACGAGCCCGGAGTCGCGCCAGCGGGTGCATCAGCTACGCAGCCAGTGTGACGCCGTCATTGTCGGGGGCAATACGGTGCGTCGTGACAACCCTCAGCTCACAAGCCACGGCGTCAGTAACATCAACCCGTTGCGAGTCGTCATGAGCCGCCACCTAGACTTGCCAACCACCGCCCACCTGTGGCTTACCAAAACAGCACCTACCCTAGTGTTTACAGAAGTACCCCAACGGCAAAATACGCTGCCTGCCCAGGTAGAGGTTGTCTCCCTGGAGTCCCTCACACCGATGTCCGTGCTAAACAACTTGTACCAGCGCGGACTGTCCACGGTCCTGTGGGAGTGTGGCGGCACACTGACCGCAGCCGCCCTCAGCCAGGGCGTCATCCAAAAAGTATGGGCTTTTGTTGCCCCTAAACTCATTGGAGGCGTCCAGGCACCCACACCAGTGGGCAACATGGGCCTAAACAAAATGACTGAGGCCCTGGTTTTACAAAATACAGAGCTTGAAAAAGTCGGGCCAGACTGGCTGATCCAGGGATACCTGGAACATAGCTAGGAGCGGGATCTTGCAGGGGCAAGGGGAGCCACAACTTAGCCATCCCTCAGCCTTGCCCCATCGAGCAGTTCAACCTCAACCCGATGACGACGCATTAAAGAGTCGAGGGCTCGCATAAACTCATCGCGATTGCGCAAAACATCAAACCGCTGAATCACCTGACCCTGTTCAAGAAACAACAGCGTCGGCAGCGTCTGCAAACGATAAAAATTTGCTAGCTTGAGATTCTCATCTGCGTTGACATCAAAAACATTGACCTGGTCTGACCACTCTTTCTGAAAGCGATTTAGAAGAGGGGTGACTCGACGACACAAACCACACCAAGGAGCCCAAAAGTGGACCAGAACCGGCACGGGAGAAGTCAGTACGTCCTGCTCAAAGCTATCTTCGGTTATTGTCATTGACATTTAATTATCGTCAGTATTAATAAAAGTCTTTTAGTACCCTTCATTTTATTAAGAAAGGCGAAATACCGAAAGGTGGCTTAGACCACAATTATGAGCTTTTCCTAACAAAAAGAGCAGCCTGTCAACAGTAAAAACCCTTAAAGAGGTCAACACAACCTTTCCTACGGACACTACCCTTATACAAAAACGGGTTAAAACGCTGAAAAGCCTTCTGTAGATAGATTTATTGGACCATTAATGCTCATGTTTGTACAGGGTTTTTTGCACGGAAAAGCCTAAGAAAATATTAAGTGATGTGTCCAAGGTTTTCCGTAAATTTACGGCCATCGTGTCTTAAGGGAGGGTGCGATGGTCCCATCACCCCCCAGAGTCTCTCTATTGATTAAGATTGGCTTATTGATTTTTTTCTATCGACATGGGGAGGGTTGCCGCGCCAGGAGCTATGACGCTTCGCTTTGCATATCTCCCTCGATGGCATCCAGGGTTTTAACCACCAGACGTTTTGCCTCCAGCCGCCACCCCCAGGATTGGATACCAAAGGCAAGATAGAAACCAATGGCCGTCGCCACAAAGTCTAGGGGTTGCTGCCATGAGATACCAAACAACAGACCCAGGCCACCAATGCCCCAAAAAGGTAGGGCCACCATCTGCCGATCGCGTTCGACAATCTTGGCAAAAATGTGGGTAGGAATATCGGCCAGCAGCTGATCTTTCACCTGCTTTTGCTGAGGATAGGGAACTGTCAGACCCACTTTGGGACGCAGCTTCTCAATTTTGCGAGCCTCTGTACTGTACTGGGTGAGTTCGTCCTCGGCCATGGCGATCAGCTTATCGATTGAGTTCATAAAATGGTGGGGGCGGGTAGGAGGCGGACGGCAGAGGCTATCAAATAGCGAAAATTCTAATAGATGTGCAATATTACGTTTACTTAGGAACGTTTACTTAGCCTTATTAATCTAATTCAGTCGTGTCACCCTCTGCAATTTGCTGGGTTGTCTCATAATTTATGGTTTCTGCTATCCCAGCATCGTACAAAAGTTTTTTACCGCGGTTTTACCGTCTGTCGATAGTTGGTATGTTTTCCAACATGATGGTGCCCCTGGCGGGACTGTGTGACACCGCATTTTTGGGGCATCTGTCCAATATTCACTACCTGACTGGGGTAATTTTAGGCAGCATCCTGTTTGACTATCTCTATCGGATTCTCAAGTTTTTACGCAACAGCACTAATGCCCTAACGGCTCAATCGGTGGGCGAGGAAGATGGGGTAGGCGTCCTGGTAGCCGTCCTACGTTGCGGACTTGTGGCCGGTGCGATCGCAGCTATCATCCTGCTTTTGCAATATCCCATACACCAGCTCGGCTTTACCATTTTGTCCGGTGCCCCCGAAACCGAACAGGCCGGTCTGGCCTACTTTAATACACGCATTTGGGGGGCACCGGCCGTTCTTCTCAACTTTGTGCTCATCGGCTGGTTTTTAGGCCGTGAGAAAAACGGTGTGGTGTTTTTTATCTCCCTCATGGCCAACGGCTCCAACGTGCTGCTGGACTATCTGATGATCAATCGCTGGGGTTGGGAAAGTGCCGGAGCCGGACTGGCCACGGCCCTCAGCCAATATTTAGGACTGGGGGTGGGGCTAATTGCCATGGCCCTGACTATCGACTGGTCTCAGCTAAGCCAGGCCCTGACCCAAGTACTGGACCGTCAGGCCCTGGCGTCCACCCTGATTCTCAAGGGCAACATTTTAATACGCTTTTTAGCCCTGATTTCTGCTTACTCTATCTTTACTAACCTGAGTGCCACCTTTGGCACCGCATCCTTGGCGGAAAATGGACTGCTGCTGCAGATTGCCCTGCTCAGCCAGTTTACGGTCCAGGGGGTGGGCATGACGGCCCAAACCCTGATTGGCAACTTCAACGGCAAGGGCCAAATCCACCAGTGTTTGCCCGTTCTCAAAACGGCCATTATTACCAGTTTGGCCATCTCCCTGGGGTTTGCCTTATTTGTGGTGGTCTTTCCTAACACCACGTTTACCTTGCTGACCAGCCATAGGGAGGTGAGCCAGGCCATGGGGGGCTATGCCGCTTGGCTGGTACCGCTGCTGAGCATCACGTCGGTGGCCTTTATGTTAGAAGGCTATTTTATCGGTCTCAAACAGGGGGCCGTGCTGCGTAACGGAGCGCTACTGGGGTTTGGCGGCGGGTTTGCCCCCCTTGCTTTTCTAGCCGTCTATTTACAAAACAGCTATCTGCTATGGACGGCTCTGACCGCCTACATGGCAATCCTGATGCTGTTTTTACTCTACAAACTCATAAAGACGCCCCTGGCAGAATCAACCGCCATGTCATCATAAAAGGACAACACAAAAGCAGACGATGATGCAAAATCCCTGGTTAGTTGCAGTCGCTCTCAATACTCTGCTCATCGGTGTCGCCTTTGTCAGCCCCAAAAAGCTCCTAACGCCCATGGGATACCTGCACGCATGGGTGCTGGGGGTGCTCGTGTGGGGCTGTCTGGGCTGGCGGGCCTATGGTGTCATGCTGGTTTATTTTGCAGCGGGCTCGGCGGTGACTAAGGTGGGTTTTGCCGAGAAAGAGGCGGCCGGAATTGCCGAAGAGCGGGGCGGCGTGCGCGGCCCTGGCAATGTGTGGGGCTCGGCACTGACAGCAGCCATCTGTGCACTCCTGGTCTGGGTAACGGGGCTGACGTCGCTCCCGGTGGCCGGTCTCCCTGCCAACCAAGTGGCTCAGCTGCTCGTGTTAGGGTTTGCGGCTAGCCTCAGCACCAAGCTATCGGATACCACCGCCACAGAAATTGGCAAAGCCTACGGTCAGCGAACATTTTTGATCACCACACTCCAGCCCGTACCCCGGGGGACTGAAGGGGCCGTCAGCCTGGAGGGCACCCTGGCCGGTGTGGTGGGGTCGCTGGTTCTGGCCGTTGCCGCCTGGGGTATCGGCTTTATCCCAGCCGTCGGCATTGTTCTCTGTGCCGCTGCTGCCTTTGTCGCCACCACCATCGAAAGCCTGATTGGGGCTACCATCGAGGACAAACTGCCGGGTCTCACCCACGATGTTGTGAATATTATCAACACGCTCATTGGGGCAGTAGTTGCGATCGCCCTAGGCACAGCGCTGATTCTCTAGGACGACAAAAAATCCACTGAGCAATCAACCGGTCGGGGCGTCCCTTATGCCGTAGGTCCACCTCGACCTTCTATTTTCCCTCTGGTAAACGCTGGGCTAAGTTGTTGACGGCACTGGCGATATCCATTCCTGTCGTCTGTTTAAGCTGCTCTATGATTGCGATCGCCTGTTTGGCAGTCCCTCCGGTCTGAGCATCGATCACAGTGACATTTTGGACATCCACATCGGGCACCGTGGTGCTGAGAATCTTCAGCAGCGTTTCCAGCTTTTGCAACAAGAAAATGTCACGGGCATTGTCTCCAGCCGCGCGCCAGGACTCAGCAAGCTGCTTGGTACCCTCAGCCTGGGCCTTGCCATCTTCAATAATTTGAGCCGCATCCCCCTTGGCAGTAGCAATGGCACGTTTACAGTCAGCTTCCGCTGGAGCAATCACATCCGCCTTTAGCTGTTCAGTAACCTGTTTAATTCGCTCCTGCTGTACAGGAATGTCCGATTGAAAACGCACGAGCTCAGACGCAATTTCAGCTTCCACCTCAGCGACGACGGCACCGCGTTTGGTCAGGGCATCTTGAATACGACGCTCGGCTTCAGCTTCAGCGATACCGGTATCACGATCGATGCGTCGAACAGACGTAATCTTCCCATTCTCAGCGGTTTGAATGGCTGAAGCAGCTTTAGCTTCGGCTTCGGCAATGCGAGCATCCCGCTGGAGCTGGGCCTGCTGTTTACGACCGATGGAATCGAGGTAGCGCACATTGTCAGAGATATTCTGAATCTGCAGGGTATCTAGGACCAAGCCTAGCTTTTCAAGATCTTCTTCAGCTTCATCCAAAAGACTTTTTGCAAAGGCAATTTTATCTTCGTTGACCTGCTCTGGTGTGAGACTAGCCAAAACGCCGCGCAGATTACCCTCTAACGTCTCCTTAGCAATTTTTTCGATCTCTTTTCGCCCCTTGCCCAAGAGTCGCTCAATCGCATTATGGATGGTGGGCTCTTCACCGGCAACCTTGATGTTAGCAACGCCGTCCACCTGCAGGGGAATCCCCCCCTTGGAGTAGGCATTAGCAACTCTAAGCTCAATAATCATATTGGTAAGATCCATACGCAATGCCTTTTCTAGCAAGGGTTTACGTATGCTGCTGCCGCCTTTAACCAAACGATAGCCCACCGTTTTTTGGCCCAGACGCTGTCGAGCACCGGCAAAGATCAGCACCTCGTTGGGCTGACAGATATAGTAGAGGTTGCGAATGATCAAAGAGATCACCCCAGAACCGCCACCGAGAATAACAAGTAAAAGAACTAAAGCTGGCATTAGTTGTGGCCCTCCATGGGGGTGTCAACAGCTGTCTGGGTAGTAGGGTCCAAACGAGGCTGAAAATCTAGGCTTTGGTGCAGGGTACCGGTAACGTCGATACCCAGGGTGTCGTCTACCTGTTTGAGAAACTGACGCACCACATCGGGGTAGACGTTAACCAGGCTAGCGATCGCCTTACCGTCACCGTTATCAATGACATTGAGCTGCTTGAGATGAAGACGGCCAGGAATCTTAGCAGCTTCTTTCAGAACCATGTCAATCTGCTGAATCAAGAACACCTGGGTGGCGTCAGCACCGGTTTCAGCCCACACATCCGCCAGCATCGTGTTGACCAGGGCCGCCGCCTTGGCATTTTCCTCTAGGGCGGCCGCTTGGCCCTTGGCATGCAGCTCTTGGGCATGTTTGGCCGCTTGGGCCGGTAGAACCTCATCGGCCTCCAGCCTCAGCCGCTCCAACTCCGCCCGTACGGTTTGTAGCTGCTGCTCAGCGCGGGCGCGGGCTTCTTTAGCGGCGGCGGCGGTCCGTTCCTCTTCAGATTTAGCCCGCTCCTCCAGGTCGGCTTTGATTTTTCTAAGTTCGTTTTGTTTTTGCTGAACCACGGTCAGTGCCTGGGTCTTGGCAACCTCTGCACGCTTTTGACAGTCAGCTTCGATGCGGTCGGCTTCACCGATCACCTCGGCTTCAGCAATTTCGGCATCGCGGATGATATTGGCAATCTGACGGCGACCGATGGAGCTTAGGTAGTCCACATCGTCAGTCACGCTTTGGATTTTGAGCGTATCGAGATGCAGTCCCAGTTTGCTGAGATCTTTAGCCACATCAGCGGCGATACGCTCAGCAAAGTTGAGGCGATCTTCATTGACCTGTTCCGGGGTGAGCAGGGCAACCACACCCCGCAGATTGCCCTCTAGAGTTTCACGCACCACCCGCCGAATTTCTGACCGGTTGCGACCCAAAAACCGTTCGATGGCATTGCCGACAACGCTGCGATTACTGGAAATTTTGACATTGGCAATGGCCTGAATGTTTAGCGGCGTCCCCCCCTTGGCGTAGGCGTTGGTCACCTCTACTGGAATGGGCATGGTGGTCATGTCCATGCTTTGCACCCGCTCGATAATCGGGACTACCAGGGTGCGACCACCAAAGACCACCCGATAGCCCGCCGTTTGTCCCTGGCGGTTTTTATATTTGCGACCCGAGATAATCAAAATCTGGTTGGGGTTACAAATGCGCAGACAGGTCTTAAGCACTAAAATCAGTGCGCTTATACCAATCAGACCAAGCAATAGGGCACTACCCCCCAGGAAGGCCCCAACTTGAGCCGTCGTTTGACTGGTCTGAATAGGTGCCTGGGCAACTGCGTAACCCACTGCTTCAGCCTGGACAGTTTCGGCCTGGACAGTTTCGGCCTGGGCCGATTTCTGGTCAACTGCTGGCGGAGTCTGTCCCAGCAATGGTGGAGTATGGGTCATGGTACGAATTAACAAGTAAGTAGGTTAACGTCGCTGGGCAGCGGTTTCATCAGAAACGACCCAAAGGCGATTGTTTTCAACATTGACCACGAGTACTTTGTCCCCTGGCACAAAATGTCTGGTGTCATCGGTGAGTGCCATCATATGCAGCACGCTGCCCCGTAGTTCTAGGCGCACTTTGCCCTTACTTTTAGTATCAAAGGGCAGTTCTACAGTGCCCACCCGACCGGCAAAGTCTTCGGTGCGGATCAGGCTGTCGACACGACGGCGGGTTAGATAGCGCAGGGCAGCTGCCAGGACGCCTCCCAGCACAGTACCCATGATCAGGGCAGCCACAAAAATAAGCAAAGGGGACCAGTTGGCCTGAATCCAGCCGAGGCTAAGCCCCGTCAGACCAAAGAAAAAGCCGCCGACGGTCCAGAACTTGAAGCTGGTGAGGATACTCAGGCTAAAGACGGAAGCTCCCTTGACTTTACGCAGGAGCTGGAGATCGGTATCGATTTGAGCATCGAAGCCTGCATCTGGGGCATCGCCGTCTAGATCGCCGTCTAGATCTCCACCTAAATCAATATCGGCATCCGCCTCAATATCGGCATCCAAATCAATATCGGCATCGCCATCAAAATCGGCGTCACCGGCACCGCCTAGGGTTGCGATCGCAACAAATACGCCACCGATAACAAAACAAAACCAATAAACTGACTGCACAGGTTCTCCTTAGGGTTCATTCCCTAGTGATATCTGGCTACAGTCTGTGACCGCAAAATTCCCGATAATTTTTAACGATTCAAGCCGCTTAAGAACCGCAGCAAATTTATCCTCCGGCGGTGTCTGCGGGAGCACCCCAGTGTGGGCACGGTCCAAGGTCCCAGGCAATGGCCCTAGGCGATATCATCCGGATCGACACCCAATGCTTGAAGTTTTGCCTGTAGCCGTTCTAACTGCTGCTGGGTCTGTCTTTGGGCTTGTTCGGCCTCCTCTGCCCTACGCTCTGCCTGCTGTCGTGCCAGGGCTTCTTGCTTTAGGGCGAGGGATAGCTCGCCAGGTATTAGCAATCGTTCGTTATTATCCCGCCGATAAAAGCCGATGAGTTGACCTTCATGGACGAGTCTCAGCTGCAGGGGCTCACTCAGACCATCACTGATGGGTTCATACTCTTCACCCCGCAAACGATACCCCTGGAGCGCCGGGTCCAGCCATTCGGCCTTGGGATCAAACAGCCAATATTCTTGTACACCCAGCTGGGCGTAGAGGGTTTTCTTAAATACCTCATCCTTGCTGCGGGTCCCCTGGGAGGTCATTTCAAAGACGACTGATGGAACTTCGCCTTCCTCCCAAATTCTATAGTGGTCCCGACCACCCGGCTCTACGCCAAAAATAACCATGACGTCTGGAGCAAC
>JBCDJC010000075.1:0-21274 GCA_038748225.1 Cyanobacteria bacterium P01_H01_bin.26 | reverse complement strand
GGCTTGGGGGATATCCATATAGGCATGGATCAAAAAGCGAATACACATGGGCAGACTGCCATCTACCTGCATATGCTGTACATCTAGCAGGGGAACGGTGTCCCAATTGGGACGCTGCCGTGCGATCGCAGCTGGAAAAATTGCATCCAAATCCGCCGTTACCGAAAACGTGACACTGACCATGTCATCCGCCGTCAGCGGATTGTTGACCTCTAGTGCATTGAGCAATTCGGTCACCGCTTCCGTAATGGCAGCCACTGAATTCTCGGGTACGGTGATTGCGCCTCGAATAGCCCACACTCGCCAGTTACCCCTATCCCCTTGCTGCATAGTGCCCATACCTCGTACGTCCCTCAGCTGACGGCCAGCTTCTCTTTAGATAGGGTAGCCTGTTCTAGGTCTTTGGCCTAAAACGGGCCCGGCAGGGTTGTTCCAGGTGACTGGTAGAGCCACAGGGGGATCCCCTGGTGGGCAAGTTCAAACTCCACCCAACCCAGCATCCGAGGGCTCATCCAAGCCACGCTGTTCTGATTACCTGGTAAAAGCCTGTTCCAAAACGGCTTACGCTCCTCAATGGTGTAGACCTCCGTTTTATCAGGGTCTAGGTCGGCTAGCTCAGCCGCCCAGCGTCGGGCATCGGCCTCGGTGCCCAGTCGATCCACCACGCCAAGCTCTAAGGCCTGGGCACCTGTAAAAATACGCCCGTCTGCAAACCCGCGGACGGCGGCTTCATCCAGGTGGCGCGCCGTGGCCACCGTTGACACAAACTGTCCGTAGCTAACGTCAATTAGCTCTTGCAAAATGCTCTCTTCAGGCTCAGTCAGCTCTCGATCAAAGGAAAGAATATCTTTGTAGGGGCCAGACTTAACCACCTTAAAGGACACGCCCACCTTATCCAGCAGCCGCTCCAGGTTATTACCCCGTAGAATCACCCCAATGCTGCCGGTAATGGTGCCCGGATTCGTCACAATATGCTGGGCTCCCATGCCAATATAGACCCCCCCTGAGGCGGAAATATTGCCAAAGCTAGCCACAATTTTTACCGTTTCTTGAAGCTGTTTGAGGGCGCTATAGATTTCCTGGGAATCGCCTACGGTACCGCCTGGGCTGTCAATGCGCAGCAACAGTGCCGGAAACTTTTTTTCTTTGACCTCTTCAAGGGCCTCCAGTACTCGTTTCCGGGTTCCACCGGCAATCGCCCCAGAAATTTCAATACGGGCGATTTGTTTACGGAAACGTGGCTTGAATGGCCAAATCATAGATAGCGACTTGATAAACGACTAAAGTCCAGATGCCTACTATAAGCTTCTGTTGCTAACGACAGCGACAAATCAGGACAGTCCTGGGCAGGGGGTGTCACCAGAACTTAACATTACTTTAGAATAGGGCTACTGGTTTATCAGAATTATAAGTTCCCGCTGCATGGCATCCCCCTTCGACCAAGAAAACACTCCGGCCTGGCTTTTAATTGCTCCGTTCTTTTTGTGGGGTACGGCCATGGTTGCCATGAAAGGGGTGATTGACACAACGACACCGCTGTTTCTGGCCACCCTGCGACTGATGCCAGCTGGAGTATTGGTGCTAATTGTGGCGGCTGTGCTGGGGCGAAAACAGCCCCGAAGCTGGCAAGGCTGGGCCTGGATCGGCGGGTTTGCCCTGGTGGATGGCACCCTATTCCAGGGTTTTTTGGCGGAGGGACTACAGCGTACGGGGGCCGGACTAGGCTCGGTGATGATTGACTCCCAACCCATTGCGGTCGCCCTGATGGCTCGATTTTTATTTCAGGAAGTTGTCGGTCCGCTGGGATGGCTAGGACTGATCCTTGGAATTTTTGGCATCAGTCTCTTGGGGCTGCCTGATGATTGGATTATTCAGGGGGGGACCGCTGTGGCTACCGCCCTTTCAACGGGGAATTGGTCAGCTTTATCAGAGATATTTACGGACCGAGCCCTGGCGGGGGCAGATCTGCTGACGACGCTCCTTGGCCATGGTGAATGGTTGATGTTGCTTGCTGCCCTATCGATGGCGGTGGGTACGGTGATGATTGCCTATGTCTCTCGCCATGTGGATCCGGTTGTGGCCACCGGCTGGCATATGATTTTTGGTGGGCTGCCGCTGTTGGGACTGTCGGTGTATACCGAGGCGTCTCAGTGGCAGGGCATCACGGCCACCGGGTGGCTAGCAATTTTTTACTCCACGGTTTTTGGGAGTGCCATTGCCTACGGCATATTTTTCTACCTGGCCTCAAAGGGCAACCTAACCAGCCTGAGTGCCCTGACGTTTCTGACTCCGATTTTTGCCCTCACGTTTAGTACGCTGCTTTTAGCAGAGAACCTGACTGGCGTGCAGTGGATCGGTGTTGGGTTCACCCTTGTGAGTATCTATTTGGTCAATCAGCGGGATGTCATTACCCAATCGCTGCTGGCACTGCTGGCAGGACCTTCAGCTGCCGGGATGGCCGCAGCTATCAGTCCCGCACTCTCTAAATCGCTAGCGGCCTGGGTGCGATCGCATAGCCTGATCGATTCATCCCCAGATTAAGTTGCTAGGGAATGGGGAACGTTTTAGATTAAGATTTATCAGATAGTTCCCATGGGGGGTCTAACCATACACAACCTTCATATATTCCCCCCTCCTGCTAAGAATTCTTGATAAACCAGCCGCAACATTACTCAACTATTTAAGTTAGTATTGGCTGCAAGATATCAGCGCCTTGGCCACAGTAGATGTCCTCAGGCATAGGGAGTTTCCTAGCTGCCGCACAGGTTTCTTTAGAGAGTAATAGGGGCAAGTCCGACGGGGCTTTGGCTGCCAACCTAGTCAACAGGGCTTAGTCAACAGACTTATTAGGTCGTGGTTACCCATAAATTTGGAGCTTTGCGTATGGCAACTCTGGGTTTGGGTAAAGTTATGGTAGGGCTTGGTGCTAATGTCTGTTAGCTAGGTTGTCGGTTCAGCTTCTTGAACTCAGCCCTGGTTTCTATGTCATGGGCTGCTGTGGCGCTCCTAGGGAAGGCTCCCTAAGCGTTAGAACGGTTTGTTTGTTCTTAGTAGATTTAACAGGAATCTGCCACCTTAAACACTAGACGGTGAATATTGGTGGTGAGCCGAGAGACGCAGATACTGGATACTGAACTGATATGATTTGGCGCTCTACTCTAGTATTTTTAACAAGTTTGACAGTGCTCGCACCCTCGGTACAGACTCTGCGAGCCGAAAGCACCTCTCCACTGGTGGCCCAGTCTTCGGTTGTTGACCCCAATGCTGCTGTGAATACGGGTGAGGCCGTTCCAACCGTTGGCGGTAGCAATGGAGATGTCAGTTCGCCTTTAGAGGGAGCCACCTCCGAACAGCAAATCGAGGAAATCAAAGCCCTGCAGCAGGAGCTCAAAAATCGCGGTTACTATGACGGCCCGATCGACGGTATCTATGGCCCCATCACAGCAGAGGCTATCCAAACCCTGCGGGGTCAGCAGGGTGAGCTACCCCGTCTGTTTGCCCCCGATACACCCACCGAGTCGGCGACCCAGCTGCCGGTGGCCGAACAGCCAACCGAGCAGTCCGAGCCTGCCGATGCTACAGCGACTGACAGCACGATTGGTGGCAGTTCAGCAACCCCTGTCCCCGATGAAATTACCCTCGATGGTGAGGATGGGACCGATGCTAGTTCCGCAGAGACGGATCCAGAGGCGGATCCAGGGGCGGATCCAGAGGCGGCTCCCCCGTCCGCAGAGGCGGAAGCCCCCCCCGCGACCCCATCACCGGGTTTGGGCGCGCTGCTGTGGCCAGGTTTAGCTATTATTGCCGCCATTGGCAGCTTTGGTATCGGCTTTATTTTGGCGAATCGAGTCCAGTCCCATGCCAACGATGATGCCGAATCTCCCTGGGGAGATGTGCCCAATGAGGTACCTCAACCTGAATTAGAACCCCAGGCACCGGCCCCCCACAACGGTCAGGTAACGACTAACGGCACTGCCTCTGAACGGGACGCAGACATTGTAATTGAGCCTAACCCGCTTGGTGAGCGCCTATCCATAATCCCGGCCCATAATGGTGAGGCCACCCGGCTAGCTAAGACCGATGTGATCGATGAGCTGACCTTAAATCTGCAGGTGAGCGATCCGACCAAACGTCGAAAAGCTATCTGGGAACTGGGACAGCGGGGTAATTCATCAGCTGTGAACCATCTGGTCACGGCGATGGTGGATGCGGATTCAAAGGAGAAAAGCTTAATTCTGGCGGCCCTTTCAGAGATTGGTATTCGCTCTTTGAAGCCGATGAATCGGGCCCTGGCGATTGCGCTGCAGGATGATAACCCCGATGTCCGAAAAAATGCGATTCGAGATCTGACCCGTGTCTATGATCTGGTAACCCAGATTAGTCAAATGCTGGGTCATGCCACAGAAGACGAAGATGCCGAGGTAAGACGCACAGCGGAGTGGGCGTTAGCACAGCTCAATCGAATTCGAGAAGCGCCCAAACTCAAGTCATCTCTGAATACGTTAGAGGCCTCTCGGGCACCGTCGGAGCTGCTACCCGATGAGGTGGAAAATCTGAAAAATTAGAATCAGGCAGCCAAATCAGATACTTACACTAAATAGTGACACTAGGGGAGTCACTGCTTTGTTCAACTAGTCGATCGGGCAGTACTCATAGTAGGGTCATAGTGCTAGGTCAACGTGGTAACCATGGCACGGTGCTTACGACTGTTATTTATTTCAACTCCAGTGGGTCCCCTGGGCTCGGGGTTGGGGGGCGGAGTGGAGCTGACGGTGGCGAATCTGGCCACGGTCTTGACCCAACGCGGTCATCGGATTGCGATCGCAGCCCCTGAAAACTCTCATCTGCCTGGTATTCAGCTGTTCCAGATACCTGGGTCGCTGCAGCCCACCGCCCATACCCAGGGGCGCGACACGCCAGCCACCACGGTGGGTAAAGCTGTTCTAGCCAACCAGTGGACCTATGCTCGACGGGTACAGCATAGCTATGACCTGATTGTTAATTTTGCCTACGACTGGCTGCCCTTTTACCTCACCCCCTTTTTTGATATCCCCATTGCCCACTTTGTCAGTATGGGCTCCTTGAGTAACGTCATCGACGATGCGATCATCCAGGTCGGTGAAAAATTTCCAGGCACCCTGGGGGCCTATACCCAAACCCAGATAGATACTTTTCCCGCAGGTCCCACCTGGCAGCTGCTTAGCAGTGCCATTGACCTCAGTCAGTATATCTATTGCGACACCCCTGGCCCGGAGCTGGTATGGCTAGGGCGGATCTCTCCAGAGAAAGGTCTAGACGATGCGGTGGCCGCCGTACAACAAACACAAACCCCCCTGAAAATTCTGGGCAAGCTTGAAAACCCAGAGTATTGGGATACGATTCAACGCACCTACCCCAATGCTCCCTTCGACTACCTGGGCTTTGTCAATACCCAACAGCTCCAGGCCATTGTCCGTCGCTGCCAGGGGTTGCTCATGACCCCACGCTGGGTGGAGGCATTTGGCAATGTGGCCATTGAAGCCTTAGCCTGTGGTGTGCCGGTGGTGGCCTACCGGCGAGGGGGGCCAGCTGAAATTGTCAGCCAT
Source organism: Cyanobacteria bacterium P01_H01_bin.26 (assembly GCA_038748225.1). Lineage (GTDB taxonomy): Bacteria > Cyanobacteriota > Cyanobacteriia > Phormidesmidales > Phormidesmidaceae > Leptothoe. The sequence goes on along the minus strand of JBCDJC010000075.1, from coordinate 15,689 downwards.
GGTAAAACCGGGTGGCTGGTGGAGCCCGATAGCGTTGGGGGACTGGTTGAGGCTATCCAAAAGCTGGAGCGTATCAGCCGCTACCAATGTCGTCAGCAGGCAGAATCCGAGTACTCGCTACCGGCCCTAGGCCAACGCTTTGAAAATTGGTTTGAGGCCATTATCCGCCAATCTGGCTGAGGTCGCGTTCTGCCAGTGTGACACAGATACAAGCCCCGGTCTTTGCAATTCTACGTCCCCTTTTCCCTCCCCATGATCTCTATACCCCTATTAGAAATCACCCAGCTGATCGAGCGACTGGCGGATTACCCTGAGGCCATGCGATCGCTCCAGGAAATCGAAGACTGTGACGGTGACCTCAACGACGCGGCCCTATCATTAGCCCTCAGGGCAGGGCTAGAACCCACTGAAAATGATGGTTGGCTCGAAGGATTTGCCAAGCGCTATCGACACATTGCCTGTCTGCCAGAGTTTCGTACCGATCTAAAGGCGCAGCAAGCCGTCAGTTTGGTGCAGCACCTCACCCAAAATAGCCAGTGTCCCAATCTGTTAGCGGTGCCCGTCGCGCTGTATATCAGCAAAACCGGCGTCGATAGGTTTTGCCAAAGTTTTGATAATAGCCGCGTGTCAGCCGGTTAGGGGAGCTGCGATCGCAAAATTCCCCCATAAAGGAACTTTTATATGGGTACGGGCATCCTAAGGCAGACAGCACAGGGGGTAGGTCTATCAGTCCATACACCGCCGCGGCGGAATTTGATATCTACACCGTGTATTGAAAAGCATTGGCATCCATGGGGATGTCGTACCCTCATAACAGACACACCCATCCATCATTTATAGGAGCTTTGTAATGACCCGCTCAATCGTCCGTGCCACCAGTGTTACCCTTACCACCCTAGAGGGGGTACCGGGCAAAGAAATTATCGAGCACTACGGCCTGGTTCAGGGCAGCACTATTCGCGCTAAGCACGTTGGTAAAGACATCCTGGCGGGGTTTAAAAATATCGTTGGGGGTGAGTTAAAAGCCTACACTGAGCTACTGCAGGAATCTCGGAAAGAGGCGGTCAACCGCATGGTCATGCAGGCTGAAGAGCTGGGGGCAAATGCCGTCATCAATATTCGCTTTGCCACCTCCTCAGTTGCTCCCGGAGCGGCCGAACTCTTTGCCTACGGCACCGCTGTCAAGGTGCGTTAGGACTTGCCCATATCCATAGAAAGCCAGGTCAACCAGAGCCGTTACCCTAATACGATGGAAAATATTATTGTTTTTTTAATTTTGCTGGGGGTGGGCTATTTTATCGGCAACCGCTCCGAGCAGAAGCACTACGAGGAGCTAAAGCGCCGCGAAAAGAGTACCCTCCATGTGCCGCTGATGAGCTGGGGAGCTAAGCAGGAGCTGCCCTATGCCCATGATGCGGCAATGTTTGTGGGCAGTGTAGTCGTTGCCAACGACTATTTCAAAACGGTGTCCGCCAGCTTACGCAACCTGGTGGGTGGTCGGGTCACCGTCTATGAAACCCTGATCGACCGAGGGCGGCGGGAAGCTATGCTGCGCATGAAAGAATCCGCCATGGAGTGGGGCGCTTCCCAGGTGATCAACGTTCGCTTTGAAACGTCTAATATTGGCGGTCAGGGGCAGGCGGCAGGGGCGGTTGAGATTATGGCCTACGGTACTGGAATTCGCTAGTTTCTTTAAGCGTAATGAAGTACACCCCAAGGGAAATTGTCAATGAGGTCAATATCACTCCGGTCCACCCGCTGGTAAATTTTGGCTATCTGGTGGGGACGGTGATGGCCGCCGGAATTGCCATCTATATGGGTCTGGGGGTAGCTGCCACCCAAATTGCCCTACGCATGGGGCCAGCGATGGAAGCCAAGGTAGGGGATGCGGTTTTTAACAGCCTATTTGCTGAGGCCAATCTGCTAGAGCAGGATGGGCGTCTGGAGTATCTGCGGCCCCTAGCGGAGTCCCTACGCAGCGACGCGCTGCTGGAGCGCCCTGAGCTGAAGCTGCATATCCTCGATGAGACAATTCCCAATGCCATGGTGAGCCCCGGGGGCCACATTTTTGTAACCACGGGGCTGCTGGACGATCTGGAGACCGAAAACGAGCTGGCGTTTATTTTGAGCCATGAGCTAGGCCATTATGAAAATCGAGATGCCCTCCGTGGTCTAGGCCGCTCGCTGGTGCTACTGAGCCTAAATGGACTGCTGGGCCTGAGCGGTGTGCAGCTGCCTTCGGTGTTGACGGGGTCCTTGAATCTGGCGGATTTGCACTACAGTCGCGACCAGGAGCGTCGAGCCGATATTTATGCCATCGAGATTACGCACCAGCGCTACGGTCACCTGGGTCATGCCCTCGGTTTTTTTGAGCGGTTGAGTGCCGAAGAATTGGACCTAGAAGCCCTGGCCCGAATCAGGGAGTGGCAGTCTACCCACCCCCTGACCCAGTCACGCATTGAGGATCTAGAGGCGCTGGCCGAGGAGCGCGGATGGGCGCTGGAGGGCAAAGTCACCCCCATTCCAGAGGGCTTGGGTCGCCCTTAAGGGTTATAGACCAAGATATTTATATAGGGCATCTACCGTTTGCTGACTGGGGGATTGCTTGTAGTCACGCAGGTGTTGGATCAGCCCGTCTCGGGTGACATGGGCAAAATGGGGCGCCATTAGCCCTGCAATCTGAGTGCTAATGAGCAGCCCCTGGAGCAAGGTGGTGATATTGGCCGGGCGACGTGTTTGGCTAGCACCGCTAAAGTCAATCAGTACGGGACCATGGGGGGTTACTAGGGCGTGGTCCGTAACGCAGCGCAGTGCCCCATGATCTAGGCCCAGTCGATCGAGGCGATGGGCCTGCTCGATGAGATGGCGTAGGGTGGGACGCATCTGGTCCGGCGGCTGCCGTAGCCAATCGACCAGTCTGGGACCGTCCACATACTGCATTAGCAAAAAGTTATCCGTGCAAGATACCAACTGCGGTCCCACACCGACGCCATTGGCCAACTGCAGAGCGTTTCCCTCAGCCCGCAGTGTGGGCTGGGGAGCATTGGTGCGACGAATTTTAAGAGCCAGGATTTGGGCAGGTTGACCACCCCATACCAGCAACACCAGACCGCAGTAGCCCAGCCCTAGGATATTGATTCCCTGGGCCTGTTTGGGGCCAAAGGCGTAAACGCCTTGGACAGGGTGGGTTTGTAGTTCAGCCCAGCGGGTCTCTATACCCTGCCCAGATGGATAGGCCAGTATCCTCTGTCCTTGGGGACTCTGGCAAAAGGTCGCTATGTCGATGGGCTCCAAAGCAGCTCAAACCTAGGCGCACAGCTGGCGAGCCAGGGCTACGGTAAAGTAGGTCGCCTCGCCAGCATCGCCTGCCAGTACGGCAAAGGGCGTTTCAGGTGTGCCCAGATCGCTGAGGACGAGCCGCGCCCCGGTGAAGTCCTGGGCACGGGTATACTCGTTGACGGTGACCACCGTCTTTAACCCCGTTGGTGTCGCCGAAAGCAGACCGTTGTTAGTGTCTTCAAAGGCTAAACAATTATCGGCAGGCAGGTCTAGATGCTCTAGGGCGTACTCGTAGATATCGGGGGCAGGCTTTTTTTGAGGGACCATGTCGCCTGCAGCAATCACATCAAACCAGCTGAGGCTTTCTGCACCGAGGGTGTTTTCCAATAGGGCCTGGACATTAGCTGGGGTGGTGGTAGTTGCGATCGCAAGTCTGACCCCACCCCGCCGCGCTTCCCTTAGCAGCCGCTCTACACCGGGCCGCAAGGGGATTTTACCCGCCGCCGCATACTGCTTGTAGTACTGGGTTTTAGTCGCGTGGAGATGCTTGATCAGTGCATCAAGATCGTCAAACCCAGCGGGCAGTTGAAAATCGCTGAGATCGTCCTGCACATAGGCCCGAATCCGCTCCTTACCGCCAGACACCTTAAGTAGCCTGCCGTAGAGTTCCGGTGTCCAGTCCCAGTCGAGACCCGTATCGGTAAACGCCTGGTTAAAGGCGGGGCGGTGGCCGTCCCGCTCAGTTTCAGCCAGGGTCCCATCCACATCAAAAATTAGCGCCTTGAGCTCTGCCACAAATTTCTCCCATCGACTGCCTAGGGCTGATTTTACCGCCATTGGGAAAATTACCCATAGACCCTGGGCAACATTTACGGCCTGAAGTTGCCAATAGCTTGAATGACTAATTCGTAGGGTTCGCTACAAACAACGATCTGGTGCCCTTGATATGTTTAATTTGAATGACAGTTCGGTGTGGCCCAAGGGATACCGTGATGGTTGTCCTGGAGAGCTTTCGTCCGACACAGCTGCCGTTCATGCCTACTCAGGCATTTCTCGAAGCGTTTCAATAAAAGCCCAGCCCTAGGGTTGAGCTTTTTTCTTTTTAGAATTCCTTAGAATTCCGTTTTAATACCCTTGCTGGCGATTCACCTGGTTTAGCAGCGACTGGCCAGCGGCTAGCCGCTGGTAGTTGTCCACAATCTGCGGCGCCACTGACCCTGGATCGGTCAGACTGGCAATGTGGGGGGTGACCCTAATTTTAGGATGGGCCCAAAAAGGATGATCTAGGGGCAGGGGCTCCTGGCGAAACACATCTAAACAGGCCCCCGTCAGGCGGTTGCTATCTAGCAGTGAAAGCAGGTCTGCCTCGACCAAATGCTGTCCCCGAGCCGCGTTGATCACATAGGCTCCCGGCGGCAGCTGGCCTAGGGTATCCCCATTGAGAATATTCTCAGTTGCGGGGGTGAGCGGCAACAGACATACGAGCACCTGACTGGCGGCTAAAAAATCCGGCAGCTGCGGCCAGTCGGCAAATGTGTGCACACGGGCAATCGACTTTGGCCGGCGGGACCAGCCTACAACCTGGAATCCCAGGCGGTCTAAGCGCGTGGCTACGGCACTCCCAATTTGCCCTAGCCCCATTACCCCCACTGTGACATCGTCCAGGTTACGGGGCTGTAGGGGCTGCCACCGACGCTGCTGCTGCCGCCGCGCATACTTAGGAAACTGGCGCACGTGGTTTAAGGCCGCAGCCAAAATATAGTCCCCCATCTGACTGACCAGCCGTGGATCGACAATCCGCACCACAGCCACCGGGTTGGGGATAGAGCTGTCCTTTAGCAGGTTATCGACTCCGGCTCCCATGGATGAGATAACCCGTAGGTTAGGGTATTGGGCAAATATACCCTGGGGTTGAGCCCACACCAACGCAAATGTTACATCGGCCCTATCGTCATCGTCGGGCCACACCCGCAGGTCTATCTCTGGGGCAATGGCTTGGATCGCAGCTACCCAGGGTGTGGCGTCTTTGGTGGGACAAATTAAACTGAGAACCATGGTGCTAAAACGTCCCTAAGCCTGGTTCTTTAAATCTGGTGTAGCAAACAGGCGGTTGGGAAAATCAGATATTCGATAAAAAACAACTTCCAAACGAACTGGTACAGCTCTCTATAGCTGAGCTTTGTCGGCTCGGTTTTGTCTAGCTGGCTCTGGTGGCTTAAATACCAAAAATAGGCTAATGCCAGGCTATGGGTAACAAGTAAAAAACCGGTGTGGGTAGCGGGGATAAAACTGGCTGCAATTATGAGGCTGCTGTAACAAAGGGTCAACAGCCACCACACTAGCTTAAAAACCGTTGCGGCTTCTACCCCATTGATGGCCGTTTTGGGGCGATTTCGCAGCCCTTTTAGCAGTGCGATCGCGCTGCTAAAAGCCATCACCACCAGGGTCAGCACCCACACGCGTCCGGGCACCTGGGGCCGTAATCCCAACTGAGTAGACGCATGGAGAAATATCCCTAGGTTCACTACGACACCCCGCACTAGGAGCTTGCAAAATGAACCCAACAGCGGAAATCGTTTGAGCTGTAGCGGCGGTAGAGAATAGGCCGTCCCAATCGCCAAACTCAGCCAGACCGTTACCAGCAAATAAAAACTTTGGGACACCACCGCCAGTAGGATTGCTCCGCTACAGGCAATGCCAACTAGCATCTTGGCCTGGGGGCTAGAGAACTCCCCGGAGGCAATGGGCAAATAGGGTTTATGGACACGATCGGCCGCAACATCCGCCACCTGGTTGAGACCCACAATGTAAATGTTGGTACATATGCACACCAACCAGGTGAGCCAAAGGGCACTCACCCCCTGCCAAACGTGAAATGTCCCCGGTGACAGCCCCAACGGATGACGCTCCGCCCAAGCAATGGCAAATATACCCAAGACACTGAGGCTGGTGCCCACAATCGTATGGGGTCGAGAAAACTTCCAAAATGCTTGCAGCCAGGGAATTGGGCTTTGGATTAAATTTAGGGATGGAGGGCTAAGTGCAGATTTAGTCATCGGCATGGGGTGGGACCTCTTAAATCACCATGCCGAGTTTTTCCAAGGCCGTCAACAGATTCAGAGCATTGTTGAAATGCTTAACAGAAGTGCTAAACATTTGTATCACCGTCGGCATGGCTCTCATATTGGACCGGTGTAGGTGGGCTCCATGCCACACCATAAAGCACCTCTCACCCGCCATAAAAACCATCAAAGCGAACGTCCTTTCATCTCATCGATGTCCAATAGACTCACAACGACTCCAGCAATAGGGATTGCTAGAAACAAACCCAGCAATCCCCCAATCCGCACCCCAACAATCAGGGCAAAAAACATCACCACAGGATTGATGTTGAGAGAGTCTCTCATGATGTGGGGCAACAACACATTTTCCTCAACCTGCTGTAACAAAACACAGGTCACCACCGATTGGATGGCCACACCGATGCCTTGGGACAATAACAGCAGCCCTACTATGCCTACGCCCAGGGTGGCACCGATGCCAGGAATGAGGTCAAACAGCCCCGCAATCACCGCCAGAACAAGCGCGTAGGGAATCTGTAACAGCCAAAAAACGACAAAGGTAGACAGGGCAAAAAAGATCGACAGCAGCAGCCGCCCCCAAAAAAAGCCGAGAAGATTTTTTTGAATGGTCAATGTCAGATGCTGCTGCCGCTGTTCAGGTATGGCTCTCAGGGTCAAGCGCCAGAGACGGGGACCGTCTAGCATCATAAAAAAGGTGACCACGGTGATCAAAATGCCGTTGATGAAATTCTCAAGCAGCCCCTGCACCAGACCTAACCCAGAACTCAGGAGCAGGGCTGCCTGTTGCTGAAGCTGTTCCCCTAGGGTTTGTAAGTCTACCTGTATATTCCACTGCTGTAGTGTGGTTTCAATCCGTTCTATCAGCGGCAGCAGCGAGTTGAGAAAGTCTGTACCGTTGTTGAGGAGGCTCTGCCCCTGGGCAATTACGGCCAGGGCTAGGGTGGTGACACCGCCGCCCACCAGCACCAGGGCCACCATAAATACCACCAAAACAGCCATGCCATAGGGTAGCCACCGACGGCACCAGCGGACAGGATAGCTGAGTAAAAAGGCTAAGATCATGGAGACCACAAAGATGACCACCACGATTTCAAAATAGGCTAGAACCTGTAGCGTTGCCCAGCCGCTAGCCACCAGCAGCAAAAACCGTACAAGAGCCGAATTATCTAACCGGGCCAAAACGGTCTGAACTTCTTCCAGCGAGGGCTTTGCCATTGCTGCGGACTAGGTGGAAGAGCCATGGCTGGTGTCCGCTGCCGTGAGAATTTCCTGCACTAGTACGTAGGGTTGAACAATTAGGGACTGTAGACGGTTGCTGGGTCCCTTGACTCCCCAGGTCTGCAGCTGTTCAGCGGTGGGCTTAGTGATCAGCTGCTCCCCAATCCAGCGCTGAACAGACTGGACATTGTCGTTAGTCAAGGCGATGCCGACATCCACAATATCGAGCTGGGGATTGACAAATACAACAGCATCACGGGCGATATGGGGCTTGAGCCAGTCCCACTGGGTGAGGCCTACCATCCCGGCTAGCTCTTGTCGCAATGCTTGGGTCATTTGAATGCTCCGCTGATGGCAATAGATCTATGACCGTATCACCCTGGTTGAAGAGTTATTGTAACCTCTGCATCACTGCCCTAGATCGTGTAGTGAATGGATGCGATCGCAACAGTAGTCCGTCACCGCCTGCAGCTCCGCTTTATCTTTGCTAGAGCTAGGCGGAGCGATCGGTTGACCAATGCGTACGGTGACCGGCAGGGGCCTAGGAAACGCTGTCCCCCGTGGCAAAATCCGATGGGTGCCCCACAGACTCACCGGCACCAGCGGCACCTGGGCCTTGGCGGCGATCATCGCTGCCCCCAGCTTGGGGTCGGGAATGCGCCCGTCTCGGGTGCGGGTGCCCTGTAAAAATATCCCCACAGCCCAACCCTGATCTAGCTGCTGTAGGGCGGCGCGAATTGCCCCCCGCGCCGCCCCACCACGCTGCACCGGATAGGCGCCGTAGAGACGGATTGCCGGCGCTAGGACGGGCACCCTAAACAGCTCTTGTTTTGCCATGTAGGAGACAGGTCGTCGCATACAGCACGATACAATCGGTGGATCAAAGTCACTGGCATGGTTGGCGACCACCAGCACCGGCCCCTGTTTGGGCACATGCTCTGCCCCGTAGATGCGTCCTCGAAAATAGCCCCGCAGCATCGGGTTGACCACCGACCACTTAAATAAGTAGTAAAGCGCCAGGCTGATTTTGGACTCGCGCTGTCGATTACTGCCATTCACCTACAGCGCCTCGACTTGTTCTAGGGTGCCTACGTTTTTAAGGGTCAAACTGCGGCAGGTTCGTTTGATTAGCCCGGCTAATACTTTGCCTGGACCCACTTCGACGACGGTGTCTACGGCCTGTTCCGGCAGGCTCAAGCAGATCTCTCGCCAGCGCACCGCACCGGTCATCTGCTGCATCAGCCGCCGCTTTAAAGCGTCACCATCGGTGCTGGGCACTGGCTCCACATTTGAGAGCACGGGCACCGTGGCGGTCTTAAAGGGCAGATCGGCCAAAATTTGATCAAACTCGTGGGCGGCCGGTGCCATTAGGGGCGAGTGAAAAGCACCACTAACGTTGAGCTTGACGGCTCGCTTGGCCTTGATGCCTGTCATCGCTGCTTCAACGGCAGCTGGGGTACCTGAAACGACTACCTGACCGGGATTATTGTCATTTGCCAGAACCACCCCGTCGATGGCATCGAGCTTGGCGTCTAGCTCGTCCCGGTCAAACCCCATCAGCGCAGCCATGGCACCATCAGCGGCCTCGGACATGAGTTCGGCTCGGCGCTTGACCAATCGCAGTCCGGCGATAAAGTCAAACACCCCTGCCGTGTAGAGGGCAGAATATTCCCCCAGGCTATGGCCAGCCACCATGGCTGGCTGCGCCCCTTTGGCCTGGAGTAAATCGGCCAGCGCACATTCAATAACATAAAGACAGGGCTGGGTATACAGGGTATTGGCCAGTTGGGTTTCGCTACCTTGGCACCGCTCTAGCACGGACCAGCCCAAAACTTCATCGGCCTCGGCAAACATGTCCTTGGCCGCCTCAGCCAGGTCACTCCCCATGCCCACAGCCTGGGACCCTTGCCCCGGAAATACCCACACAGTCTTTGTCATTGTCATCAGCATAATTTGTCCGTTTCCCACTGTCTCAGCAAATGACCCATTAGGAAAGGCTCAAAAATGGCTGGAGCGGGAAATCTACAGACCCCACTCCAGCAAAGCTGCACCCCAGGTCAGACCGGCTCCAAAGCCAGACATGGCAATTTTGTGACCCGGTTGGATTTTACCGGAGCGGACCCATTCATCTAGGGCAATGGGAATCGAGGCGGCAGAGGTGTTGCCATGTTTGGCCATGTTGCTGACCACCCGCTCGGGGGGAAGCTTTAGGCGCTTGGCCACAGCATCTAAAATCCGCTGATTGGCCTGGTGCAAAATTAGCCAGTCAATATCGCTAGCGGCTAATCCAGCATGGAAGAGCGTTTTTTCTAAGACTTCTGGCACTCGACCAACGGCAAAGCGGTAAACCTCTCGACCGTTCATGGTAATGGGGGTAAAGGTCCCCTTTTGGGTGGTGACATCGTCGACTAAAGGAGACGCTTCTGCGGTGTAGGCCAAATTCAAACAGCCGTTTAGGGCACCGTCGCTGTGCATTTCAAACCCCAGCAGCCGGTCGCGATCGCACGCCTGCATTACCACCGCACCGGCCCCATCTCCAAACAGCACGCAGGTGGTGCGATCCTGCCAGTCGACCCAGCGGCTAAGCAGGTCAGCGCCGATCACCACCACATTTTGGTAAACGCCGGTGCGGATAAACTGGGCGGCGGTGATCGCTCCAAAGACAAACCCTGAACAGGCCGCTGTGAGATCAAAGGCTACGGCCCGCGTCGCTCCAATGGCGGTCTGTACCTGACAGGCCGTGCCAAACAGGTCATCGGGGGTGGAGGTGGCCAGTACGATCAGGTCGATGTCGTCGGGGGTTAGATGGGCCTGGGCGATCGCAGCTTTAGCGGCGGCGGCGGCAAGGGTCGTAAGCGATTCAGCGGCACTCGCCACATGACGCTGACCAATGCCTGTGCGGGTAGAAATCCACTCATCGGAGGTATCGACGACACGGCTGAGAATTTCGTTACTCAGTACGGTCTTCACCTGGGCACTGCCGCTGCCAATAAAGGCCACACCGGCCCCGTCATTCATCATGGTTTATTCTCCGTTGGTCACTGAGGTAGCAACCCGTTGGTACTGATCCTGGATATGTCCAATCACACCGTTGTCCACCGCCTCTTTGGACAGTCGAATCGCATTAAAGATAGACGGTGCGTTGGAACTCCCGTGGCTGATAACAGCGACCCCATTAACCCCCAGCAGCAGAGCTCCGCCATGTTCAGCATGATCGAGACGCTGTTTGATCCGCTTGAGATTACCCTTGAGAATCAGCACCCCCAGCTTTCCTAAAATACCGCGTGGCAGCTCTTCACGGAGAATATTCATGGCCGCTTCACCAACGGCTTCAGCAAACTTTAGCAGCACGTTACCCACAAAGCCGTCACAGACAATCACATCAAACTGACCCGAGAGCACATCCCGCCCCTCGGCATTGCCCACAAAATTGATTGTGCTCGACTCGCTCAGGGTCTGGTGCACCTGCACGGCCACGTCGTTGCCTTTGCTAGGTTCTTCCCCAATGTTGAGCAGACCCACCCGCGGATTTTTAGCGCCAAACGCGTACTCGGAATAAACGCTGCCCATCAGAGCAAACTGCTCTAAAAACTTTGGTCGACAGTCAACGTTGGCTCCAACATCTAAAATCAAAACGGGTCTGCCAGCGATCACGGTCGGAAATACCGCACCGATGGCGGGACGATCAATCCCCTTAATCCGCCCTAAACGTAAAAGGGCAGCTGCCATAGCTGCCCCTGAATGACCCGCTGATACCACCGCATCAGCACGGCCCTTTTTGACCATATCCATGGCCACATTAATGGACGCCTTACGCTTCTTGCGCAGAGCACTTAAAGGCTCCTCATGCATTTCAATCGTGCCTTCAGCGGGTACGATTTCGATTCGACTCAGACTGTCCGGGTCAGCTACGGAGTTTTTTATTTTTTCAGGATCGCCAACGAGCAAGACTTCGACATCTAACTCCTCTTTTGCCCTAATAGCTCCAGCAACGATTTCGGCAGGTGCATAATCGCCCCCCATTGCATCAACTGCGATCCGCGCTTGAGTTAAGCCCATCGAATTGAATCTATAGAAACTTTAAGAAATTCTATCAGACTGAAACCGCGTGAAAATTGGCAACGGCGGTTTTCTGATAAAAGCTCAGCTCAAAGTTTCTGCCTAATCCGAACCGGTTATGCCTCGGATGTATTGCCAGATACACACGACCGATTGGCTACTCCTCTCCAGGTTCCACAATCCGTTGGAACAGGTACCCGGTTCCCCGTGCTGTCAAAATCAGTTCAGGATTACTCGGATCGTCCTCTAGCTTTGCCCGCAGCCTAGAGATATGCACATCCACGACTCGGGTATCCACATGGCGCTCGGGAGTATAGCCCCAGACCTCCTGGAGAATCTCAGACCGGGAGAAGGGTTCACCGGAACGGCTGACCAACAGCTCCAGGAGGCTAAACTCCATGCCCGTGAGTCGGATCCGCTCATCTCCCTTGTAAACCTGGCGTTTGTTCGTATCAATCCGAATATTATTGATGGTGATGACACCGGAGCTGGGAATGCCAGAGGTACCGGTCTTTTCCACACGGCGTAGTACCGAGCGAATCCTGGCTTCTAGCTCCTTTGGCGAGAAAGGCTTAACCACATAGTCATCGGCACCCAGCTCCAAACCGGTGATCCGGTCGGCCACATCGCCAAGCGCCGTCAGCATAATGATAGGAATATCAGACTCTTTGCGTAGCTCTTGGCAAACGCCATAGCCATCTAGCTTGGGCATCATGACGTCTAAAACCACAAGGTCAGGAATCTCATGTCGGAAAGTATCCAACGCCTCTTCGCCATCTGCCGCGGTGACAACGTCGTAGCCAATCATTGAAAGTCGAGTTTCTAAAATGCGACGAATGCTAGCTTCATCATCAACGACCAAGATTTTCTCTTTAACGCTTTCCAAAGTTTCTTGAACTCCTACATAACGATGATGGCAGAAGACTTTGACCGTTGAAGGGAAGAGCCAAAACGCCCAAATTCCCGAAAAACTGACAACTTCATTACTGCACAAACAGCTTGGGTAGAGACCCAAAACGCAATAATAGAAGAGCTCCTGGTTAAAGCTTTGTTTATATCTTATTTAAGATACATAACATTGTATTACCTTTTCTGGGCCATGCTCTTTTATTGCCAAGGTTTTCAACGTTTCTTAAGGTTGTTCTTCGACGATCAAAATTTCGTGAATAATATTAGCGGTAATTTTTTCCCTAATAAAATCTGCATAGATTTCCTTAAAGGTTGTTGCACCGTATTTGACGGGCGGGCGATCGTTTCTGTGCCTGCTAATCTTTACCATGGGTATGTAGTTCATCTGTTTTATTGCTAGGCATGGCTAAGGCTCGCTCGATCTATGTATGCAATGAATGTGGGGCAGAATCGCGGCAATATTTTGGTAAATGTGCGGTCTGTGGCAGCTGGAATTCTCTGGTGGAGCAGGCGGTGGAGCCTGCTGCCACCAGCTCTCGGCCAGGGCGTCGTGGGCGAGCGACCCAGCGAACCGATAGCAAACCTCGCCTGGCTAAGACCTTTAGCCAGATTGCCGATCATCCCCAGGCTCGTATTGGTTCTGGCTATGGTGAGTTGGATCGGGTGTTGGGGGGTGGGATTGTGCCTGGCTCCCTGGTGCTGGTGGGGGGTGATCCGGGGATTGGTAAGTCCACCCTGTTGCTGCAAACGGCCAATCAGCTGGCGGCCCATGCTTCGGTGCTGTATGTGTGTGCGGAGGAGTCGGGGCAGCAAGTGAAGCTGCGATCGCAGCGCCTGGGTATTGCCCTGGGAGATGGGGGAAAGGGGAAACGGGGAACGGAGAAACGGGGAACGGGGAACGAAAAAACAGGGGGAACGGGGAACGGCGGTTCTCCAGAATCGCTGTATCTTTTGCCGGAAACCGATCTTGAAACCATTCTTTCGGAGTTAGAATCCCTGCGGCCTCGGGTGGCGGTGATCGATAGTATTCAGGCGTTGTTTTATAACCAGCTCACGTCGGCGCCGGGGTCGGTATCCCAGGTGCGCGAATGTACGTCGGCGCTGATGCAGCTGGCAAAACGGGAAAATATCACCCTGTTTATTGTGGGCCATGTCACCAAGGATGGAGCCATTGCCGGTCCCAAGGTGCTAGAGCACCTGGTGGATACGGTGCTTTACTTTGAGGGGGACCGGTTTGCTAGCCATCGGCTGCTGCGCTCGGTAAAAAATCGATTTGGCGCTACCCATGAGCTGGGGGTGTTTGAAATGGTCACCCAGGGGCTGGCCGAGGTCTCCAATCCGTCGGCCCTGTTTATGGGCAACGGCGATGAGCAGGTACCGGGCATCTCCACCATTGTGGCCTGTGAGGGGTCGCGCCCCCTAGTGGTGGAACTGCAGTCCCTGGTGAGCCCCACCAGCTATAGCTCGCCTCGACGTTCGGCAACGGGGATTGAGTACAACCGGCTGCTGCAGATTTTGGCGGTGTTGGAAAAACGGGTGGGCATTCCCCTGTCTAAGCTCGATGCCTATGTGGCCTCCTCGGGCGGTCTGAGCGTGGGGGAACCGGCGGCGGATCTAGGCATTGCCATTGCGGTGGCCGCCAGCTTTCGCGATCGCATCGTCGATCCGGAGCTGGTGCTCATTGGTGAGGTGGGACTAGGCGGTCAGGTTCGCCCCATTTCCCAGATAGAAATACGTCTCAAGGAGGCCGCCAAGCTTGGATTTAAACGGGCTCTGGTGCCCAAGGGTCAGAAAATTTCAGGGTTGCCCATGGAAATCACTGAAGTGGGCAGAGTAGTAGATGCAATTGCAACAGCCCTGGCGTTCCAATCTGATATGGCCGACTGAGTCACTTAATTCTGCCCCGATGATGGACCTATTTTCATCCATTTTTCAACAGCTTGGCCGTCTGTTTAGCACCCGGCTGATCGAGTTGGGTAACACCGAAATTACCCTGAGGCTGCTGGTTAGCCTGTCGATTTGGCTAACGCTGATTTTGTTTACCATTGGTTTGGTCAAACGATTTCTCAAACGACAGCTGCTGGCCGGTATCGATGCCAATAATCGCGAGGCCATTGCCACCCTGGTGAGCTATGCGGTGGGTGCGATCGCAATCCTGGTAGCTGTCCAAAACTCCGGCATCAACCTGCGCTCCTTGGGCATTGTGCTCGGCGGTCTGGGTGTGGGTATTGGTTTTGGTCTGCAGCACATCGCCGATGACTTTATCAGCGGCCTGATCCTTTTATTTGAGCGTACCCTCAAGGTCAATGACCTGATCGAACTAGACAGCTATCGATTTGATGGCCTTGTCGGGCGCATTGTCGAAGTCAACCTCAGGTCTACCATCATTCGCACCCTAGATGATGGCGACGTGGTCATTCCCAATAACCAGATCATCAAAAATCGGGTCCTAAACTGGAGCCACGATACCTCCGTGGCCCGTCTCAAAATTCCAGTGGGCGTATCCTACGACAGCGATCCGGTCCTAGTCAGCGAGCTCCTGCTCAAGTCGGCCTATATGGAGCCAGCTGTAAGCAGTAAACCCATGCCCAAAGCCATGTTTTTATCCTTTGGGGAAGACGCCCTCATGTTTGAGCTTTGGGTGTGGGTCAATGTCAACCAGCGCTTTATCGTGCAAAGCTCGCTGCACTTTACCATTGAGTACAACCTGAGGCAGCACAATGTGGAAATTGCCTTTCCCCAAAGGGACGTGTGGATTCGTAATCTGCCACCCCAGGGGGAAAACGGCATTCCCCTTTTCGACCGACGCATCCCATTTGAGCATCGTTCCAGTGTCAGCGCTCCAACAACGCTTAGGGACATGCTCCGTCAGGTCAGCTACTTTGCTGATTTCAACGATCTAGAACTGCGCCAGCTGATTGAGATTGGCTATCGCCAGCGCAGTCTTGCCGGTACGACCCTATTTCATGAAGGTGACTCGGGCGCTTCATTTTATATTTTGCTGGAGGGCAAGGTTGATATCCTGGCTGAAAAACTAAACCGCCACCTGGCCACCCTTGAACCGGGCCAATTTTTTGGTGAGGTGGCTTTACTCCTGGGGGTGCCCCGCACCGCCATGGCGCGCGTCTCCGAGGACGCCCT
>JBCDJC010000074.1:0-21696 GCA_038748225.1 Cyanobacteria bacterium P01_H01_bin.26 | reverse complement strand
CGAAACCACTGACCTGCATCGTCATGCCATTCATACTGAAAGCGCACAGCAATGCGATTCTCCCCAAATGCCCACATCTCTTTGGTCAATCGATAATCCAGTTCCTTATCCCACTTTCGTCTCAAAAATTCTCGGATAGCGTCTCGACCCTGAAAAATCTCAGCCCGATTCCGCCAGTGGCTGTCCTCTGAATAGGCCATGGACACACGTTCTGGATCTCTGCTATTCCAGGCATTTTCAGCCATACGCACTTTTGCAGCTGCGATCTCGTAGGTAAATGGAGGAACCAGTTTTGGAGCTGACATAAACAGTAATCCTGAGTTAAGCAATCAAAAAGATTTATCCTCTTTAACTTATACCCGTCAGCGCTGTTAGCTAGATGGGACGAAATTTTGGAAAACTGGGACTTTTTTGAGACTCTCAGCCCCATTATTCTGGGCATCGCTGCTCCTCTATTCCTCTGCCAATGACAATGGCAACATCACCTTAAACGTTGTCCCCTCCCCCAATTGACTTTTCACCTGAATATCTCCCTGCTGAAAATCCACAAACTGCTTCACGATACTCAGCCCCAACCCCGTACCTGGAATATTGCTCACATTTTTACCCCGATGAAACGGCTCAAATAAATAGGGATAATCCTCCGGTGGAATCCCCAGACCGCTGTCTTGTACCACAAATACCGCCTGATCCTTGTGTCGAAATAACGATAGACAAACAGGCTTACCATCCGGTGTATAGCGAATCGCATTGGCCAAAATATTCGTCAAAATTGAGCGTAAAAGTGTTTGATCAAGTTTCGCAATCAAGGGTTTGTGGCGTCCAACAAATTCTAGCTGCCCCTGATCTGATGGCAGCTCTGACAGCAGATTTCGGCAAAAATCTACCAGGTTAAGTGGTTCAGGATTGAGACAAAGTCGTTTAGCTTCTAACTTGCTCAGCACTAAAATGTCATCAATCATCTGGGTCATACGCTCGACATTTTCTTTGATATCCAGCAGATACTGATTTTTCTGCAGTTGAGATAATTGTTCGTCGTAGCGATTTAAGGATGATACCGACAGGGCAATGTTGTTCATGGGATTGCGAAACTCATGGCAGACCATGGCTACAAATCTAGACTTAAGATTGCTTAAATTCTGCAACTGTTCATTGACGGCATAGAGTTCAGCCGTGCGCTCGTGAACCTTAAGCTCCAAGTCTTCATTGGTCTGTTGTAAGACAGCTTCAGCCCATTTTCGCTGGCTGATGTCACGAAAGGTAACGACGGCTCCAATCAGGTCACCGTGCTCGTTACGCATCGGCGTACTGATATATTCCACCGGAAAGCAGGTGCCATCTTTTCGCCAAAAAACTTCATCGGTCACCCGTTGCACATGTCCCTTTTGAAAAACATCATAAATAGGACAGCATTCTCTGGGGTAAGGGCTGCCGTCAGGATGAGAATGATGCAGTACCCGGTGCATGGATTGACCAATGAGATCCTGCATTTCCCAATCGATCATCGCGGCGGCTGCCGGGTTTACAAACGTAACATTTCCCTGTAAATCTAAGCCGTAGACACCTTCTCCCACCGCATTGAGAATCAGCTCATGTTGACGACGCAAGGCTTCAAGCGCCTGGTGATCTGAGAGGTTGATGGGAATCATGTGATTTCATAAACTTATTCAAGACTGTAGTGCAGTACACCACGGTTGAGTCTTAAAACCCTTAAGTCTGTAATTGATGTCTAGAAATTTCTCGGTTAAGGTTATTGATCCTATCTCCATCGTAGATGGTAAGGGTAATGGTGAAAACGATTCTTGTCATTGAAGATGAGGCTCAAACAAGAGAAATTTTTCTCCGCTGTTTGAAATTTGAGAATTTTGAAGGTATCGGTGCTGAGAATGGGTCTACGGGGGTCAGACTAGCAGAGAAGCATCGTCCTGACTTAGTGGTTTGCGATATTATGATGCCCGACATGGATGGCTATGAGGTCCTGTCATTTCTTAGGAAAAATGACGCGACGGCTTCAATTCCATTTATTTTTTTAACCGCTAAGGTGGCGATGACAGAGCTGCGACAGGGGATGACGTTAGGGGCAGATGACTACCTAACAAAACCTTGTACGGTGGAGAACTTTTTAGATGCGATCGCATCCCGATTAAAACGTCAGGAAGACCTCAGACGGGGGATGCAAGAGTCTTATTGCCAGGCTCAGGGAGTCGTCAGCACCCCTGAAACAATTTTCCCTGACTGTCCTCGGCTTACCGCTGTCTTCGACTTTATCGAAGCCCATTACCAGCAATCAATCAACCTCACCGATGTGGCTCAATCGGTCGGTTATTCTCCCGCCTACCTAACCAATTTATCCCAAAGCCATACGGGGCGTACGGTCAAAGCCTGGATTATTGAACGACGCATGGCCCAGGCCCGACAATTGCTAGCCAATACGGCCAACTCAATCAAACAAATTGCTGACTCTATTGGCTATGCCGACGCCGGTTATTTCACCCGACAATTTCGCAAACTCCATGGCGTCACTCCCCAAGCTTGGCGAAATCGACCCAATCCGTAACAACCGCAACAAAATAAACCTCAAAACAAAAAACAGACTTAGAAAGTCCTAGTTTTCCAAAAAATAGTCCGATGTAATCTCGAATTGACATTGGTATAAATTATTCTATCGAACCTCGTGAATAGACTTAGCCATGGTCCAGAGGCGTATAAGGAAGATTTCAGCTTGGACCTGGCCATCAACAGTTTTAGTCAATGCTAGTTAAGGTGAGCAATCCTATGGTTTCAACCTCCACACAAGCCGATCAAAAATGGGACAATCTGAGTTGCGATCGCGGTAATCTTACCGACTTTCAGAAGGCCTGTATCATCTGTGGTGGTGCTCACCTAACCATGTCCCACTGGGAGTTTCTCCAAACCATGCCCCAGGACCCCGTAGACATGGTGGGGGATGTTGTCAAGATGGGGCTGTACAAAGACGAGCAGCTGCGGGCAGCAGACACTGTTAACGCTTATGAGCTGCGTAAGACTCTGTTGTTAAAAGCCGCAGGCCGGGGCGATCCGAAACGGGAGCGGTTGGTCCTCGCTCTGGCTCAGCAAGCGGGCGGTATTGAAAACGCCTTTGCCGCTGCCTTTGGCCCCCAGGCTGGGATGTTTTTTACCGATGCCATTCGCAACAGCGACTTTACCCGACGAGAGTTTCTAAAGAACCTGGCCATCGGTGCCGCCCTCGTTACCCTCAGTAATTGTGGAGGTGGCCCTGAGGAAGCCGCCGTTGTGGATGATGCCGCTCCTGTAGATACCTCTAACTTAGAGAAAACAGATCTCAAAATTGGCTTTATTCCCATTACCTGCGCCACTCCGATTATTATGTCGGAACCCCTGGGTTTTTACTCCAAGTATGGCTTTAACGCGGAAGTGGTGAAAATGCCTAGCTGGGGTGCGGTGCGTGACTCTGCGATCGCAGGTGAGCTAGACGCCTATCATATGCTCGCGCCCATGCCCATTGCCATGACCCTGGGCCTAGGTTCCGCCGCCTTTGGGGTGAAACTAGCCAGCATCGAAAACATCAACGGTCAGGCCATTACCGTAGCGGAAAAATATAAGGGCCAGATCAATGGTCCTGCTGACTTCAAGGGCTTTACCATCGGCGTACCGTTCCCCTACTCCATGCACAACCTGTTGTTGCGCTACTACCTGGCAACCGGTGGTATCGATCCAGATGTGGATGTGAAGATTCGCCCGGTTCCCCCACCGGATAGTATTGCCCAGATGGTAGCCGGTGATATTGACGCCTACCTGATGCCCGATCCCTTTAATCAGCGGGCTGTGTTTGAAGGGGCAGGGTTTATCTTTAAGCTGACTAAAGATCTGTGGCCGGGTCATCCCTGCTGCGCCTTTGCCGCCAGCGATCAGTGGATTGATGCCAATCCCAACACCTTTAGAGCCTTAAACAAGTCCATCATCGAAGCCGCTGGCTATGCCAGAGATCCGGCTAACCGTCCCGAGATTGCCAAAGCCATCTCGGAGAGAGCGTTTCTAAACCAGCCCGTTGAAGTGGTAGAAGCGGTTCTCACCGGTAACTTTGAAGATGGTCAGGGAAATACCCTCAACGTGCCGGATCGAATCGACTTTGACCCCTATCCCTGGCAAAGCTTTGCCAATTGGATTTCGTCCCAGTTGGTGCGGTGGGATCTCCAAGGTGATGGCAAGGCGGCCCAGGTCATTACGTCTGACACCTATGATCAAGTGGGTAAAGATATCTTCTTAACTGACTTGGCCAGGGAGTTAGCCCAGGAGGTCGGTCTCAACCCGCCTGATGACATCTACCGCACTGAAACCCTGGAATTTGATAGCTTTGACCCCGCCGACCCAGCGGCTTACATTAAAGAACAGATTGATAAGAACGGTGTTTAACAACGCCTAATGGTGTAGAAATTGGAGGGATATAGTAGATGGCCGTGAGTCAGCAGCCAACCTTAGCTAAAACAAGGAGCGCCAACGGCGGTGCTCCCTGGCTTAATGAGAACATTCAGGCCCTGGGGCTGTTTGTCATCTCCCTGGTTCTGTTCCTACTGTTTTGGGAAATCGGCGCAAACCTGGAGCTGTTTGCCAAGGGGATGCCCACGGCGTCTAAGACCCTGCAAGAGCTTTGGTGGTGGAGCACCCATCCGTTTTTTGACAACGGACCCAATGATTTGGGAATTGGTTGGAACCTGCTAATTAGCCTGCGACGGGTGGCCATTGGTTACTTCTTAGCATCGATTATTGCGGTGCCCCTGGGGATTTTGATTGGCATTTCCCCCATTGCCTACAAGGCATTTAACCCCTATGTGCAGCTGTTAAAGCCGGTGTCTCCCCTGGCTTGGCTGCCCCTGGGTCTGTATATTTTTCGAGATTCAGAGAAAACCGGAATTTTTATTATTCTGATCTCTAGCATTTGGCCAACGCTCATCAATACAGCGTTTGGTGTAGCCAATGTGAATCCTGAATATTTGGATGTTTCTAAAACCCTGGGAGCATCCAGACTACGGACCATATTCAAGGTGATTATTCCAGCTGCCCTGCCAAACATTGTGTCGGGTTTGCGGATCAGTATGGGGATCTCCTGGCTGGTGATTGTCGCCGCTGAAATGCTCTTGGGAACTGGATTAGGCTACTTTATCTGGAATGAGTGGAACAATCTCTACATTCCAAACATCTTGGTAGCTATTTTTATCATCGGTCTAGTGGGGCTAATTTTAGATAACATCTTTGGTGCCCTAGAAAAATTTGTTGCGTTTGGTCGTAAAGCGTGAGCATTGCTTCCGTCAATTACTCATCTAATGGTGCCGTGCCTTTTGACTCTGAGTTTTCTTCAGCCCAGCTTTCCATTCGTAATGTCACGAAAGTGTTTGCTGGCAAGAGGGATATCTTTAGCAAGCTATCGGGTAAAACATCCCGAGACTTTGTTGCCATTGAGGACATCAGTTTAGATATAGAACCCAACACGTTTGTTTCCATCATTGGCCCCTCGGGCTGTGGTAAATCGACGCTACTCAATATGGTGGCCGGACTCTCAAACGTGACCCAGGGGGAAATATTACTCAATGGCTTGCCGATTCAAGGTCCAGGTCCTGATCGGGGGATGGTGTTTCAAAACTATGCTCTGATGCCCTGGATGACGGTGGAGGAAAATATTCGATTTGCCGTTGAAACTGTTTATCCAAAACTATCGCCTAAACAGCGCACCCGTAACATTAAAGAGCAGATTCAGCTGGTGGGTCTAGAAGGAGCTGAGAAAAAGCATCCCCACGAACTGTCGGGGGGTATGCGACAACGGGTGGGTATTGCCCGCGCTTTGGCGATTAATCCTCAGATTTTGCTGATGGATGAACCCTTTGGTGCTCTGGATGCCTTGACCCGTGGCTTTTTACAAAGCGAAGTTGAGCGCATTTGGGAACAGCAACGCAAGACCGTAATTATGATCACCCACAGTATCGAAGAAGCGTTGTTACTGTCGGACCGTATTGTGATGATGACCCGAGGTCCGGCCGCCCGCGTCGATGAGATTTTAGAGGTGCCATTCCCTCGCCCTCGGAATCGTGAAACCATCGATCAGCACCCGGCTTATCACGATCTCAAGGCCGAAATGGAAAGTCATCTATTCCGCGAAACTCGAGCCGTAGAAGAATCGCGCATCAGGTAGCTTGTACGATTCTGCAGTAAGCGTTTTTTCCTTTTTAACTATTGCAATCAAGAGGTGATTTTTGCCATGGCTATTTCTGAAATTTCCACAAAGTTTCTTGCTGCGAAAAAAGCTAAAGGTATCTCATTTGCAGATTTGGAAGCCAAGCTGGGCTATGACGAAGTCTGGATTGCTTCGGTGTTGTATGGCCAAGCCAGTGCCTCCGAAGAAGAAGCCACCAAGATTGTGGAAGCCTTGGGTATGGGGCCAGAGTTTGTTGAGTATCTAACTGAGTGCCCGATGAAAGGGGGGTTAGATCCGTTGGTACCCACCGATCCGCTGATTTATCGCTTCTATGAAATTATGCAGGTCTATGGCGTACCGGTGAAGGCGGTGGTCCATGAGAAATTTGGCGATGGCATTATGAGCGCCATTGATTTTTCCATTGATGTGGAAAAGGAAGAAGATCCCAAAGGCGATCGGGTAAAGGTGATTATGTGTGGCAAATTCTTGCCCTATAAGAAGTGGTAGGACAACTATCGACACCGGTGTATTCTCAGCTGAGATTCCTACGGCCTACAGCACTTCCCCTCTGGCCTTCGGTGCGATTTTAGCAATGGGCAACAAGCTCAATTGTTGTGATGGGTTAGGTGCACAAAGAAAATCCCCTGGCCCATTCTCAACTGGGTTTCTTATTACTCTCTAAAATTGGCTCTCACCAAATCTAGGCGACGCTTCTACTTGAATCAGAAGCGCCGCTTTTTTTAGAATTGCTGCTGCTTACGTTTTGATTTAGCAGTGTCAAGTGCAGAATCGTCCCGAAGCTGACAGTTACAAAACGCCGCGACCTTGATCAAAATAGGGACCAGGGTCTCTCGGCGAGCCGTTTCACCAGTCAAACTACCAGTAGATAATGTTTGCTCAATACGCTGCTGTAATTCAGCCAGCTGGGGCAGAATTCGTTTTCCCTGAGGCGATTAGCAGAAAGGCTCAGGGCCATGGGTATTGACCCAGATTCAGTTTGAGATTAGATAGCTAGCTCAGCTGCTTTATTTTTTTGGGTGTTTGGCTCGCTGGGCTCATAGAGATATTCAAACCAGTTACCAAAGGGATCGCGACCGTAAAATGACGCTGTCCCATCGCGGTGTTCGTGAATCTCAGTCAGTTTGATATCCTGCTGGCTCAGCTCGGCATAGGCTTTATCAACAGCCGCCCGGTCGTCAAACACGAAGCCAAAGTGAGGTCCCGCCTGATCATAATCGGGACTCAACAGGGCCAAGCCGTCGTTACCGGCTTTTAGATAGGCCCAGTCGCTATCTTGCCAGACTAGATTCATCCCTAGGGATTGGTAAAATTTGGCCGCTGCTGCAATATCGGTCACACAGATGGCAACATGCCCCAACCGCTTTAGTTCCATGGTTAGTCTCCTGAATAGGAATAAGCACTTTTATTGGTTTCTACTGTTTATTGTAAAGCTCCTCCCATGCAGAGAGCCATGGGGCAATGCATTGACTGGTACCGACTACGGTTTTCCCTAACCGTTCTGATCGGGGCATCGATTACTATGGGGGCACAGCAAAAAAAGGACTAAAACGTCATGGATGCCGCATTTGATAGCGATAAGCGCAAAGTTTTGTCGGCCCTTTCCCACGGGTCTATCTTTTTGAGCCAGCTTTTATTTTCAGCTGGTATTCCGGGTGCCCTGTGGATTATTTCCGACGATCCGGTGGTGAAGGAAAGCGCTAAGGAAGCTCTAAACTTTCATATCAACATTTGGATCTATAGCTTTATTATCGGTGTTTTGTGCTGGCTACTGATTGGCTGGCTGTTTGTGATTCCCCTACTGATTTTTCAATGGGTGATGCCACTTTTGGCAATCTTTGCAAGTTTTAGTAGTCCCGATAGTGCTTTTAGATACCCGCTCATTATTCGTTTTCTTTAACTAAGTACGGATCTTCTTTTCTGAATGCCTTTATTCAAGGGGTTTTTACGCTGGTATGTCGTTTCTGATATCAGGGTAAATACTTAGGTATCTCAGAATTTGATAACGCTGAAAAGCCTGAGTTATCTCCTGATGGATTACCGCCCAGGCTGAATAGAGAAACAAGCGGCCCAACGCTTAGGCGGGCTGCTTTTTTGATGACTGTATTTTACAAACCTTTGTGAAGAATCATCGTTGGCTTGATTTAACTGAGTATGCGCTAATGCTGGGCTCTGGCGCTGGGACGGTGGCCTCGGTGGCCACACAGCAGGCATTCCTGGCGACGGCTCCCCTGTCATTGCTGATGGCACTGGGATTGATCAATCGACGGCGGCTCCAAACCCACCTCACCCAGAGTCAGTCGGTTGCACTGGCTATCAATACCAATAAGTTTGATAAGCGTTTACAGGATGTGCAGGGGCGGATTGAAGACCTGCCTACCCACGGGCACCTTAGGGCTGTGCGGCGGTCGGTGATAGCTCAAAGTCATCGAGATATTTTGAGTCTTTCCCAGGTGTTGGAGCATACAAGGCAAACCTTAAAGTCGCAAATCGATAGGCAAGAAATTCTAGAACTAAAGGAGCAGCAACAGCTTGTGGTAAGACTGCAGGAGCAGTACACACAGCTGTACATTGACTTTAAGGACGTAGCAGCGCGGTGTCAGCAACTATCAAATATGGGTCGTGTTGAGGCGACTGAGACAATGGTTGCAAGGCTCAAAGCAGAGCTGATGCAGCTGCGGGTGCATTTGGATATATTGGGGGCCGATGCCAAGAATAACTATGCGGGTCTCAATGACAAAATCCACTATTTGCAACAGCAGGTTCAGCAGCTGACGGCTGATGAACGTCAGTCGCTGCTCAGAGAAGAGGTACAGGAACTGGTGAAAGCCATCTCGGGCATGGTGTTTCGCGATGAGTTTTCAGAGCTGTCGTCCCGCTTTGGTACGAGTATCGAACAGCTGCAACAGCGCCTGGATGCTGTTGACCAGCGGTTAAATCTGGCAGCAGATGCGCCAGGCCAGCCAGAAGCGTTATCGGCTAGTGCCGGTGACAACCCATGGCTGTTGGATTTTGTCACCGCTGAGGGGATATCTCCTAGCCGACATGCTCTAAACCAGCTGCTGGCCCAGGCACAGGAGCGCCTGGTGCTGGTGTGGCCCTGGGCGGATGGTATTGAGCTGGATGATGAGCTGCTACAGCAATTTCGACAGTTGCTAGGGCGTGGCTGTCGGTTGGATATTGGCTGGTGCCATCAAGGAGACAATCGTGAGCCTGTTTTGCTGCGTAGCATTGGCCTGCGCTGGCGTGAGGATAGTGCCCGCCATCGTCAGCTAAAACAGGCTTTTCGTCAGCTGCTGCCGTTAAAACAGGACTATCCAGATTTGTTTTCTTTTAAGGTTTTGGGAACCACCGAGAACTTTGCTGTGTGTGATTCTACCTGTGCTCTGGTGGGGATGCAGGCCCTATCCACCCAGACTAGCTTGTTTCCAACGGTGGCTCCAAAGCTGCGTATTAGCGATCCAAGTGTGATTCAACCTTTGATTGAACGCTTTGAGAATCCCATTATTGAGGTGACTGGTGCTGGAGCTTATTTTAATCGTGGTAGAACCCGCTATGACATTCGGGATTTTGCTGGGGCGATTGATGATTTTACCCAGGTGATAGCGATGGGGCCTAGTGCGGCTGCCTATAACTGTCGCGGTGTGGCTTGGCTTGACCGGGGGAACCGTGACAAAGCGCTGCAGGACTTTAGCCATGGGATTCGATTGGATGCGTCTCTGTTTGCGCCCCACTGCAACCGGGGTGTGCTCAGGCTAGATAGGCGAGACTATGCCGGTGCCCTCAATGACCTGGAAGCGGCGACCGACCTTTGCCCCCAAAGTGCAATTCCCTATTTTTATCAGGCCCAGGCTCTTCAAGCTTTGGGAAATTTGCGCCATGCGATTCAGCAATTTACCCTAGCTATTGAACGGCGGTCTGACCTGGCACTGCCCTACTGCTATCGCAGTGTGGCGTACCAAAAACAGGGGAGCTTGCACCGTGCGATCGCAGACCTCGAAATAGCGGCTCGCCTGCTACGGACCCGAGGTGATATGAATAACCTGGAGCAGGTTACCCGCAAGCTAGAAACCTTAAAACAGGGCCCCCCGGCCATCCGGGTTGTAGAAGGAGCCCGGCGGCTGGGTCCTTCTAGGCCGTGACCGTCTGGGCCAGCTGACCCATCAGTCCAATTTCGCTACAGACTTCGTAGAACTTGACGTCGGGCGGCGATACAAACAGCCCCGATAGCTCTCGCACAATCGCCTCATAGGTCGGAGGATGGTGCGCTTCCATGGTGTCTACGTTGTCCCACAAAATAACGGCAATCCCCCGATCGGTCCCTGGTTCTTGAAAAAGATAGGCCCCTTGGAACCCATCACCATAGGTGGCAACGGCTTGCTCATAGAGCTGGCGAGCTTCGGAAAAACGCCCGGGCTTAAACTCGCCAATGGCAATGTATGCCTGTTTATGCTTAAGAAAATCGGTAAAGTCAGTCATAACGCCTCGTATTTCGACAGGGATTAATTTCCTAGTGTGGGGCAATAGTAGCTAAGTTAGATTGTTTTGTGATGTTGATTTGCGATTCTTAGGGTTGATTTACGGTTTGCTCGGGGGGCTAGATAACAGAGCCCTGTCAATTTGTTGGTAGAGGGTAGCCCGATCGCTAGAATTGTCGAGTATCCGGTCGGCCTGGGCCACTTTGATGTCAAGGGATAGCTGATTTTTGATGCGGTTCTCGGCCTCGGCTGGAGAGAGATTGTTGCGGGCCATCAGCCGCCCTCGCTGCTGGGTTGGTTCGCAGACAACAACCCAGATTTCACTGACAAGGTGGGTGAGATTAGCCTCAAATAGAAGAGGTATGGCATAGACCAGCGTCTGGGTGGTTGGGTAGCGGCTACTAACCTGGGTAAACCGCTGTCGCACAAAGGGATGAATCTGCTGCTCCACCCACTGCTTTTCCGCGGGTTGACTAAAGATAATTGCACCCAGGTGTTGGCGGTTGAGTGAGCCATCGGCTAAAAAGATCGCGCTGCCATAGCGCTGACCAAGGGCTGCCAGGATCGGTGAACCGATGGCCACGGCCTCACGGGCATAGATATCCGCATCTAAAACGGGCAGCTGGTGAGCGCTGGCCAGGTAATCTGAAACGGTGGACTTGCCTGTGGCAATGCCCCCCGTGAGACCGATAATCCGCTGGCGGCGTTCATCCATGGGTGGCCCACCGTACTAAGGCAGCGGTGAGACCTTCCAGGGTGTAGGTGGTGGCTTCTATATCCACGTGGCCCAGGTGTTCATGGCAGGCCTGGGTCGTTTGGGGACCGATGGATGCGATCGCAACCCCGGCCAGCAACGTCCGCCACCCCTCCCCAAATTGAGCCGCCATCAGCTGTGTAAAATGGCGCACCGTTTTAGAGCTGGCAAAGGTAATGGCGTTTACCTGGCCCTGTTGGAGAGCAGCGGCGGCTCCCGCCGCCATGGTCTGGGGACAGCCGGACTCGTAGGCGGCCACTTCGGTCACGGTCGCGGTCTGGGCCGTAAACTCTTTGACCAGCACATCCCGCCCGCCTGTTTCCACCCGTGGAAACAGGAGCCGGAGCCCTGGGAGGGGAACAGGGAATTCCTCGACCAGGGCATCGGCCACGTAGCTGGTGGGGATAAAATCGGCCTTTAAGCCCCGGCTGGCCAACACGCTGGCTGTTTTTTTGCCCACCACCGCCAGCTTGAGCGAGGCCAGCTGGCGCAGGTCGTATCCCTGGGCCAGCAGCCGGTCTAGAAAAAAAGTAACCGCATTGGCTGAAGTCAAAACTAGCCAGTCAAACCCTGATAAATGCGCCAACGCCCGGTCCAATGCGGCCCAGCTCGACGGCGGTCGAATCTCTAAAGCAGGCAGCTCAATCACCGTGGCTCCCTGATGGCTGAGCAGGGTGGTAAAGCTGCTAGTCTGCCCGGCCGCGCGGGTAGTCAGAATGATTTTACGGGTGAGGGCCTTAGCAATATCGGGAGAGACGCCGGGGACAACGGGGCTTAAAAACTCGCGCAAGCGTACCACCTCGCCAATGACAATAATGCAGGGGGAGAGACGTTCCCCCTTGGTCAGCTGGGCAATGCTGAGGAGGGTTCCCTGCCAAAGCCGTTGCTGGGGTTGGCTAGCCCATTGGATAATGGCCACGGGGGTTTCACCATGGAGGCCGTGGATCTGTAGCTGATGGCAAATATCTCCTAGGGACCGCCCCCCCATCAGTAAAACCAGGGTTTCTAAACTGGCCAGGGTGGCCCAGTCGAGGGTTTGGAGATTGTGGGCCGTAAACACACCAAACCCATGGCTCAAGGCCGGATCGGTCAGGGGAATGGCGCTGAGCAGGGGGGCCGCCAGGGCAGATGAGACACCAGGAATGACTTCAAAGTCGCAATTAGCGGCTTTGAGGGCCTGGATTTCCACGGCGGCGCGACCAAAGATAAAGGGATCGCCACTTTTGAGCCGTACCACCTGTTTACCCTGCTGACATTGGTCCACCAGCAGCTGGCTGATCTCGCTTTGGGGGGTGCTGGGCTGGCCGCCCCGCTTGCCCACCTGGATTGTGTCGCAGGCGGCGGGCAGCTGGGTCAGCAAGCGAGGATCCACCAAAGCATCGTAAATGAGGCTGTCGGCCTGGCGTAGCACCTGCTGTCCGCGCACGGTCAGGTGGTCGGCATTGCCGGGGCCAGCCCCTAGCAGATATACCTTGCCGCCCGGGGCAGGCGTTGCTGCCGGGGTCACTCAGCGGTGACCGCCGCGACCGGCTGTAGGACTCCCTGGACCGTCAGCACAGAACAGGGGGCATGGTGCATAACATAGTTGCTGACACTGCCGAGCAGCAGTTCGCTAAACCCGCTGCGGCCCCGGCGGCCCATCATGATTAGGTCCGCATTCCACTGGGTGGCCAGGGTGCATAGGGTGGTTTCGGCGGTACCTGTGGGGCATTCATATTCGACGCTGAGACCCTGACGGTGGGCATAGTCGGCCTGCGATCGCAACCACTGCTCGGTCTCCTGTTGCCGCTGCTGCCAGTGGGTCATGTGGCTTTGGTACATCTCCGTTGTCCAGACGCCGTGCATGCCCTCCATACTCAAATAGATCGGATCGGGGTAGCCCACATCCATGGGGGGCACCACCATCACCAGCTTTAGCTGAGCCGCTGGCTTAGCGAGGGCAATAGCTTCCTCAAGGACACTGCGGCTGCTGTTACTGCGATCCAAAGCCACTAAAATTCGTTGAAACATGGGGACTATTCTCCTATGCACGAACGGCGCAGAAATCGGATTGTCAATCTGCCTCTTTTATTATCAATTGGTAGATGCTTGGGGGCATAGAATTTGCCAGAGATGCCAAAAAACTAAACCTATAAATTGAGAAATATTAAGGATATTTAGAAAGCGTATCAAGTTGTTCAAGGTCAGTTAAATACCGTTTCATAAAAGCAGTTTTGTCCTACCCTTACCAGGTTTGCTGGGCAGTGTGTTAGAGAGAAACAAAGCCCTATGGTGTGATGGCTTTAATTGCTAGGTTTGTTACTAACGGTAAGAATGTGAACAATGCTTTCAAGTTTTGTTGTGACATTGTTTAAGGTCTAACTTTGACCCTAGAATACAGGTGGCCAGCAAAAATAGACCTGATGGCCAAATCCAGTGAGAGAGCTATATTTTTTGTTGTCATCTTGTAAAACATAGACGTTTGTCAATCTCACTGAGTTTTTAACAGATATTGACAACTCTCAAGGGTTTGTTCAATTTTAAGAGTAATTTTTACTCAAACAGCAGCTCTAGAGTTTTGGAATATCAGCGGTTTTCTGCTCCAGTTAATACACACTATAGAGGCTAGACATTATGAACGTTTTTCGTTGGTTAACGGATGGTTTTGACTACATTTTTGAAGCGGCTGTTCGCATTTTTAGCCCCAGTGATGATGCCTATCCTGTGATTGGTATGCAACCCTATGAAGGTGACGCCTATTCCTCTGGCTGGACCTAGCCATTGCTGGTGAGCGGCCTAATTTTCGCCTGAATGGGAGGATAAGTGCATCGACAATCAGTATGCTCCTCAAAAGCTCTGGTGACACTGCCAGAGCTTTTTTATTTCTTTGTTCTTACTTGTTTGCTATTACTTGTTCGCTGGCATTGCTGCCATTGATGCGAGTCGTCTAAGCCAGTTGTAAAGCTATCCACGGGTGGCGATACTCCAGGCGCCCTATTCACGTTACGATAACTTTATAAAAAAATATTAACTGCACGTTCGTTGGCAGCGCTAACGGCTCATGTGTGAATGGAGTAAATCTTAATGACGCTTCCCATGCGTCCCGTAGAGTATTTGCCACGGCCAGATGCTCTTAGCAACATTGCCCTTGATGCTCAGCACCTACAAAAGTCCTACGGTCGTGGTAAACGACGATTTGAGGCGGTACGCGATGTTTCGCTGTGCATCCGTGCCGGGGAAGTATTGGCGTTTTTGGGGCCAAACGGTGCGGGTAAAACTACCACTATTAAAATGATTGGTGGTTTGGTCCGTCCCGATGCCGGGCAGGTCAGGATTGATGGCCTTGACCCCCACCGTCAGTCGGCGGCCCTCAAGCGAGTCGGCGCTGTATTGGAAGGCAATCGCAATCTATATTGGCGGTTAACCCCCTTAGAAAACATTGAGTATTTTGGCGGGCTGCGCCAGGTGCATCGGCGGGTAGCAAGGCAGCGGGGCGAACAGCTACTGGAGCAGTTTGGCCTAGTCGATAAACGTAAAACACCGGTGCAAAAGCTGTCGCGGGGAATGCAGCAAAAACTTGCGATCGCAGTTGCCCTGGTCCATGAGCCCACGCTGCTGCTGCTAGATGAACCAACGTTAGGTCTAGACGTAGAAGCCAGTGAAACGGTCAAAGCCCTAGTGAAAGACGTGGCGAAGGCGGGCTGTGCGATCCTGTTGACGACTCACCAGCTAGATGTTGCCGAGGAACTCTCCGATCGAGTTGCCATTATCCGGCAAGGAAAAATCATCGCAGAGCAACCTACCCAAACGTTAATCCAACAGTTTTCGGGCACCGCCTATCGGATTGACTGTGCCGAGACCATCGATGGCCAACGGGCCGAGAAAATTACGGCGATGGGGGGTACGGTCACAGACCACCAGATTACCTTTGCCGGTGACGCCCTCTATGAACTGTTGGATATTCTGCGTCCTGTGCCCATCAAAGAGATTCGACAGGACCGCGCTGCTTTAACCGATGTGTTTTTGTCGCTAATTCGAGATAACAAGTAGGGTGGCTGGTTAGTTTAGCTGCCCTACTCTCCACATATGGGGATTCACCTTAATAGAGCTGTGGCCCATTTCTGGCTAGCTTTATCTAAAGCAGGTTGGGCAGGTTGCTGGTAATCAATGCGAAAACCGTACCCAGCCCGGTTGTAGATATCGTCCAGAATAGCTTTCAAGTTAATTTCAGGCTCTGGATCGCCTGCCTTAAGAGGAAGGTGGAACTTTGGGACGGGTTGTCGTAGGTTAAACCCATAGAGTTCTGCCTTGGGGCGAGTATTGCTGCGACTCACTAGGATGCGATAGTCCGTTTTAGTTTGGGTGCCCAAGGGCATCGGGGCTTGGGTACGCAGTAGGTCAAATTCTACCAGGTGGGTTTGGGTCGTCAAAACCTGCTGGCGTTTTCTCAGGTAGGCAGTTCTACCTTCGCCAGATCGTTTATTTTTGGGCGATAAGATTTCAATTGCTGTAATGACGGCTGAAGTTTGGGTATCGCGTATTTCAATATAACGCTCAGTGACTTCTTCAGGTAGGGGTAAAGTAACGATCTCCGCCTGGGGAAGTGTTGTGGTGGTTCTGCTTTCTGTTTTAGGTGTTGACGGACGATTGGCCACTGAAACGTCAGGTATGCCAATTAGAATGCTGTCTTCGGGGGTATTTAGATAGGTACGTTTTTCAATGGCTGCGTAGTAATTGGGGTGCAAGTTGGGTGCTAGGACATCGGCAATGGCTACGATCAGGCGACTATGCACTTCTGGCCAGATTTCAGGATTTTCTAAGTAGGGATCCATTCCTGGAAACGGGGAAGGCATTGGCTGTCATCCTTACACTATGGGGCACGACCGTCTGTTCTAGGATAGCTAGTTTTTAGATTTACGCTTTACGACTCAAAAGCTGTCTTTGGCAAAGTCGTAGGTTAGCCATGTCCGTAAAATCGGCAATGCTGATTCCGACTGTTCAAAATCATCTCTAGGCCAGCAACTTTGGTTGAGCATCGCCTTTTTTAGCTTTTTCTTTGAGCGCTTAATACCCTGTTCATCAAGGCTTTTCAGCGCTCATAAAATTGTTATGCGGCGCGTTTTACCATCTAAGCTAACTGACAATCTCCTAGGCCTGATCTTCCCCGTTTAAGTATTGTTGCAGATAGCTCAGGGTCAGCAGTTTTGTTTCTGCCACCAGTTCTTGGCGAAATGTCTGATCGCCACTGAGGGAAAGCCATAACAGTTCGGTAATTGTTTTGGTAATGACCATGGCAATGCGCTCACATTTTGCCATTGATAAACTGGGCTGACGAGCCTGAAAGAACCGGGCTAACTCATCGATTACCTGATATTCGAAGTCATCGATTTTTTCAATGGCAGACCATGTGATGGTGTCCAATAGCTGATCAAAAATAGCCCGTGACCCCGGATAGTCGGTATAAAACTGGTCAAACACATCAATCATTCGATCCACATAGCTCCGCAATGGCAGCGCTACGACTTCTGGCGTGTGCAGTGTCAGAAACCTCTGATACTGCGTCTGCATGTAGCGAATTGCCAGGGCCTTGAGAATTGCTTCTTTGTTGGGGAAAAACTGGTAAAGCGACCCAACCGAAATTCCCCCACGGGCCGCGATCGCACGGGTGGTGGTGGAGTCATACCCAACTTCTAGAAATAGCTGCTCGGCAACGTCAAGAATTTGCTTGACGCGCTCCTGGCTGCGAGCCTGTTGGGGCTGCCGCCGCATCCTATTGCGTTTAGATGAGCTAGCGGAGTTTGGTGAAGACATTGATTTTTGCCATGGCTGGTAGACGATAAAACGCTCAGATCGTGGGGCATCTGTCTATTCACGATGAAATCATAGTTCAGCTCGACCGTATCGAAATTTGGCAGGTTGACAAAACGTGATCATTGTTCGTATTTTGGATAACATGAACGATGTTCAGATTATACAGCCTCTTTAAATGTGCTTTTTCCCATGCGAACCATCACCCGGCGTGTATTGATATCCCTGCTTTCTGTCATTCCTTTTTTGGGCAGGGCGCGCCAGCCCAGCGCTGCTGACGCCCTGTCAGATCAAACCCACTACGACACCATCGTGATTGGTGCGGGGGCGGCGGGTTTGGCGGCTGCCCAAACCCTGCAGGCTGCCAATCGCTCTGTACTTTTGCTTGAGGCTCGCGATCGCATTGGTGGCAGAGTCAGTACCAACTACGACTTTGCCCCGCACCCCGTTGAATGTGGTGCGGAATACCTGCAGGGGGAAAACATCGTGACCTGGGACTGGGTGCGTCGCTACCGGTTAGGGACAATCCCGGCATTTGATCGATATCGGCACCAGTTTATGCATATCAATCAAACGCTGCTGCCCTTTAGACGCTGGTCATCTATCCCCGGAATGGACGTCCTCGATGTGATGGATGGCTCTCCCATGGACCCGTTGATAACCCAATGGATTGACCAGGGAAAACCCGATGTTAGCCTGGCCCAGTTCCTGTCGCTCCATCAGGAGCTGTCGCCAGAGGTTCGCCACATCCTAGACCATGCGCTTAGCGGTAGCTATGGGGCAAATTTGGAGCAGCTAGGTGTGTACGGGTTAGCGGAGTTGACCTATGCAGGCGATGGCGATGATTACTTTCGGCTGCGCAAAGGCTACTCCCATCTATTCGAGCAGCTGGCAGCGGGGCTCAATATTCGGTGTGGAACCCCGGTTACCCGCATTCACTGGGGGCCATCGGGGATTCGGGTGCAAACAGAAACCGATACCACCTACACGGCCCAGCATGTTGTGGTCACCCTGCCCCTGGCCCTGCTGCAAGCGGATGCGGTGGCGTTTGAACCCCAGCTTCCCGATGCTAAACTCGATGCCATTCAGGGACTTGGGGCCGGCCACATCACCAAGCTAATCCTAAAATTTGATCGGCCCTTCTGGTCTCAAAAGTTGGAGTCTTGCTTGACCACCCTCGACACGCAGCTGTGGTGGCGACCCGGTTGGAAACACCACAATGAGGCCCCGGTGTTAACCGCATTCACTGGCTCAACAGGGGCCGATACGCTCGGGGTGCTTGGCCGAGAAGGGGCTATTCGAGCAGGGTTAGAGCATCTAGAACAGATATTTGAGGTGCCCTTGGCAAATCGATTGGTGGATGCACTGTTTGTCGATTGGCAGGCAGATCCCTATGCGCGGATGGCCTATTCCTATGGTCCGGTGGGGAGCGTGGGGTTGCGATCGCAGCTGGGCCAGCCGGTGGATCACGTTTTATTCTTTGCTGGTGAAGCCACCCATCCCACCCGCGCAGCCACCGTCCATGGTGCATTCGAAAGTGGTATCCGAGCAGCTCACGAAATTCTATCTTTAAATACCAGTCGAGCTACTTAAGGGACTTGCTGGTATTTAAGACACCCGCCAATCGATCCTTCCCCCTTTCCCCTTTCCCACTCTACTCCAGGAATTTTTTTTGGCAGCTCCCTAATACGTCTGCAAAACCCTGGAGGCAGAGCGATACTGCTGTTCCCACCAGCCCTCGAACTTTTTGGGTTCGCCCCAGTGTAGAAAGATGCAGAGTATCGTGGCCTCGTAACACCTTTTCCATAATCTTTTGTAAAAAAACTGTCGTTTACCCACAGAAATAGGAGAACAGCTAAGTCATGAACTATAAATTGATCCTCGATATTGTCATGGGCTCTGTTATACCCATTATCATTTTAAACAATCTAAATGAGCAATTAGGAACGGAAACCACCTACGTTGTCGCTGCACTTGTTCCCGTAGCCTGGGTCTTTATTGATTCATTATTCATCACCAAACGATTTAATTTTATTACCAGCTATGTTGGGGCGTTTGCAATGATGCGTGGCCTGTTGGCATTCTGGTTTGTCGATGGTATTCAGTTTGCCTTAAAAGATAGTGTAGGTTTTATTTTTACGGCTATGGTGTTCGGTGGTTCGATTGTGATTCGCAGACCGATCATTCGCTATTTCCTAATACAAGGTCTGAGTCCAAGTTCACCGGAGCAAGAAAAATCATTAAAAGAATTACTTAGAGAGTCAAGGGTTTACCGGTCCCTATTTAAGGGGACAAAAATTTTGTTGGTGATTAATCTGGTGACAGGGGTTGCTAACTTTCTTTTCAATCTTCAGATTGTAGTAGCCGAGTTTGGGACGACTATGTTTAATCAACAGGTCGCCCAGGTCAATGCCATTACCCATATTTTGTTTACGATATCTGAATTTGGCGGGATTGGGATAGTGGCTATGTTTATTCGCCGGGCGATGTTTTACTATCTTCCTCAAGAGGACGATAAGGAACAAAGTGACAGTGATTTCTGGGATCTCTTACAGCTATGGAAGACCCAGAAGACAGTCGCAGACTCATAGGGTATGAGCCACACACAGAGAAGCCACATATTAGGGTAAACGTTAGGGTGCGCTTCGCAGCCGATCAAGAGATGACTCAGTTCTATGCAGATGCCATAGTAGAAGGATTTCGATAGGGTGTTCGAGGTCCGGCCGACGACGCCATCATTTTGTATGGAGACTGGGGGTTTAATCTTAAAAAGATAAAGTCAAAAGTGTATCTGTTTCACGGAGAAGAAGACAGATTTGCCCCCTATAGCTATGCCCTGTATTTCAACGAAAAAATACCACAGACATCGCTACACGGATATCCAGGGGAAGGACATTTGTTTATAGTCCAACTGTTTGATGAGGTATTTAGACAGGTCTCCCACCGCAGTGAACAGTAGATAGCCATTACAAGCTGGATACAACTGGCCAGGTTGTAAGAATAAAGACAACTACCGCCAGGATGGCGAGGAGTCCATCAATCAGGTTCCCAACCACTGAGCCAATCACCGTGCCGACGCTCGCTCTTAATGCCGTTTGTACTTTTGATTCCCCCTCTACCTGCTGTCGAGATACATATTCTCCAATAAATGCCCCGATAAACGGTCCCACCAAAACCCCTAAAATGGGTCCACCTAGGGGAAGGGCTGGCAGCAGTCCTAAAAAGCCAACCACTAACCCAACAATGGCTCCAAACTGTCCCCACCGACTGGCCCCAAATTGCTTTGCGCCCCAATAGGCGGCGAGAAATTCGACTGCGGCACTGAGGATTAAAATGCCAAACACTAGGATGATTGGCCAGCCGATACCGGCAAACTGAGTTGCCACCGACCAAATCAGGATAGCCGCAAGAATGATACTGGCTCCGGGCATGCCTGGAATCAGTTCACCAACCGCGCCCATGAACATGATGGCAACTAATATCCAGTACAAAAGTGTGAAATCCATGGGGGGCAATTGTGAATGTTGGGGATTAGATACTTAAACGGGAAAATTGCGTCTTACGATAGCTCAGGATCAACCATTTGGGAAAACGTTTGCTCTCCCTCGGTTAGCTGGGCTGGAATACCATCGGGATAGGTTGCTTGAATAATATTTTGAAGCCGGGAGACCCGGTTGCCTGGATTGGGATGGGTGCTGAGAAATTCTGGAGGGCGACCCTGGGATTCAGCAGATTCAAAGACCTGCATGAGTTCGACAATCCCTTCAGGGTTATAGTTAGCGGCGATCATAAATTCAAACCCCAGGCGATCGCTTTCTAGCTCGTCCTCGCGACTATAGTTTAGACCTACGATCTGGTTTACGGCCTGGGCGATCGCAGCTGCCTGCTGCCCGCCCTGGCGCTCGTCGCTGGCGGCGATACCCACGGCATTCACCAATATCGCTCCGAGCTGCTGTCTGGCTAGATGCTCTGCCCCATGGCGAGCCACGACATGCCCAATCTCGTGCCCCAAAACACCGGCCAGCTGTGATTCTGTATCTAATGCCTTGAGCAATCCCGTTGTGACAAAAATTTGTCCGCCGGGCAGGGCAAACGCATTGATGGTATCGGGGGCATCGAGGAGGTGAAACTCAAACGGGTAGGAGGTCTGTGACGCTTGGGACTGATTTAAAACCTGCTGTCCGATTTGAGCAATGTAGGCCTGCAGTGCCGCGCTTGGATGGAGGCCCCCCATCTGGGTGATCACATCCTGACGCCCCTGCTGACCGATGACAATTTCTTGTTCTGGAGATAGGGCGATCCGCTGATTTTCGTCTGTAATCGGATTGTACGAAACGTTACCCCAATAGTTGAGGAGTCCAAAAACGGCAAATAAAAATCCAAAAAAGAGACGTGCGAGTAGACTACCCACTCCGAAATGCTCCTAAATAGCTTGAGAGGAAACTAGTATACTTTGGACATACCTGATATCT
>JBCDJC010000073.1:0-21798 GCA_038748225.1 Cyanobacteria bacterium P01_H01_bin.26 | reverse complement strand
GTTTTTAGCTGGTTGCCCTTAAAGCTAACCATGGAGAGAGTTGGACAACTGGCCAGCACCTTGGGGAATTCTTCAAACTGGTTGTTGTTAAAAAAAACAATTCTGAGCTTTTTAAGGCTGGCAAAGGCGTCGGGTAGGGTACTCAACCGATTGTTAGATAGGTCTAAAATCTCTAATGAATCGGCTAGATCTAAGATTTCTAGGGGAAACTCGGTCAGAGCGTCGGATAGCGCTAGACGCCCTTCTTTTATAGGGGTGTCCCGAAATAGCTGGATGGGGGAATTCATATAGGGGTTCAAATATAGCTGTATGGCTGAGTCTTAAGAAATCTATCGAGTCTAAATTTAGATAGGGGCATGTTAGATTGCGTTGACACGACGTCCGCTGTTTAGACAGCATAACTAGTCTGCAAATTGCCCATTTCGCAATGTAAATAACCCTGTTATACAAATTCAATCAGCCTGGGCTAAGGTCCGGATAATGGCCACGGGAAGCTCTTGGCCATGGATTAACCTTAAATTGATAAACTATGGGTACGAACTGGAGCTAGTAACGCTGGAGGCGAGTCCAAAATGGTACAGGCACCGTTGCTGACATTAGAGGTATTTCTGCAGCTGCCAGAGACTGAACCTGCTAGTGAATATATTGACGGTCAAGCTATCAAAAAACCGATGCCGCAGGGAAAACACAGTCGAATTCAAGGAGAACTTATTCCTGCCATCAATGCGGTTGTTAGGGGCAAGAAAATTGCCTGTGCCTTTCCTGAATTGCGCTGTACATTTGGTGGCCGTTCAATAGTCCCTGCCATTACTGTTTTTACATGGGATCGTATTCCCTGTGATGACAATGGGGAAATTGCAAATACGTTTTCCCTAGCTCCTGATTGGACGATTGAAATACTATCACCGGGTCAAAGCCATACGGTAGTTACCAAAAAAATTCTCCACTGTCTTCAGTATGGAACGCAGATGGGCTGGCTGATTGATCCAGCTGAGAAGACTGTATTTGTTTACCGACCCCGGCAGGAAACTGAAGTATTTGACACACTAGAGGTGCGACTACCTGTGCCTTCCTTTGTAAGTGAGCTAACTCTGACCCTGCAGGAGCTATTTTCCTGGCTGGTCATGTAGCTCTGCCGGTGCATTACGCCGACTTTGCTTTTTGCGCTTTGTAGAGTTCTTTGAAGAGAGCCTGTTGTTTTTTGTGGTCCACAATGGGGGCTACATAATCAGTTCCCTCTAGGTCGAGGGGAGAGAGTTTGCCGCTGACTAAGGCTGCGGTGTCTACATGGCGAATTTCGGGAACCCACTGGCGAATGTACTCGGCATCGGCGTCAAACTTTTTGGCTTGGCTGGCCGGGTTAAAAATTCTGAGGGGTTTGGGATCCATCCCGCTGGATGCGCTCCACTGCCAGCCGCCATTGTTAGCGCTGAGGTCGCCGTCCACCAGCCTTTGCATGAAGTATTTTTCACCCCAGCGCCAGTCAATAATCAGGTCTTTGGTCAGAAAGCTGGCAACAATCATCCGGCAGCGGTTGTGCATCCAGCCGGTCTCGTTGAGCTGGCGCATGGCGGCATCCACAATGGGGTAGCCCGTGCGCCCTTCACACCAGGCGTTGAACTTGGCGTTATCATTGTCCCACGGGAAATCTTTCCAGGCGTCGCGATAGGGGCCATCCGCCAGCTCTGGGAAAAAGTACATTACATGCTGGTAAAACTCTCGCCAGGCAAGTTCTTGCATCCAGGTTTGGACGCTGCTGCGGGTCTCGTCGCTGCGGCAGAGGCCGTAGGTGGTGTCGGCCACGGACCAGACGTTGCGTATGCCGATGGCCCCAAATTTGAGGGCAGCGCTGAGCCTTGAGGTGCCGGGTGTCGCTGGGAAATTGCGCTGTTCACCATAGTCGGCGACGGTGCGATCCTCTCGACAAAATTCGAGTAGCAGTTCCTGGGCCGCTTGCTCACCGGGCTCAACCGGTAGGGGGCTGTCCCAGGTAAATCCCAGGTCTTGGGCTGAGGGTAGCTCTACGGCACCGGATTCGTAAGCATGGGATTTCTCAGTGGGGCTGAGCCCGGTGAGATTTTCTGGTGTGGGTGCTGGCGCTGCTTTGGTTTGCTGTTGCCAGTTGCGCCAAAAAGGGCCATAGACGGTGTAGGGAGTGCCCGAGCCTGTCATCACATCGCCCGGAGCATGGAGCAGCTGATCCCAGGTTTTGGTACGTATTTCAATTCCCTTTTCCTGTAGGGCCTCGGCTACGGCATTGTCGCGCTGACGAGAATAGGGCTCCACATCACGATTCCAGTAGATGGCAACAGCGTTTAGGGAAACGGCTATTTTGGCGATCTGAGTGGCGGGTTTACCCTTGAGGATCAGCAGTTCGCTACCGGCTTCTCTGTAGCGTTTTTGCAGCTCACTAAGACAGCCAATCATGTAGACTACCCTGGCTGGGGCGACATCATCAGCGTCCAGGATATCGGGATCTAGGCAAAAAACACCCACGACTTTAGCGCTCCGCTCCCGAGCGGCGGCGAGGCCGAGGTTATCACTAATGCGCAGATCGCGACGGTGCCAAAACAGGAGCAGATCGGCCATGGACAGTTGGGATGAACATCAGGGTGAGAGTAGCCTGATCAGTATATAGCGGTTCTTAGGGGAGATGGGGATCTTCTGCTCGGAGGGAGGGCGGTATTCTACACCCATAGCCCATGGTCACCCAGACATGGGCTCAGTATTCTATAGAGATAACATCCTATGGAGCTGAAGGTTTTGAGTACGTCTGGAGCACCTGTCGCTAAAAAACAGCCAAAAACCCTAGAAAAACACGGGGATATCCGTGTTGATGACTATTATTGGCTGCGCGATCGCAACTCCCCCCTGACCCTTGACTATCTCAAGGCCGAAAACGACTATGCCGATGCCCAAACGGCTCATACCAAAGACTTTCAAAAGGCTCTGTACAAGGAGATGCTGGGTCGCATCCAGGAGACGGATCTGTCCGTACCGACTAAAGATGGCGACTATTTTTACTACAGCCGCACTGAAGAGGGCAAAGCCTACGGTATTTTATGTCGCCAGCAGGGCAGCCTGGATGCCCCCGAGGAGGTCTTGCTCGATGAAAATAAACTGGCAGCGGGCTATGAGTTCTTTGCCCTGGGTGATTATGAAATTAGCCCCAACCATCAGCTGCTGGCCTACGCCATCGATACCAATGGGTCTGAGCGCTGCACCCTGGTCTTTAAAGACCTGATTACTAGCAAACTCTATCCAGAAGAGATTGAAAACATTAGCGAAGTGGTCTGGGCCAATGATAACCGGACTGTTTTTTATACCCGATTAGATGAAGCCCACCGACCCCACCAGGTGTGGAAACATCGTCTAGGAGACTCGTCTGACCAGGACCTGCTGATCTATGAAGAAACCGATGAGGCATTTTATCTCTCGCTGGGGGCCACCCGCAGCGATGCCTATCTGCTGATTTCGATCAATAGTAAGGTCACCTCTGAGGTACGTATTCTAGATGCTAACCAGCCAGATGGAGAGTTTCAAATAGTGTGTCCCCGGGAGTACGGTGTGGAGTATTCCATCTCTCACCATCCTGGCAATGGCGACGATACCGAAAATCGGTTTTATATTGTCACCAATGAAGATGCCATTAATTCTAAGCTGATGGTGACCCCGGTCAATGCCCTGGCCAAAGAGAACTGGAAAACGGTGATTCCCCACCGACCCGATGTCCAGCTTAAGGGGGTGAGCGTGTTTATCGATCACCTTGTAATCTATGAACGTCAGGGGGGGCTGCCCACCATTCGGGTGCAAAAACTCTCCACTGGTGAAGAAACGTCCCTGGAGTTTCCAGAACCCACCTATTCGGTGTGGGCGGGGTCCATGCCTGAGTTTGATAATAGGACTCTGCGATTTACCTATACGTCGCTGATTACGCCAGCGTCCGTGTTTGACTACGACATGGACACCCACCAGCGAGAACTCAAAAAGGAAACGCCGGTGCTAGGGGGCTACGATCGCAGCCAGTACCAGAGCGAGTGGCTGATGGCGACAGCCCCCGACGGGACCCAGGTGCCGATTTCACTGGTGTATAAAAAAGGTCTA
Source organism: Cyanobacteria bacterium P01_H01_bin.26 (assembly GCA_038748225.1). GTDB lineage: Bacteria > Cyanobacteriota > Cyanobacteriia > Phormidesmidales > Phormidesmidaceae > Leptothoe. The sequence goes on along the minus strand of JBCDJC010000073.1, from coordinate 17,694 downwards.
GAGCGTGACGGCAGCAACCCACTGTTTCTCTATGGTTACGGCTCCTATGGTGCCTCTTCGTCGGCCTATTTCTCTTCAATTCGGCTGTCGCTGCTGGATCGGGGTGTGGTTTATGCTATCGCCCACATTCGCGGCGGCGGTGAGTTGGGGCGTCCCTGGTATGAGGACGGTAAGTTTCTCCATAAAAAGAACACTTTTACGGACTTTATCGCCTGCGGTGAGTATTTGGTTGAAAACCAATGGACCCGTGCCGACAAACTGGCTATCTATGGCGGCAGCGCCGGTGGATTACTGATGGGGGCTGTGCTCAATATGCGACCTGACCTGTTTAAGGTTGCGATCGCAGCCGTTCCCTTTGTGGATGTGGTCACCACCATTCTTGACCCCAGCCTGCCCCTGTCGGTAATGGAATGGGACGAATGGGGCAACCCCAACGAAAAAGAGTTTTACGACTATATGAAGTCCTACTCGCCCTACGACAACGTTGTCGCCCAGGCATATCCTGACCTGTTGATTACCGGCGGTTTGAACGACCCGAGGGTGTCCTATTGGGAGCCCGCTAAATGGACGGCAAAATTGCGAGACCTTAAAACGGACTCTAACCGGCTGCTGCTCAAAACCAACATGGATGCGGGCCATGGCGGTGCCTCCGGACGCTACGGTTGGCTTGAAGAAACGGCCTTTGAGTATGCCTTTATGCTCGACAGCCTGGGGTTGATACCAGCAGAGCCATAAAGACTGACCGCCCGGCCACCGAAGCCAGGGTGCCAAAAATTAAGCAAAGCTTAAATTACACTTTAAGCTTTGCTAACTTCCCGTCAACGCACGTCTATAAAATATAAACTGTAGCTAATTACACAGTTTTGATGTTTTCGGTAAAAACCCGTAGCGAGCTGTTCCATTGCTAACGGTTTTTGTCACAGCATCTACACACTTGGAGGACTCGGGATGAAATTATCATTTCTTGGCGCTAACTACGAAGCGCACTTTGAAGACGTTCAGGTCACAGATACTGAAAAGATAGGGACCTATCGTGGTGCTCCCCTCAAGCGTAAGGCATTCAAGGTACCTGAGCATGCCCACCAGCGCGTTCAGCTCACCTATCGCGGCGTGAAGTACAACCAGGACGTCTAGTCTGACAGACGTGCAAACGCTACTGGCGACAGCTCAGTAAAGAAACAGCATACAGACGGGTTTCTCTTTCTTGATGGAAAGAGAAACCTTTTTGTTTGGTGCCGTTGCCGCTGCTGCTGGAGAGGATGAATTGTGGTTTATGCGCTCAACGAAAAGCCTGTTGCTCTATGATCAGGCGGCTTGACTAAACCCCAAAGCTCGGTCTAGAGTGGCCCAATGCCGCTATCGTGGCTGTTTTACTAGAACCTAATAACTTGGCACCATCGGCAGGTGTGTCCGCACCTTACCGATGGCTACCCACGGATTAAACAGCAATCCACGGGATTGGGCTATTATGCCCTACCCCCTGCGATTTGCAATGCGTCGTGGGGGCTAGGGCGTTAGGTTCTGGCTTTCCTTGTACCTGATCTGGAGAACCAGAACCATATTTCAAAACCCAGCACCGGGCGCAGCTGCGCCCACCAATCCGCCTGCTCCGCCACCGGAGTACGCCTCCGGACGGCATCTGCTGTTTGGCACCTTGGCCTACGTGCAGACAACCATCAGGCTGTTGCATAAGCTCAACTACGCTGAACCCAAGCTGAACCCAACGACTGGAGCCGTCCACTGCCCACCGGCTAGCCCAATGAGGTAATGGCGATCTTGACCAACCGGGTGAGAATCGACTGGGGCAGCGGCGTGCGATCGCGCCTGGGTGCAGTTGGTGCGATCGCACCGCTACTATAAATAATAGGAATCCTTTAGGGCACCGCCCATGACATCCTTCACCTTGACCCTCAGTCCGATTGTGCCGCTGACCCGTGAACAGTTTTACCAGTTGTGTCAGGTCAATCGCGATATCCGCATGGAGCGAACTAATATTGGAGATCTCATTTTGATACCACCTACAGGATGGGGCACAGGTTGTCGGAACTCGAAGCTCAATCTACGCTTGGGCAATTGGGCTGAGCAAGACGGTACGGGCATAGTATTTGACTCCTCCACAGGTTTTTCATTGCCCAACGGTTCGGATCGTTCACCCGATGCGGCTTGGGTACAAAAATCACGGATTGAGGCGATTGCCGCTGACCCCGCCAAATTTTTACCCCTAGCCCCTGACTTTGTTGTTAAGCTGCGGTCGGCAACAGATAAATTGGCCCCACTACAGCAGAAAATGGCTGAGTACCAATCCTGTGGCGTGCGTCTGGGCTGGTTGATTGATCCTCAAAATAAACAGGTGGAGATTTACCGTGGAGATAGTTCAACAGAGCAGTTGGATAATCCTGGTCAGCTGTTGGGTGAAGACGTACTGCCCGGGTTCGTGCTGAAACTAACGGATATTTGGGGTTAGCGGCAACGATACGGGGTCTGCCCACCTGAGAGTCCCTGGAAGTCAGAAATCAACAACCACTTATACAATAAAAATGTCCGTCAGCTGAGCTTGAGGCTATGCCAGAGCAAACCCGGTCATCGTGGGATTTCGGTCGCTTTTTTGATACCCTCAACTACTTCGACGCCATCCCCATTGTTAGCTCACTACAAAACATGTTTTTTGGTTCACCGCCGCCGCCGCCGCCCCAACTCCAAGCCAACGTTGTTTTTGACTTTCGCTCACCCACGGAGTCCATGCGTGACCTATGGGGTGCCCTCGACGATGTGGTGATGGGGGGCGTCAGCCAGAGCGGCGCGCAGATTCAGCAGGATGGTTTAGCCTTTGTCGGTTATGTATCGACAGCCAACTCCGGTGGATTTGCTTCAGTGCGTACCCGCAACTTTGAACCCCCGTTGGATCTGAGTGCTCACACCGGTATGGAGCTGCGGGTAAAGGGTGACGGGCAGCGCTACAAGTTTTTTTTGAGGGACGGTGCGGGCTGGGATACGGTTGCCTATGCCTACTCCTTTGATACGGTGGCGGGTGACTGGGTGACCGTGCGCATTCCATTTGCTGAGATGAAGGCGGTGCAGCGGGCGCGGGTAGTGCAGCGGGCTCCGATTGATGCCGGACGAATTTATTCGTTGCAGATTATGCTGAGTAAGTTTGAATACGATCGACAGCTCAACCCGCACTTTACCGCAGGCGCGTTTCAGCTACTGGTGGAGACGGTAAAGGTTTATTAGGTCAATTAAGGGATCTGCCAAAAGAAATCCCTGGAGTAGCGTGGGGAAGGGTTAAGGGGAAAGGAGCTATTGGCGGGTGCCTCATTTACCAGTCAGTCCCTAAGCTCTGCTACTGTCGTCACTGCTTTTTGGCAGGGTGGGACTGGGTCTGGGCATAGAAAATGCCCAGACCCAGTAGCGCGGCTCCAAGAGCGCTGGACCAGCCCATGGGTTCTTTAAAGGCAAAGATCCCCAGTAGGGCGGCGGTGAGGGGTTCTATGAGTACGGCGATACCGGCGGTGGTGGCAGCGGTGTGGCGGATGCCGAGCATATAGATTCCGTAGCCGAGACTGCTGGTGATGATACCAAGGTAGAGCAAAAAAGGGAGTATCTTGAGCCAGACGGTGAGGGATGGCTGTAACCCTAAGGTGGGGGTGAGGACCAGGGCGGCTACGGTAAAGCTGTAGGTTGCGATCGCAATCCCATCCATCTGCCCCACCATCGCTTTGGCCAAAATGGCATAGCCCGCATAGAACAATGCGGCCCCCAGGGCGAGGGCCACCCCCAAAAGAAACTTATCTCCATTTACCGCCAAGGCATCGGGCCGGACAATCAACAAAACAGTCCCCGTTATCCCCAGGGCCAGGGCGATACCCAGCCCTCGGGTGAGTTTCTCCCCCAGGAAGGCAACGGCCAGCAGGGCAATGATCAGGGGCGACGAACAAATGGCCACCATGGCGGTCATGGCCACCCCCCCATAGGGCACAGCGGCAAAGTAAAACACCTGGTATCCCGCCATGCACAGCCCCATGGCAATCAAGGGTAGGCGATGGGCTTTCTTGGGCCACGGGCTTTGGGACTCTTGGCTACGGCTGTTGTAGATGTGCCATAGCCAAAAGCCGGGCAGGGCAAGGGCCATCCGCCAAAAACCGATGAGCAATGGCGAAATGGTTGCCTGCTGGGCGATCAGCACTGAGGTGGTGCCGGTGGTGCCCCAGACCATGGCCGCGAGACAGATCAGAAGTAGACCCATGGGGAAAGATTAGAGCTGCTGGCTGGCTGTGGCGTTCACCAAATCAAGGTTAAATCTAGAACAAAACCCGGCAGCACTGAGGGAGCAGAAAGCGTTTGAGGGTTGTCTAATATGTTTGGCGACTGGTCAGGCCGATAAATTTCTACCTGTCGCTGTTTGCGATTGAGTAGCCATCCTAGACGAGCACCATTATCCTGATATTCCACCATTTTCTGTCGTGTACGCTCTAGTAAATCACTGGGAGACATTAGCTCTACAACAAAATCTGGACAGAGCGGCACAAATTTCTCTCGCTGCTCTGGTGTTAATGCATTCCAGCGCCCACGGGTTACCCAAGCCGCATCTGGCGAACGATCTGCTCCATTGGGTAGCTTGAATCCAGTGGAAGAATCAAAGACTTCCCCTAGGTTTGTACGGGTATTCCACAAATCTAACTGTGTGGTGAGTTTGACATTACGTCTGCCGGTTTCACCCCCCGTCGGTGCCATGATGATCAGCTCTCCAGATGCGGTCCGCTCAAATTTCAGCTCATGATTTTTTTGACAGAGCTGAAAAAACTGCTCGTCGGTTAAATCGAGATCTAATACCAGCGGAGCCAGTAGTGACGTCATCAATCCTTCCAAGGTTTACCGGGAAATACCCTCAGTATAGTGAAAAGCCGTTTCTTATTTGTAGCTGCGCTGAGTCAGTTCAACGTTATTAAAGACTAGCGGTTCCTTATGTAGCTCCGGGACTTGTTCGTCGCCGGTGTATCCCCACGCGGCCACATAGGCACAGTCGTTGTCGTTACGCTGGGCTTCACCATCGCTGGTTTGGTATTCTTCGCGGAAATGGCAGCCGCAGGATTCTTCGCGGTTGAGGGCATCGCGGGCCATCAGTTCACCCAGTTCTAGAAAGTCGGCCAGGCGACCGGCGTATTCCAGGTTTTTGTTGAGGGTGTTGGCGGTACCGGACAGCCGCAGGTTTTGCCAAAAGTCTGCTCGCAGGGAGCGGATTTGGTCAATGACCGATGTTAGACCGCTGCGATCGCGACTCATGCCCACATGATCCCACAGCAGCTGTCCCAGCTCCCGGTGGAACTGCATTATGGTTTTATTCCCCTGGATGTTTAGCAGCTTTTGGGTTTTGGTCTGCACCGAGGCGACCGCTTCATCAAAGGCGGCGTGGCTGGTCGCGACAGGGGGCAGCGGATTGCGGGCCAGATAGTCCCCCAGGGTGTAGGGAATCACAAAGTAGCCGTCGGCCAACCCCTGCATCAGGGCGCTGGCCCCCAGGCGGTTGGCCCCGTGGTCTGAAAAATTAGCTTCCCCTAAAACAAACAGCCCCGGCACCGTGCTCATCAGATGGTAGTCCACCCACAGTCCGCCCATGGTGTAGTGGACCGCCGGATAAATCCGCATGGGTCCATCGTAGGGATTTTCATCGGTAATGCGCTGGTACATCTGAAAAAGGTTGCCGTAGCGAGAGGCGATCGCCCCTCGCCCTTCCCGCTCGATGGCATCCCGCAGATCCAAATAGACGGCTAGACCCGTTGCCCCCACGCCGCGACCGTCGTCGGTCACCTGCTTTGCATTGCGCGAGGCCACATCCCGAGGCACCAGATTGCCAAAGCTGGGATAGCGCTTTTCTAGAAAATAGTCTCTTTCGGCTTCGGGGATCTGATTGGGTGGGCGTTTGTCCCCTGGCTTGAGCGGTACCCAAACGCGGCCGTCGTTGCGCAAACTTTCACTCATCAGGGTGAGTTTTGACTGATAGTCCCCCGACACTGGAATGCAGGTGGGGTGAATCTGGGTGTAGCAAGGATTGGCAAAGTGGGCTCCCCGTTTATAGCAGCGCCACGCCGCTGTCACATTAGAGTTGCGGCCATTGGTGGACAAATAAAACACGTTGCCATAGCCGCCGCTACACAGCAGCACCGCATCGGCCCCATGGCGCTCCAGTTCCCCCGTTAGCAAGTTACGGGCGACAATCCCCCGAGCATGGCCGTCAATGACCACCAGGTCCAACATTTCTCGCCGGGTGAAAATCTCAATCTGGTCCGCCAGTTTCATCATGGCACCGTAGGCTCCGAGCAGGAGCTGTTGCCCGGTTTGTCCGCGGGCATAGAAGGTGCGTGATACCTGGGCACCGCCAAAGGACCGATTGGCCAACAGTCCGCCGTAGTCGCGGGCAAAGGGCACCCCTTGGGCCACACAGTGGTCAATAATATGATTGCTAATTTGAGCTAGCCGGTAGACATTGGCCTCACGGGAGCGATAGTCTCCCCCTTTGATGGTGTCATAAAACAATCGCCAGATACTATCGCCGTCGTTGGGGTAATTTTTGGTGGCGTTGATGCCCCCCTGGGCGGCAATGCTGTGGGCGCGTCTAGGGGAATCTTGGATGCAAAAACTTTTGACATGGTAGCCCAGCTCCGCCAACGTAGCGGCGGCTGAGGCTCCAGCTAGCCCCGTACCCACAACAATGACCGTGTGCCTGCGTTTGTTGTTGGGGTTGACAAGTTTACAGTGGTCTTTAAAGTTGTTCCATTTATCTTTTAAGGAACCGGCGGGAATACGAGGATCTAACGGCATAGAAAGTAGTTATAAACGTAGGCTACAGCACGAAATCCAATAAAAAATAAGGGGCTCACAATTAAATAAAGTCCCTCCCTTACCCCTTTTCCTTTCTCCCTTTCCCCTTCCCTAACCCAGACCAGTATCCTATTTCTGCGCACATCGCTCATCTCACGTTACCAGCCCAAAATAAATTCCCAACGGTAAGACGACAAACCCCAGGGCGATACCCACCGCCAGCATCACACTGGCGGCATAGGCCACAGGCCGTACCGCTGCATTGAGCGCCCCCAGCGACTGCAGCGCACTCCAAAGACCGTGGCGTAAGTGGCTAGCCAACATCAGCATCACCCCCGTATAGCTAAAGGCGTATAGGGGCTGCTGAAATTTTTCAACCACTAGCCGCGACAGATCGCGCATCTCTGAGCCTGGGACGGTGTAACGTACGCCAAACTTAAAGGTAAACAGATGCCAGATGAGAAAGCTGCCTAATACTAGCCCCGTAACGATCATGGTGCGAGAACTTAGGGTTTGATAGCTGGGGGGACCGGCTGAGGCGTAGGTGATATACCCTTGGGGGCGAGCCCGCAACCGTCCTAGAAAAATTTGCACCCCCATCAGGATATGAAAGGTCACAAAGCCCAGCAAAAGCAGATCAATGAGCCATAGCAGCGGACCGAGTCGTTCAATAATGTACCCATACCGGTTATAGCCATCGGTGCTGGCCAGGAAAACCAGGTTTCCTATCATGTGGATGGTTGCAAACGTGGCTAGGGCTAAGCCGGTGGTGGCCGTAATCAGCTTTTTGCCGATGGATGACTGATAAAAGGACATCAGTCGATGGGAACGGGCAGGGGTGGAGGGCGTGGGAGTCATGGATGAATGGGCGGCCTATTTTTACATTGTGCCTGGTGTGGTTAGGGGGTAAGGCGTAAAGCCCATGAAAAATTTGGATTTGCTAGGGGTGGCCCCATAACAAAGCCGCCTAGCCTGGCTTAAAACATTCTTGCGAGGGGAATTGTTGTTTCTATGGCTGCTTACTATGGAAGCTGCGTACATTTAGCTGAGTAACGGTGACGATGGACTACACCCTGGTTTTAGAACTGGTCGGAACCGCTGGGGGTACGGCGGCATTAGTGGGTGCGGTCATGGCCAGCCGTCAGGGAAAACAGCAGGCCCAGCAGCGTTCTGAGCTGGCGACAGCAAAAACCGCCCTGACCCAGCAGGTAGCCCAGGCAAAGACCCAAAATCAAACCCTGACGGAGGCCATGGCCCTGGCAAAAAACGCTGTTGCGGGGTTAGAACAGCAGGTCAGCGGGCTGAGGGCTGAGCGCGATCGCATCGCTAAAACCGCTACCCAGGCCGAGGGCCAAGTCGGTCAGCTGCAGGAACAGGTGGCGAATCTCGTAGCCCAAAACCAGACCCTAGAACAGGACCTGGCCCAGCAGTGCGATCGCACCCGCGCGGTGGAAACCTCCCTGCAGACCGCCCAGCAGCGCCTGCCCCACCTCACCAGTCTTGAACACCAGCTGGCTCAGCTGCAGCAGGAGACCCAAACCCGTCAGCGCCATCTAGAAACCCAGCTAAAGGAGCTACAAACCAATAACACAGCCCTACGGACCCAGTTCAATAGTCTAGAGCTTGAAAACGGTCAGCTTACCCACACGATTAGCGCCCTAGAACAAACCAATCAGCAGCTGGAACAGTCGCTGGCAGCCGCCCAGGCCGCCCAGACCCAGACCCAGGCCACCATTGCCCAGCTCAATCAGCAGCTAGAGCAGGTAAAAGACACGGCCCAGCGAGAGGCGACCCAAGCCCAAACGGTTATTGCCCAGCTCAATCAGCGGCTAGAGGAGCAGCGCCAAAGCACCCTGGCTAAAGACCGGCAGACTGAGCAGGTCGAGGGTCTAGGCCAAGAGCGCGAGCGGCTGCTCCAGGAGAGTCAGACCCAGCTCGCCCGGTCTGAGGCCCGCATCGATACCCTAGAAGCGGAACTGGCCCAGGGAAAACAGCTGCTGGCTGAGGCCCAGAGCACGGCCGAGCAGGCCGCGACCCTACGCAGCCAGCTGGAGCAGCTAACCCAGGCCCACCGGCAGCTGGTACAGCAGACGGCTCAAGAAACCCCTATCCTCAACCATAAAGTAGAGGAGCTAACGGCGATCAACTCCCAACTGACTCAGCAGCTACGGACCGCCCAAGGTGCCCAATCGGCCCAGGCCCAACAGCTGGCAACCGCCATCAAAGAGCAGGCAAACCTTAAGGAAGCCCTGACGATCAGTCAAACTGTGATTACCTCGCTCCAACAGCAGCCCCCCCAACCCCCACCGGAGCCCCAGCCCGTCAGCGAAGCGGCCCCGGCTACCCCCGCTGGGAGTTCCCCTGACTCCCCCAGCGGCATAGCTGGCAAAAGCTTTGTCATGACCGGTACGCTCAAGGACCTTACCTATGAGCAGGTGACCCGATTAATTACCGACGCAGGCGGACGCATTAACAAGATGCCCAGTGCCAAAACTGACTATATTGTTGTGGGTAAAAACCCTGGCAGCAAACTCAAAAAAGCCGAAAAGTACGGTACACCCCAGCTAAATGAATCTCAGCTGCTAGCGCTGTTTGAGCAGCCCTAGCCGGGCGACTGGTGCCGGTCAGTCCTGGATTGTCACAGACACGATTTTATCGCCGCCCCGAATGGCGTTGACAACGTCCATATCTGTCGTTTTACCAAAGACCGTGTGGACACCGTCAAGGTGGGGTTGGGCCGAATGGCAAATAAAGAACTGACTGCCGCCAGTGTCGCGACCAGCGTGGGCCATCGATAGGCTACCGGCTTCGTGTTTGTTGGGGTTGATCTCACATTTGATCTGGTAGCCGGGGCCGCCAGTACCTGTACCCTTGGGACAGCCACCCTGGATCATAAAGTTGGGAATGACGCGGTGGAAGTTAAGCCCATCGTAGAAACCGTCCTTGGAAAGTTTGACAAAGTTTTCGACCGTCTTGGGGGCATCGCTGTCAAAAAAGTCGATGTTGATGGTTCCCTTCTCGGTTTCCATGATTGCTTTAGTCATGCAGGCATCCTCAAATAGCAAAGCGGGGTAAAGACCCTTGCCTATGATGGCAGCAAGGGTAGTTTGGCTCAAGCTCACTGGCTACCCGAGGCCAAACTACAAGCCCAAAAGCCCTAGGGGCGACGCTTCTTTTTGATGGTTTTTGGTGTGGGTTTTTTGGCCCCTTTAAATCGGCTGAGGGCATTGCTAGCCGCGGCTACAACCCGGCTGTCAGGATCCCGCAGCGCCTGCCGCAAAAATGGAATTGCCTTGATCGACCCGGATTCTTGGAGACCGGTGACTGCTGCTAGGCGCACATCGGCGTCGCTGTCTTTAATCAGTTTGCCGAGCTGCGGGACGATACGAACGGCAATTTTACGATTGGTGGCGGCGGCTTTGCCGAGCCCGGCGGCGGCTTGAGCCTGTTCGTTGGGCTGGGTGGTATCTGGTTGCGGGGTATGTGGCTGGGTGGTATCTGGCTGGGGCTGTACTGCTGCTGCCGGGCTGGGGGCTGGGCGGCGGCTGGCCTCGGCCCAAGGATCTGGAATCGGGGAAAAGGGGGCCGCAGCAGGCTGCTGGACTGGGGGGGGCGCTGCGGGGGGCGGAACCGCGTCCTCAGGCATTTCCCGGAGGTCAACATTGGTCAGTGCCGCGATGCGGGCCTCGTATTCAGCCTCTAGGGAGGTCAGCTGCTCTTCGTGGGTGTCTTGGTAGCGCTCAATTTTGGCTGCCAGCTGCTGCTCATAGTCGGATTCCATTTTAGCCACGGTTGCCCTTAAATCCCGGGCATGGTCATCCTGCAAGCGGTTTGCTCGGCTGAGGGCCTGTTGAATGGCATTGTTCTGTCGACGAATCGTACGCTGCATCAAAAAGTAGGTTATGCCTACGCCGATCGCGACACCGATTAATACGCCTATCCCTGCTTGCGTTGCCATAGCGGCGTTTCCTCAACTGCTTTCACTTTCAGAACCAGGTGGATTATCGCCCATGATGGTGGAGTTTGGCATCCGATATATGCATTACACGTCGTTACACTCTGGTGTCAGAATCGTTTAATCTGAGCTGCTTCAAATAATTTGCATTACCGTGTAATTAAGGAATCAAAGTAGACCTGATTTCTGAGCAACTGACTTTTCATGAATGAGGGAGATTAGTATCGTTGACTGAGGCACTTAAACTAGACTCATCAGGGGCTGTAGATGCGATCGCAACCGGCCAGGCAGATGAAAAAGCACTAGCCCTGGCAATGGCCATTGCCAACGCCGCCGATGATCGTAAAGCAGAGGACATTGCCATTCTTCAAGTGGGCGACGCTTCTTATATTGCTGACTATTTTGTCATTGTCACCGGGTTTACCAATGTCCAGGTCCGAGCCATTGCCCGCTCCATAGAGTCCACCATCGAAACCGACCATGGCCGTTCTCCGCTACGTACCGAGGGCGCCGATGAGGGCAAGTGGCTGATCTATGACTACGGTGAGGTGATTGTCCACATTTTTCAGCCTCGGGAGCGGGAATATTACGACCTCGAAGCGTTTTGGGGACATGTCAAACGGGTTGAGTTTGTCCCCACCCTGCCCAATGGTCTGGGTCAATAGTTTTTCAAGATTGCTTGCCCTATGATGACATTATTCATCTGTAACCATTCTTCATGAAACGCGCCACACCGCGCTGCCCCGTTCCCGCTGAGCAGCTACCGATTCGAGAATATGAGCAGATGCGGGAGTCCTGGTTTTATAGCTGGGGCGCCCGCGATCTGCGAGGCTACATCATACCTGTGCTAGTGGTTTGGGGGCTGAGCTGGCTGGTGTCCGGACCGATTGCGGCTGTCAGTTTTACCCCTGCCCAATTTTTAAATAAGTTTTTGGTCAGCGCTGCTCTGGGGGCCTTAGTTATTCCCATGCTGACGCTGCTACAGCTTTATGTAGGCTGGTCCCATGTGGGCAATCGCCTGCAGATACGAGACCTGCCCTATGAAGAATCAGGTTGGTACGATGGCCAAATCTGGACAAAGCCAGACGACATATTTAACCGCGATCGCCTGATTGTGGACTATCAGGTCAGACCGATTCTAAACCGTTTGAGAAAAACCTTCGGGATTATGGCGGGCTGCTTAGTAACCGCTATTCTAGGGTGGTCGCTGCTTTAGATATCCCTAAGCAATTGATGCGGTACGTAACAATCGTTTAGGGGTGTGCTCCGACCTACCGGCATTGTCTACCTAATTATGTTTCTAAGCGTTGCAATCAAAATCTATGTCTAGGCAAAGCCGTATTTCGACCGCTCCACTGTCGGTTCAGCTGCTAAGGGAAGGGATTGTCGAGTCTGTTCACCAGGTGCATGTGGCGGTGGCTGACAGCCGCGGTCGTTTGCTGTCAGCAGCCGGTGATGCCGAGCATGCCAGCTTTATCCGCTCCGCTCTCAAACCGTTCCAGGCGATGGCGGTGACATCCACCGGAGCGCTGGATGCGTTTAAGTTGACCGATAAAGATCTGGCGATTATCTGCAGCTCCCATGGAGGGCTGCTCTCCCAAGCGCGGCAGGTATTTGGGATTCTGTGGCGGGCCGATTTGGAACCCACCTGTTTGCAGTGCCCTGTGCCACCCGGGAAACAGAGTGCGCTGCAGCACAACTGTTCAGGTAAGCATGCGGGCATGCTGGCCGTCTGTAAGCAGCAGGGTTGGGAAATTAACACCTATTTACAGCGCAATCATCCCCTACAAAAGCTCATTCTCAATCAGTTTTCGAGTTTGCTGGAGATGCCGTCTGATGAGTTTATTGGTGCCCACGATGACTGTGGTGCCCCCACCTACTTTATGCAGCTGCACCAGATGGCAACGCTATACGCCAAGCTAGCGTCGGGTGACAAACTTGAAATGGAGCGGGTGGTGCGAGCGATGACCCATCATCCCGACATGATTTCAGGACCCCAAGGCTTTGATACCCAGCTGATGCGTGTTACCCAGGGCGAACTCCTTAGCAAGTCAGGTGCAGAGGGAATTCAATGTATTAGTCAGGTGGGGAGCGGTCTAGGTTTGGCCCTCAAATCGGTGGATGGGTCTAGACGTGCCAAGTGCGCAGCGGCTATCCACGTGCTGCGACAGCTAGGCTGGATTTCTCCTGATATCGCCGATATCCTCGCCGGCCAATACCTTACATTGAGCAATTACAAACGGTTGGATATGGTGGGCGAGGTTGCCTTTGCCTAGGTCTAGCTCCTTTGAAAATATTGGGTTTGTGGTCGCAAAAACACCGTCTAGAAAAGTATTGCGCTTTACACTCCGTGTGGCTATACTAGTGAAGCGTTAACGCGGGGTAGAGCAGTCTGGTAGCTCGTCGGGCTCATAACCCGAAGGTCGTTGGTTCAAATCCGGCCCCCGCCACCATTAAAAAGTTAAAAAAGAGAGTGTAAGCCAGTCAGTTTACACTCTCTTTTTTTGCTTTAAATCCGCTTGGAAAACAACAATCATTGGGCACCACCGCGAAGCGTTTCCAGCAAAAACGGCCCAGTCGGTATCCAGGTTGGTCGCTTGAGATCGGGCGCGGTGCTGCCATGGCAACCCATCAAGTCTGCGGCTGACCTGAAGTGTTAACTTAAGTAAAGTAGTACTGCCTATCTTTTGTTATGACCTGTCTGCCTGTCCGCCGCTGCTTGAGTCGTTTGCTGTTACCTGTTTTGCTGATGGGTGTGTTGTTGCTTGGTCCGTCGGCACCGGCCCTGGCCCTCGGTGGTGAGCAGGTGCCATTGGGGGAGCCAGCGCCTGGATTTACGCTGCCTACCAATGGGGGGGAGGGCCATGTCTCCCTATCGGACTATTTAGGTCAGTGGGTTGTTTTATACTTTTATCCCAAGGACTTTACACCGGGGTGTACCTTAGAGGCACAGCGCTTTCAGCGGGATCTGCCAGAGTTTATAGCCCGTAATGCCCAGGTGATTGGGGTGAGCGCCGACGATGTGGATAGCCACGCTGAGTTTTGCGACTCGGAAGGGCTGACGTTTCCCCTGCTGGCTGACACTGATGGTAGTGTCAGCCGCGCCTACGGTTCTTGGATGCGACCCATGTCCATGCGCCATACCTATCTAATTGACCCCGACGGTACGATGCAAGAGCGTTTTCTTGGGGTGCGTCCGGTGATCCACAGCCAGGAAGTGCTGGCTCGGTTGGATCAGCTGCAGTCGGTGTAAGGGAGTCTTCCGTAGAACGATCCCTACAAAACAGTCCTGAGATAGTCACGCCGCATGGCTGCGATCGCATCTAGCGAGATTCCCTTGGGGCAGACAGCTTCACACTCGCCGTGGTTGGAGCAGTCCCCAAAGCCTTCTGCGGACATTTGCCCAGTCATGGCGAGTACGCGCTGACGCCGTTCGGGGTGGCCCTGGGGCAGCTGGGCCAGGTGGGCGATTTTTGCGGCTGTAAATAGGGATGCGGATGCATTGGGGCAGGCGGCCACACAGGCACCGCAGCCGATACAGGTGGCATAGTCAAAGGCTGTTTGGGCGTTGCTAGGTGCGATCGCAATGCTGTTGGCTTCTGGGGCGGCACCCGCCTTAACCGAGATAAAACCGCCAGCCGCCATAATCCGGTCAAAGGCGCTGCGATCCACCACCAAATCCTTCACAATTGGAAATGCCCTAGCCCGCCACGGTTCGACTACCACCGTGTCGCCGTCGCTAAAGTTACGCATATACAGCTGGCACGTTGCCGTCCGCTGCTGGGGACCGTGGGCCTGACCGTTGATCATCAGATCGCAGGAGCCACAGATGCCTTCTCGGCAGTCGTGATCAAATTCCACCGGGTCTTGCCCCGCCAGCACGAGCTGCTCATTTAATAAATCCAAAAGTTCAAGAAAAGACATATCAGGAGATACTCCACCTAGGGAATACTCCTCTAGCTGGCCTGGCTGTTCGGGCGACGCCTGTCGCCAAACTTTGAGCTGTAGCTGCATGTTGTTTTTTCTGCCTGCTTTTCAATGGTACGATGCTCGCCCCGCTGATGCCATAGCTTACCGCTATCGGGTTAAAAAGTAGGCAATTTTTCAGAGTAGTTTAAACCTTAAAAAACAATTTTGAAGAAAATCTCATGGTTGTTACGGGCGTCGTTGTTTTTGCGGTTTTCTAAAGTTAATAGGCCGAGCTAGTACAAGGTCTACCTATGAATCGTGTCTGTTGGATAGCCGTTGCGGCGGCTGCATTAGTACTTTCCGAAGCCCGAGTGTCCGTTGCCCAGACGGTGACCTATGATTTTACCGTCAGCCTGACATCCGGACCGCTGGCGGGTGAGCGCTACCCAGGGACGACGTCTATCGAGCTGGGTCTGCTGGGGAGCCCCGATGAAACGGTGCCGCCGCTGTCGTTACTGTTTGAGTTTGGGGGGACCGCGTTTACTGAGGTTGACGACTCGCAAGACCCGGATGCCAACTCCCCAGGGGCTAATTTTCAAAACGGTGGCTTTGTCGGGAGTACCTATATTGTGTCGCGCTTTGGGGATAACCCTGTGGACATTCCCCCCGTGGACAGCGCCGTAGTCGATGGCTTTGCCATTAGCAACGGTGACTTTGGCTATATTGTTGGCCCCAATCTTTACACGGGGGGTGTCAGCTACACGGTGTCCGCCCATCCCGCTGAGTCAGTGCCGGAACCGTCTGG
Source organism: Cyanobacteria bacterium P01_H01_bin.26 (assembly GCA_038748225.1). Taxonomy (GTDB): domain Bacteria; phylum Cyanobacteriota; class Cyanobacteriia; order Phormidesmidales; family Phormidesmidaceae; genus Leptothoe. The sequence continues at coordinate 2,209 of JBCDJC010000073.1, read as the reverse complement.
CTGGCTGGGTCTTGCCCTTGGCTATGGCGGCTGGCTGGTTTGGCGCAGATCTGCTTGAGTATGGGGGCGGCTAGTACAGGGGCGGCGGTGGCTGGCTAAGCTCTAGCTCAAAGCAGTGCCGTCCGTTGGGATGCTGCCAATTTTGGTTGTTGGCATTGGCGAGTTTGTGGGTGCTACTGTCGGTGGCAAAGCTAGCACAGAGTTCGTAGCGCTCGTCATCGACTTTCCGATAGGAATAGGATTCTTGGGTGATGGGATCCTGCCGTTGGTTGGTGGTGGTAAGCACCTCCGGCAGGGTGTAGTCGTCCTGGTCCTGGCTTTGCCAGTAGAGGCTGTTTGCGATCGCGCTCAGGTCCTCTAACCGCTGCTGATCGCTCATAATCAGGCGCTGTTGGCCCGGTGTTCCCAATACCCAAAAACCTGCCGCTGCTCCGGCTGCCACGGCTAGGCTGGCCAGGGTAGCAAAGATACGGTCAAAGGTTGAATGCTCCATTACTGTGTGGCTTGGCTGGCTGACTGTTATACGACTGTGGGAGGGCGGCTGTGGGAGGGCGGCTGTGGAGAGGGCTAGCTATACCTGGACCGGACGTCGCTGAATCCACTGGGAGTAATAGGCCAGTACGCCACCGTCAATCACTAAAATAACCAACACCTTAAGCAAAAATCGAGGGGTTAGCTCGCCCCGTAAAAACGATGTGAGAAAAGCCATCAGGGTGCCGATACCCACTAGGGCAACCAGCAGCAGCGCTATGTAGGTTAACCACTTGCGCACCCCTGAATAAGCTTTTTCTCGGTAGACCGAGAGTTCTTTGAGAATTTTGCGCATCAGCAGCAAATACACGGGGTAGGCCACCAGCAGTCGGGCCAAGCAAAAGGCCACCTGAAAGGAAAAATCTCCATAGGAACGGTTTAGGGGATCGGGAATGATGTGATTGATCAAAATAAATCCAATCTCCCCCAACGCTTGGGTCCACATGCCCAGGGTGACAAACGAAAGCAAATACACAAATGTATCTCGGGCAGACTCTCCCTGGCCGCCGTAGGGAGATGGAATCGGGATACCGACCAGCTCTTCATAGACAACAAAATAGGCTCGTTCAATCTCTCTCTGGGGCCAGCCAAAACTGCGCAATAGCTTACTGATAAAGTCATCGGATGCCCCCTGGCTGCGGGCGGCGGCAATAAAATTCACCAGCTCCGAACGGCTTTTGGGTTGGCTCAGCGGATGTTCAGAAGACTTGTCAGGTGAATCTGGGACCATGGGGAGGGAGTTTTTAAATCCTATTTACGCTAGCATCGCTGCCAGGGGGCCTTGGGTCGATGGGGACAGTTCTTACAATTCTTAGTAATTGCGACGTTTAGGGCTTGGGGCGACGGGCTCCAGGCCAGGGACCCGGAGGACTTTGGGGTAAATCAAACAGGTTCTGCTGACGGTTATAAATCACCAGTCCTCGGGCTTGGTAGTTGTTTAGGGCCTGGGGACCATCGATGGAATTGGTGTGTACCCACACTCGCTTGGACGTCAGTCCCCAGGCTGTTTTGAGGGCCAGGGTCAGCAGATAGCCCCCGTGTCCCTGGCCCATAAACTGGGGCAGTAGCCCAAAGTACTCAATTTTGGCACTTCGATCGGGCTGGTGTGATAGCTCAAAGTAGCCAGCTGGAGAACCGCTGACGTATCCGACCCAGGTGCGGACAGTGTCCTGGCTGAGATACTCGAACCATCGTTGGTAGGACCATCGGAGTCGATCCATCCAGTACCACGATCCCCCCACCGCCGTGTAGAGAAATCGGTGAAACTCGGGGCAGGGAACACCCGCTTCCATCAGGGTCAATGCTGTGGGAGCCGCCGGTATAATTTGCTCGGCCGAGCGCATTTCCAGATAGGTTGTGGTCACCTCTAGTCTGGCCATGGGTTAGGAGGCGATGGAATATGGGGCATGGGACTCACTCAAAACTCTCACAGTCAAAATTGTTTTAGGCGCAGGGCTTTAACCTTGTCTTTGAGCGTATCCACCTGTCCGAGTAGAGCCGATTGGGATAGTTCTGTCTGTTCACCTGAGCGGAGCCATTTTAGCTGCACGCTGCCGCCCTTGGCTTCGGCATCGCCCAAAATTAGGCAGCCCACGGCACCGCTGCGGTCGGCCCGCTTAAACTGTTTACCAAAGGCGCTACTGCTCAGGTCAATTTCGACGGAGCAGCCCGCCTGGCG
>JBCDJC010000072.1:0-21903 GCA_038748225.1 Cyanobacteria bacterium P01_H01_bin.26 | reverse complement strand
GCTAGTTGCTGTCGGTGTGACCACAGCCTATCTCTACTACAGGCCGACAGCGGAGCTAGCCACGACCCAGGCCCCTGAAGCCGTTTTTGAAGAAGATGAAATACCGCCGACTGGTTTCGAGACAGCCCCTGAAACCCTCGAAGCTCCTGTGGTAACCGAAGCCGCCCCCGGGGACAGCCCCGAGGCCACCGCTGAAACCGAATTAACAGCCCCCGCTGACCCTCCCACGACTGGGTCGTCAGATAATAGTGTCCAGCCCCTTGAACCGGTGCCGCCCCAGACCGTCCCAGAAGAGGCCGTTCCAGAAGCCCCAGTTCCAGAAACCTCAGCTCCAGAAACCTCAGCTCCAGAAGCCCCAGTTCCAGAAACCGCCGTGTCTGAACCACCCCAGACCGCCCCCAGGGCAGACCCGCCAGCGGAGCTGGATGCTGAACTATTCAGGGACAGTGGAGCGGCAGATAGCTCCCTAGCGACTTCCTCCGCTGAGCCGGCGCGCGCAGAGACGATCCTGGCTGCGATCGCAGCCCACCTTGCCCCATACCAGCCGACGGATGCTGCCTATCCCCTGGTGTACCACCTTCAGATCGCAGCCGATGGGACGATTCTCGCCCTGGAAGCCATCAGCAATGATGCCCCCACCCTGGATATACCGCCCCTGAGCATCTCCCCTGGTCGGCCCCTGCGGATAGAGCTGACCTACACCGGCACCGCTCCCCCGAGGGTAGTAGAGCTACGGCAGCCTTAGTCAGGAGTTTCCAGTCAGGAGTGCCCCAGTCAGGAGTGTCCAGGGCGGTCGGCTTTTTTCTGGGCGGCCCGGTTTTTGCGTCGCACCAAACCCTCATTTACCGGAAACCCAGCCACTGGAATCACCTGGTGACGGCGTTCATCTTCCAGCTTTCGCAGCTCGGTGTAGTCAACCCAGTGAATACAATCCACGGGACATGTGTCAATGGCTTCTTGGATTAGTTCTTCGCGATCTCCATCCTGTCGCACCGCCCGAGCCCGGCCATGCAAAGGCTCTAGATAAAACGTGTTGCGCGCCACATGGACACAGTGGGTGCAGCCAATGCAGGTGGTCTCATCCACATAGACCCCCCGCTGACGCACGGCCCCACCCAGCTCGGGCTCCAGCCCGGAACGAGCTGCGGCCGACCTGAGCACACCACCCAGCTCAGGCTCTAACCCGGATCGTCCATCGGTGGACTCGGTTGATAACGTCATGAGTAGTCACTCCAATCCTAAGGGGCAGCTCCAGATACAGCATAGGCGGCCTGAAGCCACAAGCCTCAAAACCGCCTATCTACCAAATCTTTCTGACCTGTTTAACTCTGGGACCAGCGCTGCAACACTAGCCGAATGGAACCATCCTGGGCGGTCTTTTGCTCAGTTACCTGAAAACCCTGGCGGGAGGTTTCGCCCATCACCGTGTGGTACGCATAGCGCTGGGTTATCCGGTTCAAAAAACCATCCACCGACAGGGGCTGCTGCCAGTACTGCATATCGGCCACCAGCTCATAGTCCCCAGTGTCTGTATTGCGCTTGAAACCAAGGTCATAGCCATTATCCTGTTCAATGACGACCTCAGCGGTTTCAGTCTTTCCCTGATAGCCGCGTACCGCCTGGGGGCCAACTTTCCAGTCGGTGCCGATATCGGTTAACGCAGCCTGCAGAGCGGGAAGGTTACGAATCTTGGTTTTGATCTGGCTAAAGTGCGACATCTTAAACCTTGTATTTTGTGGAAGTTAACAGTGACAACCTTTAACGGTCGCGCAGCTAGTGGTCAGGTGGTCGAACAACGGTCAAATCAGGCGCTAGGCCGAAGCTACCAGCTACCGTAGTTGGCCTGGGAATCCGTATGCTCAGACACGATCTGACTGTTCTGGTTGTAGAACTCGGACGTTTTTTCCTGGGATAGAACCTGACCCAATTCGGCTTCAATAGCAGCCGTCACCTCAGCACAAGAGCGACCGACGATGCCGGTTACTAGCTCCTTAACTCGGCCATCGGGATAAATAACAAATTCCAGTGTTTCCACAGGGATTCACCTCGTAACGGAGAGCGCCACACTAGGGGCAAGTACATAGACAAAACAATAGCTAAAAACCCGTTAACACTCCATACAAAAAGTTAATACAGAGCATTGAGTTCGAGAGTGTCTACGTTAGCCGTATAATTAGTGTCGCGCAACTTCCTGAAGCCGTCAAGCAGAAGGGTTGCCAGGATTAAGGTCCGGCGTAGGCGTGTTACAAATTTCAATATTCCGACAAAGTAAATAGCTATTGTTGAGGCGAATTTACATATGGAACCGGTTGGTTTTCAGTTTGAGCAGGAGTTTATCGAGTCGCTGCGCTGTATTCCCATGGAGGTGAGGCTAAAGTTAGACACCTGTGGCGTCAAGCTAAAGCTCAGCCACTGGCATCAGTTCACCCAGGCTGAACGCCAGACCCTGGTTACCATGCCCTGCGATCGCGAGGACAGTGTTCGGACCTACCGGTGCCATCTGCAGGCGCTGGTGACCCGCTATACGGGACAGCCCGCCAAGGAAATTAGCGTGGCTCCCGTCTGGTTAGAGCCAACCGTGCCTGAACGGGTACAGCATCAGGCGGCCGCCCATAATTTAACAATTGCGATGGAGCGGTGGCAGGCGCTAACTTCAGCCCAGCGGTTTGCCCTGATCAAGCTCAGTCGGCCCAGCCACGAAAACCGCAATTTTATTTTGGCGATGCGGGAGTTTGGTCTGGCGAGTTGAGATGGGGGACGGTCGGTCGGACTGCTAGTATCGGTACCAGCGTCGCTGGGGCACGGCGGGTTGACGTTGGTTTGTTGACGTCGGTTTATCGTATTTATGTCGTATTTGTAGCCATGGGTAATCGAGCGCCAAATAGCCGGAATTCTTCAGTCAAGGTTTCGAATCGGGCGACTGCCCCCCACCTGATGACAGTTCCCTGGTCGCTGTTGACGCTGGGGCTGATACTGCATGGAATTGTGGGATTACTGCTGTCGGTGTTTTCTCCCCCCTATTGGGTCTGGATCTTGGCATTTGCGGGCACTCTGGTGCAGACCCTGGCCCTGGCAGGTCCCAGGTCTTTAGCGTCGTTGCAAGGGGTTTGGCTCCCGGTATCTCGCTTGGTAACCTGTCTGGGCACGGCGCTATCGGTGGTTGCCCTGGGAATTGCCGTTGGGTTTGGGGGGACGGCGGATATTGACCAGATCGAATTTCTTGGGTTTGGCTTAGGGCTACTGTCAACAAATCTTGGGGTTTTGCTGCTAACGGCTTTTTGCAGCTTGCTGATTGCCTACACCGGTGACCGGCTGTTGGTTCATATGGGTCGAGGTCGCTGCAGCCTATCTGTCATGAGCGTTTGTTTTTTGGGTCTATTTATAGGGGGGGCGTTGGGGCTTGCGATCGCAAGCTCATGGTAGCCATATGGTACTAGCGATTGATTTTGGCACTAGCAATACGGTGATTTCCCGGTGGAATGCGGTCACCGAGGCCGCTGAAGTCCTGCGGCTGAATACCGTTGGGACCTCAGATGTAGTGCCTAGCCTGCTCTATGTGGAAGACGCCCAGCAAGATCGGGTTTTGATTGGGCAGCCGGTGCGCGATCGGGGCCTGGATCGCTCCGAGCGCTGTTTCAAAAACTTTAAACGGGGTATCGGCGCGACACAGCAGGGATTTTTACCGGACTTGGATGGACGTACCCTGTCCTTTGAGCAGGTAGGTGACTGGTTTTTGACCCAGGTAATTGAGCAGCTCCAACAGCAGGAAGACAGCCTGGACGAGATTGTTTTGACGGTGCCGGTTGACAGTTTTGAAACCTACCGTCGCTGGCTTGGCCACCTCTGCCAACGCTGGGATATCAGCCGGGTGCGGATGATCGATGAACCGACGGCGGCGGCTCTGGGATACGGCCTGACGGAGAAAGCAACTGTTCTGGTAATCGACTTTGGCGGCGGCACCCTGGATCTGGCGACGGTGCAGCTGAGCGGCCAGCAGTCCCAGGCGTTGGGATACATTCTCAGGTGGGGAAAAAAGGCCATGGGCAACTCGGCCCAGCAGATCTCGACGGCTAAGGTGCTAGCTAAGGCCGGAGAAAATCTGGGGGGAGCCGACATTGATCGGTGGGTGGCCCAGGATCTGTGCGATCGCTACGGGCTTTCGCTGTCACCGCTTGTCCTCCGGCTGGCGGAACAGCTGAAAATTCAGCTCTCTGGGGCCACCAGCGCCAGCGAAAGCTATTTTGACGATGAGACTTTTGAGAGCTATAGCCTGACCCTGGAGCGCGACCAGTTTGAGACGCTGCTAAAACAGCAGGGATTTTTTGAGCGTTTGGAGGAGCGTCTAACCCAGGTTCTGCAGCAAGGTCGGCGTCAGGGCGTGGATGTGGAGGATATCGATGCTGTGCTGCTGGTGGGGGGGACCACGCAGATTCCCGCGATCCAAGCCTGGGTCGAGGACCGGTTTAACTCTACTCGAGTATGCTGCGATCGGCCCTTTACCGCCGTGTCCGCCGGGGCATTGCAGCTGCGTCAGGTACAGCTGACGGACTTTTTGTACCACGGCTACGGTATTCGGTTTTGGGATCGCCGTAACAACTGCCATGGCTGGCATCCGATTATTCCCCCGGGGCAGCCGTACCCCATGACCCAGCCGGTGGAACTGGTGCTGGGGGCCTCCAGTGAAAAACAGCCCAGCATCGAGCTAATTATTGGTGAACTTGGCCGCGACCAGGGCGGCATGGAGGTTTACTTTGAGGGCAACCGGCTGATTACCCGCCGGGCTCAGACCGGGGGACCCGTGGCGCAGCCCCTCAACGAAAAAGCACCCAGCATTGCCGTTCTCAATCCCCCTGGCATGCCAGGGGAAGACCGGGTGCGGCTGCAGTTTACCGTCGATCGGGATCGGTGGCTGCGGGTCACCGTGGAGGATATGCTGGCGGCTGAAGTTCTCACAGAAGATCAGGCGGTGATAGAGCTTTCCTAGGCACGCTACCCTAGGCACGCTACCCTAGGCACGCTACTCAGGCTGTTCTCCTCCGCCTCCCAGGCGTTCTCGCAGGGCTTCACCGGCCTGCTGGGCTTCGGTTTGGGTCTTGGTAATGATAAAGGTCTGGGTGGCGAGCAAGACCACCACAAACAGCGCTCCCGAGAGCAGAAAACTCAGTTTGGTGGATGGAATACTTTGACCCAGGGCGTAGATTGCGATCGCAAACACAATGGCCAGATAAATTTTGGACATCACTGGCATGGCCGATGCCGACCAGCAGAGGGCTACCAAAATTGCATTAAAATACAGCGCCAAAAGCCCTAGGTGAATACGTCTAGCATAAATTTGCTGGGCTCGTTTCCGGCTGCCTGCAAACGGTAGCTTTAATCGATTGTTCGCCGCATATAGCAGATCCAATGCCATGTAGCCCACCGGCACCGCCAAGCTAGACACAATCACCAGTATCTGTGGCGGTGCCTGGAGCACCTGATTGATGGACTCCGACGACAGGGCTAGGTTGATTGCCTGACTAAATAAAAATGCTGTAATGGCCGCCACCAGTACAATTAGCAAGTCAATTCCCAAAACAGGGACAACTGGCATTTGGGCTGTGCGTGGCTTCATAGACTAAATCTATTCCTTGATAGAGTATGTGTGAACTAAATGGTCGCGCCGAGTGTATCTACGTATAGCTACCATACCCCAGGGGTTTACAGATAGTTCAGACTGCCTGAGACCCATACAGATAAGCTAGGAACAACTTTAAATTATCATCATATTTCTGTTCAAGGAAAGCCCCAATGAGTTCAGCTCCCTCTTCGATTGATCAATCCTCAGTAAATGATGCGGCTGCATCCGCTTCTCCCCCATCGACCCAACCCATCTCTCCGGGGAGCCCACCCTGGACTATCGAAGACAGTGAAGAACTCTATCGGATCAATGGCTGGGGAGACCCCTATTTTTCCATCAATGCGGCGGGCCATGTCACGGTCTCCCCTCGGGGCGATCGGGGCGGTTCTCTAGATTTACATGCCCTCATCCAAGCGTTGCAGGCTCGCAACCTATCCCTACCGATCTTGGTGCGGTTTTCCGATATTCTCGAGGATCGCATCGAACGGCTGAATTCATGTTTTGCTAAGGCAATTACCAAGTACGGCTATGACGGCTGTTATCGCGGCGTATTTCCGATCAAATGTAACCAGCAGCGTCACCTAATAGAAGATCTGGTGCGGTTTGGGGAGCGCTATCAGTTTGGTCTAGAGGCTGGATCTAAGCCTGAACTGATGATTGCCCTGGCCACACTAAAAACCCCTGGAGCCCTGCTGATCTGCAATGGCTATAAAGACCGGGCCTATCTTGAAACCGCCATGCTAGGCCAGAAGCTGGGCCAGCACCCAATCATTGTTTTAGAACAGCTAGACGAACTGCCGTTGGTAATTGAGGTGAGCCAACAGCTCAATATTCAGCCACGGCTGGGGGTACGGGCTAAACTTAGCGCCAAAGGGATTGGCCGCTGGGGTGGCTCAGCCGGGGATCGGGCGAAGTTTGGACTGACAATTCCTGAGATTTTAACCGTTGTCGAACAGCTGCAGGCAGCCGATATGCTGCCGTGTTTGCAGCTGCTCCATTTTCATATTGGTTCTCAGATTTCATCCATTAGCGTGATTAAAGACGCCCTCCGAGAAGCGGGGCAGATTTATGTAGAACTGGCTCAGCTCGGTGCCAATATGCAGTATCTAGATGTGGGCGGGGGGCTGGGGGTGGACTACGACGGTTCTAAAACCAATGTTCCAGCCTCAAAAAACTACAGCATTCAAAACTACGCCAATGATGTTGTTGCCGAGGTCAAAGAGGCCTGTTCTGCTCGGAAACTGCCGGTGCCAACTCTGATCAGTGAGAGCGGCCGAGCCGTTGCTTCCCATCAGTCTGTGCTGGTGTTTAACGTCCTGGGCAGCAGTGAGGTTCGCCCCCAGGTACCGTTTCAGCCATCAGCGGAGGATCACGCCATTCTCAAAGAGCTCTACGAGACCTATCAGAGCGTCAGTTCAAAAAACTATCAAGAGGTTTTCCACGACGCGGAACAGTTTAAAGGAGAAGCGGCCAGTCTGTTTAACTTTGGCTATCTCAGTCTGACTGAGCGGGCCCGGGTGGAAAATCTCTTTTGGGCCTGCTGTCAAAAAATTGTTCAGGTGCTGCACCAGGAAGACTATGTCCCAGACGACCTGTCAGATTTAGAAAAAATGATGGCCTCCATCTACTATATCAATCTGTCGGTGTTCCAGTCGGCCCCCGATAGCTGGGCGATTGATCAGCTGTTTCCGATTATGCCCATCCATCGTCTCAACGAAGAGCCCATCTGCAGAGCCACCCTAGCGGATTTAACCTGCGACAGCGATGGCAAAATGGACCGGTTTATTGACTTACGCGGTGTGAAATCGGTCCTAGAACTCCACGCTCTCCACCCGGAAGAACCCTACTACCTGGGCATGTTTCTCAACGGCGCCTACCAAGAAATTATGGGAAATCTGCACAATCTCTTTGGAGATACCAATATGGTCCATATTCACCTGACGCCCCAGGGCTATGCCATTGAGCATGTAGTCAAAGGAGATACGACAAAAGAGGTGCTGCGCTATGTACAGTACGATTCGGAAGCGCTGGTGGAACAAATTCGGCGACGCTCAGAGCTATCCCTCAAGGAAAACCAAATTACCCTGGCTGAAGCCCAGCTGTTGCTGCAAAACTATGAGGAGAGTTTGAGTCAGTATACCTATTTGTCCTAGGGATAAGGGTTGTGCCAAAAATTTCAAATGGGGAGACGTTAGGGAAATGCCAAGAAATAAAATTCCCGGAGTAGAGAGGGGAAGGGTTAAAGAGAAAGCGGAAAGGAGCTATTGGCGGGTACCTTATTTGCCAACAAGCCCCTTACTGGTAACGTCTCCTTATTGGGGGGGCTGTGGGACATGGGCTGTTAGATAGATTGGAGCTTGGAGAGGTCGGGTTTAACCTTGAGCTTGACCACCAGGGCTGTAATGTTGTCGTGGCCGTTGTGTTCATTGGCCAGCTCAATCAGATCGGCGACGCCTTCTTCGATGCCCTTATGACCTCTGAGAATGGGCTCAATATGGGTGGCGCAGTGGGTTTCTAGCAGTCTGTCGTCGCTGAGGCCATCGGAGCACAGCAGTAACAGGGTGTCCTCAGTGAGGTTGAGATAGTTAAAGCTGGGTTCGAGAACGTCTTGGCCACAGGGACCTAGGGCCTGGGTAAGCTGGTAGGCATCGGGTCGAGTATAGGCAATGGCCGGTTCTACACCGCGTTTGATTTCTCGCTGGCCCACTTCGTGGTCGACGGTAATTTGCTGTAGGCCCAGCCGCTTGGTATAGCGGTATAGCCGACTGTCGCCCACGTGGGCCGATACAGCCTGGGTGCCCTTGACTAGCAGCATAACCAGGGTGGTCCCCATGCGTGCACTGCCCGTCCGGTCCTCCGCCTGATTTTTGTCATAGATCACCTGGTTGGCAAGGCTAATAGCTCGGCGTAGCTCGACCTCGTCGGGTAGGTCTGAATTCCAATGCTGATCTAGGTACTCGCGCAGGGTATCCACCGCCAGCTGACTGGCCACCTCTCCCCCGGAATGTCCCCCCATGCCGTCGCAGAGGATATAGGCACAGCGAGCATCTAAGGTCTGACTGGATAGGGTTTCCTGACGGCTGAGGGCGGACTGGATAAAGTAGTTGTCTTCATTGTGGTCACGCTGCTGACCCACATGGGACTGGCCAGCGTCTTCTAGACCTGTCAGTTTCATCGGCAGCACCATGGTGGGGGAATCAATGCTGTCCATGCTGGCATCTTCGGAAAGGTCCAGTCCTTCTAACCCTGGAATATCTAAATCTGCTAGAACATTTGTATCGGGTAGGGTTTCCGACGGCGTGATGGGCACATCTGTACCGAGCTGATATTTATCTGCGATCGCAATCAGAGCATCCTTAAGCGCCTCAATCCGCTCAAACTGTCCCTCGGTTACCTGGGCGGCGAGCTCAGTCAAATCAGGTAGGGACTGCTCCGTAGACTGCAGCAGGGACTGCCAAAGTAGACCCATATCAGCCAGGCGATAGTCATTGCGATAGGGGCCCATCTCAATACACCGCAGACAGACAATCTGATCCTCATCCATACACAGATTGTTAATGTTTAACAAACTGCCCTGCCCTTTAAACATGGCCATGGCTCCCCACAGCTCGACCATGACATAGAAACTGTGGATCTGCTGCAGCGGGTCCAGGGTGGCCTCCTGCCACACGGTGAGCAAATTTGGCAAATGGCGGCGATCTTCAATAATCAGAACGCTGTAGTCCGTATCAACCCAGGCCTGCTGCAGCTCTGGAATCGATGGAAAAAATCGGCTGTGGAGCAGCAGATAGGGATAGGCCATCAGGGGCAAAAGCTCTGTCCCTGATGGTTCCTCTCCAGGGGGCACCAGGGCCAGCCGCTGGCTCTGCTCCACCAGAGAGGACGCCATATCATCGGGTTTTGTATCGGTGACCTGGGCCTCAACGGGCTTTTGAACTCCGCTAACAAGGACCGCCTCCTCCACTAGCCGGTAGCGCTGTTGGGTGTCCAGCCAGTCACCAGCGGCTTTGGTGATGCCCGCTGAGGTGCCCGCCGTATCGGTGGCTACCTGGCGCCAAATTGCCGGATCGCCATTGCCGAGGGTACCACTCTCCGGAAGAGGTGTCTGGCTGTCCGCCACCAGTGCGGTCGTCGGTACCCCTGGAACGATCAGAGCCCGCCAAAGCTGTAGCGGTGCTCCGCATGACTGGCAAAACTTATGTTCGGTTGGATTATGAAATTCGCAATATGGGCAAATGATCATCAGTGGATAAAGAGGACCGTTAACAATAACCGCAGCTGAATAAAAGTAACGATGCCATAATCCACCATTCTTGATATTAAGAACAGTTTGAAACCCTAAGCCTAGGATAGAACGTATGACAGCTAAATACAGTTCAGCATAGCCGATCGAGAAAGCAGATGTTGGTACAAAAGCAACTGAGTTAGCGGTAACGACGTTTAGGGGACGAATGAAAATGCTTGTTGTCAGCTGTGTTGGGCCGATCACAACCTTTTGTTAACTGACGTAATTGGCCCCGTTCGTCAGGGGTGAGATACCGCCATTGCCCCGGCTGAAGATGCTCCACCTGTAGGCTACCAAGCCTAGCGCGTACCAGACGCAGTGTGGGAAAACCCACGGCGGCGGTCATGCGCCGCACCTGACGGTTTTTGCCTTCTTGCAGGGTGAGCTGTAGCCAGGCCGTCGGGATATGTTTACGGACGCGAATTGGCGGGATGCGGGGGGGCAGGGTCGGCGCTTGGCACAGCAGCTCCACCTGGGCGGGACGGGTTGTGTAGTTACGGATAGTCACCCCCTGGCGCAGCCGCTCAAGGCTCTGGGCGTCGGGAATCCCTTCTACTTGCACCCAGTAGGTACGGGAATGACCAAATCGGGGATGACACAGCCGCTGCTGCAGGGGGCCATCATCGGTGAGGAGTAGCAGCCCCTCGCTATCGCGATCGAGACGGCCAACCGGATAGACGCCTGGAATGGGAATAAAGGCTTTGAGGGTGGTGCGTTTGGCCTGGGTGCGGGTATCGGTACGGGTATCGGTGAACTGGCTCAGGACATCGTAGGGCTTATAAAAAATTAGGTAACGATAATCCATGGAAGCTGACAATTCTTGAAGCTGTATTGAGAAATGGTGAAGTAACTTAAAGAGCTAGATATGCTAAGTAGATTCGGTCAATGTGGGTATCGACAATTATGAGTAACGCTCCTAAGTATCGGTTTGTTTGCACGCTAACCTTTGGTGATATTTACGGTCAGATTATCGTCTGGCTGATTGTATTATTTCTAAGTTTGGCCACTGCTCTCGGTTTGATGGGTGCTAGCCGTCCCATCTATGCCCTGGTGTGTGTGGGGTTGGTTTTAGTCCTGTCACTGCCGTTTTTACTGTTTGCCTTCGTGACCACCCTAATCAACCACATTGAATTTAGTGAGCTGGATGCGGCCACCAGCAGCAGTCAGAAACTGCCCTTTGCCAATCAAGAAATGTCGAGTCAAACGGTTTCCTAGCCGTCGGTTGGGCCGGGGACCTCGGTTGGTGCCGGAACGGCCGGCTCATCTGGGGTGGCCTCGGCGGGGGCATCGGTCCCCGCAGCTGGGCTGGGCTGACCTTCGCTGATGAGCTGCTGAATGCGGTCTTTGAACTGTACGGGGGCCAGGGAGAGGGCCGTTTCAAACAGGGGTTGAGCCTCGTCTTCTCGCCCCAGGTCTCGCAACACTAGCCCCTTGGCTAGCATGGGGCGAAAATCGGGGGTGCCCCCTGCGCTTTGGGCATCTTGAATGGCTGTGTCGTAGATTGCGATCGCGTCCTCATATTGAGTCTGTTGGGCATATATCTGCCCTAACAGCAGTTTTACGGCGATCACATCGATGCTGCCAGGTTGGATTTGATTGGACTGCTCGGCGGTCTCAAGGGTGTCCTGCAGCAGACCCACCGCTGCCTGGGGCCGCTCCTGAATCAGGAGTAACTCCACCAGTCCCTGCAGCGCCTGGGTATTACCAGGCGTCGTGGTCAATATGCTGCGGTAGGTCTGAGCTGCCCCTTCCAAATCATCTAGCTCCTGCTTAGTCTGGGCCAGCAGGATGGCATAGCGAGGCTCCTGGGGGTTGAGTTCCGCCAGCCTGGCTAGGGGCTCAGCCGCACCAGCCAGATCCCCAAGGCTGATGCGAGCCTCCACCAGTCCTTCAAGGGCCGCCTGGTTGTCGGGTTCGCGCTCTAGCACCAGGGCATACCCATTGGCTCGACCCTCGATTTCTGCCTGGCGGTCGGCTGTCGTGGCCGCCGGTGCGCCGTTGTTGTCGTATCCGCCGTGCCCCTGATTAAAAGCAGCCTGGATCAAGGGACCCAGGGAGACAAGCAGCAGTGCGGCAACAGCGATAAATAAAATACTGCCAACCAGCCAGCGATTGCGTTTGACAGCCATGGGCCTCTCCCCTCAGAGCAACTTGCCCATCTTAAACCCAAATGAGACAGCCGTTGGGTGCTGCCCTAGCTACAGTCCACGAATTGATGTCACCACCTAATTGCCCAGAATATCCTCAAATTGCGCTGACATCTGGCAAAACCTATGAATGGTAACGTAAAAGTGGACAAGCTATAAAATATTCAAGGCGGCTGTCAGTCATTTTTTGGCCAGCCAACCTTGGTTTATTAATCTAAAAACTGTTAGGTTCAACCAAATGATATTTCTACAAACCATTTCACTTTTATGATTTCTAGATAGGTATAGGCTTAGGTCAAATATTCAACCCCATAGAAAATCCCATTAGCCACGTTCCCACTGTTTCAGTAAGCAGATTTTCCTTGTTCAGGAGGTTTTTAGATTAATGAGTTCTGCAGACAGTCGCCCCCCCAAACCGTCCAATACGGCATCCGATAGCACCTCGGATGCTAGCGCAGCTGCTGGCTCTAATCGTCCTGCCCTCAAACAGCCACCTAGACGGCCGGCCAAACCTGCGCCCGTTGAAGAACCCCCCAAAGAACCGGTGGACCCAGTGCCAGCTGCCGTAGCTCCACCGGCTAAGACCGCCGCGGCCGCCCCAATCGCCGAGACGCCAGTAGAGGAGGCTGATGGTGAGGCCGAGACTGTCCCTAAGCCGAGGCTGCAGCCTATTTCACCTCCGAGTGAGCCGATGCAGTACCGAGCCATTGGCCTGCTCAAGGGGCGGTACGAACCATCGGAGGAAACCTTTAACCGAGGCAATATTGTCAACCACGACGGCACCACCACCTGTGCGGTGCTTTTAGGACGTACCACCAGTCTTGTTAAAAAGCACCTAGACCTGGAAAAGGATCATCTGTGGGTTGTCTATCCCCGCACTATTTTCCAAGACGATATCGGTATTGCGGTCCAGGTGGTGGGCGTTTGGGAGCCTGAAACCCTGGGTGACGAAGAGGAAGAAACGGTCGAAGCCCCAGCGGATGCGATTCAGCCTGACTACTTCTCGATTCGCGGAGAGGTGAGTAAATATGACGAGCGCAAGCAGGAAATCACCGTCAGCATCGTGCAAAAAATGCGTACGGGTAAACAGCCAAAGCGTCCTTTTAAGCTGGTGATTAACGGCAGTATCGGTGTCAAAACCATCGGCTACTTTTGGGATCTGCACGTGCAGCGGGAGGGCAACCAGTTTGTACTCACCGAGGGCAGCTACGTTGCCGCTGTCCCCCCGAAAAAGAAGTCTAAGCAACGACGGCCGCCCAGCGGTGGCAAACGACGCCCGCCCAAACGCTCAGCCCCCCGGCCAAAACCTAATTTGACGGGTGCTAAAGCCGAAAAGCAAGTCGAAAAGCAGACCGTTGTCAGCGTTGCAGACAGCAGCGCCCCGGCGGACGCCGACAAATCTGAAGAGTAGGTTGACCGGTGCTCGGGCCGCCCGGGCACCTAGTTATTTTGGGGCAAAAAGGCTGTCTGACTGGGCAAAGGAGCCACGGGTTCACTGAGCTCAAACTTACCTTGGGTAATCCAGTCTTTGAGGGTGGAGGCCACCTTTTGACCCATGTAGAGGCTCGATAGGGGGGCCGTCCTCACTCGACTCCCGTTGATGGTAATGTGGCCAGATTTTAGCTGCTGATAGCTCACCAGACCAAAGCTGGGACGTACCCGGCGGGGAATTGAAAAGTCAATGATCGGGGCGACGATGTCTCGGTCGCTGATGGTACAGCCCTGGAGCACCGCCTTGTCTAAAATGGGGATAGGAATACCCACCCCCAGCATCAATGAGGGGCCATAGCCGCTAAAAAAGCAGCCCCGCACCCATTCTGGCTGCATCTGTTTGGCATCTCCAATCAGGGCCACGGTGGCCGCAGGACCAATGGGAGTACCGTTGGGTAGGCGCTTTTGCCGGGGAAAATGCTGGGTTCCTTCCCAGGCAATATAGCCCGGTGCCCCACCGACAAATAGCCTGCTACCGATGCCGAGGGTGCGCATTTGGGGATCGTTGAGCATGGGGGAAAGTGCCCCCGTATTGGCATAAACGGCGTTGCCCAGAAAGGGCTGTAGCGGTCCGAGGTAGGTCAGCAGCGGCCGATCGCTGCTGTTAACACCCACAATAAAATTTTGGTACAGGTTGCGGGGATTAAACAAATAAAACTGATTGATGGTGTCGCGGGTAATGGAAATATTTAAGGTGGACCGGGGGTAGCAGTCGCTGACCTGCCCCAGGGCTCTGAGGTTTACAGATTTACCTGCAATCAGCTGGGCAATGACATGGCCGCCGCCCTGTTCGGGAATATCATTGTCAGCTGTGTCACCCCAGGGGTTGCTACCGACGGCCTGGCTGGCGCCCAGGTAGAGATCGACAGCCCCAAAGCCGGCATAGGCCATAACACCGTCTAAATAACACTCGCGAATATTGATCGGGGGGTCAGTATGGCCCAGGTTAATGACGGCCCCGGAAGATTCCATCGGCTCAAATGTGCCGGTGGTCACTACGTCCACCATGGCAGTGGCGGTTTCTAGACCTAAATCGGCCACCCTGGCTTTGGTTTCACTGGCGGTCCATACCGTGGCACAACCGTCGTGAATTTTTTGATTGATGTCTGCAATGGTGCGGGTGGTGGCCATGGTGTAGTTGCCGGGACTAGGGCTGACGCAGGCGACTGACTAGCCAGCTGCCCAGCACGATCGTGGGCAGCAGCACCAGCACCATGGCCGCCGACTCCGGGGGGGCAATAGCGGGACCCACCCATTTGATCAGGGCGCTGATGGCGACGGATGCGATCGCAATTTTGACTAGGTACAACCAGCTATCCATGGGCAGTCATAAACCAAAATGGGGCGGGCAAGGCCCTAGGGACGTCGAATATTAATACAGCACCAGTCCCCCCGTCGCCACAGGGTGGCCACTGTCCATCCATGTTTTTCCAGGATGTCGGCGACCCATTTCGACTGGTCTAGGAGAACGCCGCTCAAAATACCCCAGGTAGAGGCTTTGGCAATGGCATTAAAGTGGGGAATCAGTTCGACAATCACCTCAGCCAAGATATTACAGACAATGCCATCGACCGGCTGATCTAATGTCAGGCTGTTGATACTGCCCAGGCTAACGTTGATACGCTCGGGCTCAATGTTATTGAGGGCGCGATTTTCTGCCGTTGCCTTTACCGCCAGGGGGTCCGTATCTACCCCGTACACCTGAGCTGCCCCCAGCAGAATGGCACCAATCGATAAAATCCCGGACCCACAGCCAATGTCAGCCAGGGTGAGGGGCATCGAGGGGTCTTCCCCCAGACGCATTTCCAACGACTCTAGACAGAGCTGGGTAGTGGCATGGGTGCCGGTTCCAAAGGCCGATCCTGGATCCAGCTTGAGGACTAACCGCGATGGATCGGTGGGGGGCTCCATCCAGGCGGGATTAATCAGCAGCCGGTCGCCAACGGGCTGGGGCTGCCAATACTTTTTCCAGCTTTTAGCCCAGTCTTCATCTTCGATCAGGCTCCAGGTGACGCGGGGTTGCTCCGGCAACCCCAGACACAGCGCATCCTGCTGAAGCCGCAGCGCCAATGCCGCCAAATCCATATTGCCAAACTGCTGCTGGGGGAAATAGGCCTTTACCTGGCTTTGCTGTCCCCATTGTTCACTGGCGGTGCCCCTGCCATTCCAATTTTCAAATCGCCAGAAGACCGTATCCTCCAGCCGTGAGGAACAGGTAACTTGTATCTCCCACCAGGTGTTTGCCAAGGATTTGTGTAAGGTGTATTTCTACCCCTATTTTATAAGGCAACGGTGTAGGCATCGCGGATGCCAGGCACTTTTGTAATTTCCTCGAGGATGCCGTCGGGTAGGGGATCGTCAATGCTGAGAACCATTATGGCATCGCCTCGCACGATCTGCCGTCCGACCTGCATACTGGCAATGTTGACATTAAAGCTACCCAGCAGCGAGCCGATTTTGCCAATAATGCCCGGCATATCACGGTGCAGGGTAAAGAGCATGTATTTGGTCGGCGGCACATTGATGGGGAACTGGTTGATATCTGTGATGCGCACCTCACTACCGCCTAGAATAATGCCCGTTACCGCATGTTCCCCCAGGGAGCCCCGGGCGGACACATAGAGGGAACCGGTAAAGTCTTTGACGCTGGCATCGCGGGTTTCAATCACCTTGATACCGCGCTCCTTGGCCTCAATCGACGCGTTGACATAGTTGACCCGTTCCCTGAGGGCATTGGTCAGCAAACCTTTGAGGGTGGCAATAACAATGGGTTTGCTATCTTGATTGGCCAGCTCCCCCTGGAGCCGGATCTGAACCTGCTCCACCCGGCCGCCGGCTAGCTGTCCGACCAGGTTGCCCAGGGTTTCAGCCAGCTGCAGATAGGGCCTTAGTTTCTCAAGAATATCGGGGCGCAGACCGGGAATATTGACCGCTGAGCGCGCCGGTAGCCCAAGCAGCACATCGCGAATTTGCTCGGCCACATCCACCGCGACATTAATTTGGGCTTCAGCGGTGGACGCTCCCAGGTGGGGGGTGAGGATGACGGATTTGCCCAACTCCCGCAGGGGGCTTTCCCCCAGGGGTTCGTCCTCATAGACATCCAGCGCGGCTCCGGCAATGGTCCCGGATTTAATGGCGTCATAGAGAGCCGCTTCATCAATGATGCCGCCCCTGGCGCAGTTGACAATGCGGGCGGTGGGTTTCATTTTGGCCAGGGCCTCAGCATTGATCAAATGGGCGGTCTCGGCGGTTTTAGGAATGTGTAGGGTGATGTAGTCAGCCTCTTGGAACAGTAGATCCAGATCCACCAGGTTACAGCCCAATTCGGCGGCCCGCTCCTTGGAAATAAAAGGATCATAGGCCAGGACATTCATGCCCAAGGAAAGTGCAACCGTGGCCACATGGGAGCCAATTTTACCCAGGCCCATCACCCCCAGATTTTTTTTGTAGACCTCTACACCAGTAAACTGTTTGCGGTTCCAGGCGGAGTCTTTGACCGACTTGTCGGCCTCGGGAATATTGCGGGACAGCGATAGCATCATGGCGAGGGCATGTTCCGCCGCTGCAACGGTATTGCCCTCAGGGGAATTGACCACCACGATGCCGCGACGGGTGGCGGCGGCCACGTCGACGTTGTCGACACCCACTCCGGCTCGACCGATAATCTTGAGCTGGCTGGCGGCCTCAATCACGTCGCTGGTGACCTTGGTGCCCGAGCGAATCATCAGGGCATCGTAGTTGGGAATGAGCTGTACTAGCTCTTGGGGGGAGAGTTTGGTTTTTACGTCAACCTGGGCCACCTGGGCCAAGATATCGAGACCAGACTGGTCGATCGGGTCGGAGACAAGTACCTTTGGCATAGCTCGGGAGGGATTTTTTCAGAGGATATTGATCGTGCTGCAAGGCTGTAGCTGCACAAATCCTTTGGCAAATTATGGATCGTGGCTATCGTTACCGATGTTACAAAACGTTTAAGTTTTAGGGCGATGGCAGGGGATCGCTTTTGGGGGTAAGCGTGTCTAGACCATTAAACAGATCGGCCAAAATGGTATTAGAGATTAAAAAACCATCGGGATCGCTCAGGCGCAGTCGATGGCGTCCCAGCACCGCCTGTCCTGAAGCTAGATAGGGGTGTAGGCACGTCATGAGCATGGTGGTAAACGCGATGCCAAAGATCTCAACAAACGGTGTAAGGTCGATGCCGTCTGCTAGCCGCAGACCTACCATCAGACTGTCGGTAAGCTGCTCTGCAGGAGACAGGGCCGGTGTTTTGAGGACCCCCCCGGCCTGGCAGTAGTGACTGACCCACTGACGGTAGGTTTGCTGGGTTCGAGGGCGGGCCACTCGCTGACCCTGGGTATAGCTGGTGGCCCCCATGCCAAACCCATAGAACGGACGGTTTTCCCAATAGGTGCGGTTATGACGACACTGGTGGCCTGGTTTGGCATAGTTGGAGATTTCATAGTGGCCATAGCCTGCTGTTGTCAGGGTTTGCTGGGCTAGCCGATACATGTGGACCGTAGTCTCTTCGTTGGGCAGCGGCTGGGCGCCGGGCTGATACTGTTTGCCAAAGGGGGTTTGGGGTTCAATGGTGAGGTCGTAGATGGACATGTGGTGGGGTTGAGCTGAGATCGCACCCGTTAGCGATCGCAGCCACTGCTCCTGGGTCTGGTAAGGCAGCCCTGAAATCAGATCCAGACTCCAGCTGGGCACCTGGGCCATATCCTCCACCGCCCGATAGACATCGGCCAGTCGATGGAACCGCCCGCACCGCTCTAGTAGCCCATCGTCAAAGGCCTGCACCCCCAGACTGACCCGATTGATCCCCAGGCCACAGTAGCTTTGCACCTGGGCCAGGTCAAAGGTGCCCGGATCCATTTCCATGGAAATTTCCACATCCGTGGCCAGGCCAAATTGTCGATCGAGGGTTTGTAATATTTGCGCAACCTGAGGTACAGAAAGCAGCGACGGGGTCCCCCCCCCAAAAAAAACGGTCAGTAGCGACGGTCCTAGAACCGGTGTCGCCCTAATTTCCTGACATAGCCAATCGACATAGGTACTGATGGTGCCAGACGTTTCCCCCCGCTGACGGTTGCCAATCACCGAAATCGGAAAGTCACAGTAAAAACAGCGGCGGCGACAAAATGGAATATGAACATAGGCCGATGTGGGCTTTAAACCATGTAGGAACATAAAGGCATTCAGGGGGAACCTAACGGTGGGAGCATCAGTGACTATAATGACGTTGTTTGAGCCTGGCTGAGGGCAGTCCATCGCATCAGACTATTGTCAGATGACTATCCCAGTAGGCGCACACTAAGGTCGACATCATTCGAATGCTAGACGCATTAATTATTATCTCATTCACGTTTGCCGGCGCCGGTATCGGCTTCTATAGCGTTGATCTGCTATCACCCCAGGTTTTAGACCAAGTCAACAATATTGAAGGTCTAGGCACTGTCATGGCCGGTTTTGGGGGGCTGATCGGCACCGGTTTAGGGATTGTGGCCCAAACCAGCTATCGACGCTTTGAAACCCAAATTCGCACGCTGCCCCCGGACCGTATCTTTGCTAGGGCCATTGGCCTGATTGTCGGTCTGCTGATCGCCAACCTGATTTTGGCCCCTGTCTTTTTGTTGCCGATTCCCAGTGAGTTTGGCTTTATTAAACCCCTGGCGGCGGTGATGAACAGTATTGTGTTTGCCGTATCGGGGATGAATCTGGCCGACACCCAAGGCCGAGCGCTGCTGCGGTTGGTCAACCCTGGCAGTGTAGAAAGCATGCTGATCGCAGAAGGTACGCTCAAGCCATCGGCCCCCAAAATTTTGGATACCAGCTGCATCATTGATGGTCGCATTGAGGGGCTATTGGAAACCAACTTTCTCGAAGGTCGGATTGTTGTGCCCCAGTTTGTTTTACAGGAGCTGCAGGCCGTAGCCGACGCCGCCAATGACCAAAAGCGGGTCCGAGGTAGACGGGGGTTGGATATTCTCAACCGATTGCGGGCTGCCTATCCCGAACGGGTGGTGGTAGATCCGGCGGACTATACCGATGTGGGCACGGTGGATGCCAAGCTAGTCAAGCTAGCCCAGGAAATGAATGCCATGCTGTTGACCAACGACTATAACCTCAGCAAAGTGGCGCGGGTACAGCAGGTGGCGGTGCTCAACATTAACGACCTTGCCAAGGCTATTCGTCCGGCCTACCTGCCGGGGGATGATATTGAGATCAAGATTCTCAAAGAGGGCAAGGAAAATGCCCAGGGCGTAGGCTACCTAAACGATGGCACCATGGTGGTGGTAGAAGCCGGCAAGGGCTACATTGGCAACAATGTTCTAGTTGTGGTGACAGGGGCGTTGCAAACCTCAGCAGGCCGCATGATTTTTGCTCGGCCTAAGGAGGCCGCCGCCTAATCAAAAGCGCCCCGGCTGTCTGGTCCCATGGGATGGATCTACACAAACCCTCTTGACTCAAGCAACCAGGGCGCTCAGAGGCATTACTCCCACTCGATAGTGCCAGGGGGTTTAGACGTAATGTCGTAAACCACCCGATTAACCCCTTCAACCTCATTGACGATGCGATTAGAAATCACCTCTAGGAGATCGTAGGAGGGGCGAGACCAGTCAGCGGTCATGCCATCTTCACTGCTGACAAAACGCAGCACGATCGGATAGGCGTAGGTGCGCTGATCCCCCATGACCCCAACGCTACGTACCGGCAGCAGTACCGCAAATGCCTGCCAGAAGTCATGATATAGGCCCCGATTGCGAATCTCTTCGCGCACGATGTAGTCAGCATCGCGCAAAATATTTAATCGCTCCGGGGTCACCTCACCCAGGATACGAATGGCAAGACCCGGTCCAGGAAAAGGCTGACGCCGGACAATCTCATCCGGCAGGCCAACAGAACGACCCACGTTACGGACCTCGTCTTTAAATAGCTTCCGCAGGGGTTCTATTAGCTTAAACCGCAGATCCTGAGGCAGACCGCCAACGTTGTGATGACTTTTGATCTTAACCGCCACGCGCTCACCGGTTTTGGGATCTACGTTAGTATCGGCAGATTCAATCACATCGGGATACAGGGTGCCTTGGGCCAGGTAGTCAAAGGGTCCAAGCCGCTTGGACTCTTCTTCAAAAACGCGAATAAATTCATGACCGATGCGCTTTCGCTTTTCTTCTGGATCGGTAACGCCTTTGATTTTTTCTAGGAATTGGGTGCGAGCCTGGACGTACTCCACCCTGATGTGAAACTGTTTGTCGAAAAAGTCGACCAGACGCTCGGGCTCCCCCTTGCGCATAAATCCCTGGTCAATAAACATACAGGTAAGCTGATCGCCGATGGCCTGGTGCAACAAAAATGCCAGAGTCGAGGAATCAACGCCTCCCGAAAGGGCTAAAAGGACGCGCTTACTACCCACTTTGGCGCGAACTTCGCGGATAGCTTCCTCGACAAAAGCCTCGGTGGTCCAGGTGGGCTCACACTGGCAAATATGATAAACAAAATTACGAATCAGGGCCTGACCGTCAACAGAATGCACCACCTCTGGATGAAACTGAACGCCGTAAAAGCCTCTTTCGTGGTTGGCAACAGCGGCACTGGGGGTATTGTCCGTGTGGGCTAGTACCTCAAACCCCTGGGGGAGCTTAGTGACTGAGTCAGCATGGCTCATCCACATGGTGGAGCCATTATCGACGTTGGTTAACAAATCGGTCGGATCATCAATGTGGAGGGAGGCCTTGCCATATTCCCCTCGTTTGGCGATTTCCACCTGCCCTCCAAGCTGCTGTACCATGAGCTGCATGCCATAGCACACGCCCAAAACAGGGATTCCCAACTCCCAAATGGCAGGGTCGCACTTAGGGGCATGGTCGGCATACACAGAGTTTGGACCACCGGAAAGAATAATACCCTGGGGATTTAGCTGACGAATTTTCTCAGCGGATGTGCGATAGGACAGTACCTCTGAATAAACCTGGGTTTCTCGAATACGACGGGCAATCAGTTCAGAATATTGGGAACCAAAGTCAAGAATAATTAGCATCTGGCGGTTAAACTCAGGAGGCTTAGCAGATACTGTGTCGGTGATGGCGGGAGTTTTTGCAGTCACGAATCGATCCTGAAACAAGGTGGACAGGGAAGGTAGATGTAGTTTTATTATTCCAGCGAGTTGCTTGCTAAATTGGCTAACGCCAGGGGCACCTGAGAGACGCCACGGATCAAGGGGGCCGACACTTATTTAGGGGTCCTGTAAAAAATGTTTTACCTAGAGTAGCAAACCCACGGTAGGAATGCTTCACCTTCTAAACTCTGGGTAAAGATCTAGTAGTGATAAATTTTATGGGTTTGGGAGCCGCAAATTC
>JBCDJC010000071.1:0-21931 GCA_038748225.1 Cyanobacteria bacterium P01_H01_bin.26 | reverse complement strand
TGGTGATCGCCATGCTGATTCGAGTGCTATGCGCCGCCGATCAGCCCGATGCCATGCTCCAGGGAAAATCGCCAGAAGAGATCGAAATAGCCATTCAACGGCTTGTTAGTTTTGCCGCACCGGGGATGAAGTCTTAGCTGCCCGCTCCTGTTGCGGATTTGAAGCCCCCCAGTTAGCCCACCGGCGAATATGGGGCTAGACTGGGGGCGCTGCTTGTTCTCCACCCAGGTGTGCTCAAATCCCAGCCTTTGCCCTAGCCGTACCCCCTTACCTGTGATGTCCCTCCACATTCCCTATCCTTTGCAACCCCTAGGCCGTTGGACGGCCGCCCTCGCCCTCACCGCCGCCATCGCGCTCCCGACAATGGCCCAGGAGAGCGGACCGCTAGAACAGCTTCCGACTGAAGAGCAAACAACCCTGCAGGGCGGAGACGCTACCGTGTCAGGCAGCGACGGTGAGTTTACGGGGCGTATTTTGATCAATGCCCCCGTTGGTGTTGTTTGGGAGGTAGTGACAGACTACGACAATTTTGAACAGTTCTTACCCAGCGTTGAAGCGAGCCAGGTGTTGGATGCATCCGGCGATCGCATCGTCTATGAGCAGCTCAATGTGGTTGATATTCTATTTATTACTAACCGCAGCCGGATTGTGGTTGAATCTGTCCTGAGCTATCCTCAGCACATTGACTTTAGCCTGGTTGAGGGAGATGTAGCTGCTTTACAAGGGATGTGGCAGCTGGAGCCGATTAATGCTGAAGCAGAATCAGCCCAGGTACTTTTAACCCAGGAGGTTGCGGTGGAGCCAGAGGGGGGGAACGATGCCCTGGGGCTATTCTCTAGTACGTATCAATATCTTTTGGGAGAGACTCTGGCGGCTCTAAAGCAAGAGAGCGAGCAGCGCTCTGAGGGGTTGGGACAAGAGTAGAGCTGCAGCCCAAGGCTCGCCAGTGGCAACGGCGATGGGCGCAGCAACCGGCTAAATGCATTTAGCCGGTTGCCACAGCTGAACCTAACGAATGGCCCGCTCTACGTTTGTGTCCGCCTAGGACTTGCTGGTAAATAAGGTACCCGCCAATAGCTCCTTTCCCCTTTCCCTTTAACCTTTCCCCACACTACTCCGGGGGTTGTATTTTTTGGCAGATCCCCTAGGTCAGGCCCTTCTCAGATTTATTTTTATTCTTGCGATTTTTTCTGCTGGCGTATGGTTTTGGTGATTTTTTTCCAGCGGGCCTTAGAGTTAGCCTGGGCTTGCCGATTTTGTTGTCGGTGTACATAGGCCCGCTCTTTTTGCAACTTTTGATAACTGTTGAAACGTTTATCCGATAGCTCTCCTGTAGCCAGGGCAGCTTGGATGGCACAGCCCGGTTCTGACTGATGCTGACAGTTACGGAAACGACAGCTTTGGGCCAGGCTCTCAATATCGGCAAATGTCTCTTCTACACTATCCTCCGTTAGCCATAGCTGCAGTTCCCGCATGCCAGGGGTATCGATCAAAAGAGCGCCGGTTGGTAAGCGCAGCATGGTACGGGATGTTGTCGTATGGCGACCGTGGCTGTCGTCTGAGCGGACAGCTTGGGTCGCCTGCAGGTCATGGCCCATCAGCTGGTTAGTCAGGGTCGACTTACCCACGCCAGAGGAACCTAACAAAGCAACGGTGTGGCCTGGTATCAGGTAGGGATTGAGTGCCTCTAGATTATTGTGATGCAGGGCGCTCAGGGTAATGATGGGAACACCCATGGCAACATTCTCCACGGCCCGGCATTTTTGGGCAAGCTCCTGACAGATATCGGCCTTATTCAAAATAATCACCGGGTTTGCCCCACTTTCCCACGCCATCACCAGGTATCGCTCGATCCGACGCAGATTAAAGTCCTGGTCCAATCCGCTGATGAGAAAGAGAGTATCGATATTGGCTGCAACAATTTGAGCGGTCGTACGGGTGCCCGCCGCCTGGCGAGAGAACTGACTTTGACGGGGTAGCACCGCCTCAATCAGCGCCTGTTTTGTTTCGAGATGGACCTGAATAACCACCCAGTCCCCCACTGCTGGAAAGTCCATGGGCGTTTGGGCATTATGTCTAAATTTGCCGGTCAGCGCGGCGCTCAGATCGCCCTGCTCGGTGTAGAGATGGTACTGGCTGCGGTGAACCACGGCAACCCGTCCAACACGATAACCCTGAATCGCGTAGGGTGCAAAGCTGTGGGCGAAAGTATCGCTCCAGCCTAGATCAGCTAATTTCACTGGTTTTAATTCCTCTAGGTCAAATGAACTTGAGGGTCTACCAGACAACCGGTAGACCCTCGCCGTAGAGGAATGATGTGTTTAGGGATAAGGATTGTATAAGACCGACAAACTACACCTGCACAGGCGTTTCATGGAACGCCTGCATGGCAAGAAGTAGAGCCCGATTAAATTCTCAATCCTGATCAGACTTTAAGGATGCATTCCCTACGGCTGTGGGGATGTAGCAATCAGGGTTACCGACTCAGTTATAGGGGGTCAACTCCTAACGTGTAGGGACAGACTGCACCTTAGTATAGCGCGCTCGTCGAAATACAAAGATTTATCAGCGCCCCGCCATTACCCCGCCATCCACCGGTAGGACCGTGCCAGTAATCCAAGCGGCGTCTTCAGAGGCTAAAAAGAGAATGGCGTTGACCACATCGTCGGGCTGGCCATTGCGTCCCAGGGGATGGAACGTATTGAATGAGGGCAATACTTCCGCCACCTGTTCTGGGCTCATAAAAGTGCCATAGACCGGTGTTTCTATCACAGCTGGAGCCACAGCATTGATCCGAATGTGGTCACCGGACAGCTCCATGGCAAGATTTTTTACCATTTGGTGTACCCCCGCGTTGGCAACAGAATAGGCGCTGGATGGCGTTGCCGCCACGGCCTGTAGCGCCCACATGGAGCCTGTCTGTACAATTGCGCCACCCCCACGCTGCTGCATAGCTTTGGCGGCGGCCTGGGCGGTAAAAAACTTGCCCTTCAAAATAGTGTCTACAAAGCGGTCATACTCTGATTCGGTGTGCTCTAAAAAAGGCTTGGGGGCAAATATGCCAGCATTGTTTAGCAAAATATCTACGCCCCCAAATCTTTCCACAGCAAAGGCTATTAATCCGTTTGCCACCTCTGTTTTGCCAATGTCTCCGGGATAGATTGCCACTCGTTTACCGGTGGGATCAATGGCCTGGGCCGTTGCGGCTAACTTTTCTGCCGTGCGTCCATTAATGACGACACAGGCCCCTTCCTTGACCAAACGCTGGGCGGCTGTTTGACCAATACCCGAACCGCCGCCAGTAATCACCGCTACTTTGTTTGTAAATCGCATTTCATTTATCTATCAACTACTAGGTAGATACATATTTAAGCTAAATCGCGTCGTGGATTATGTCAATCTCTATCAACTACTAGATAGATGAATTTCACGATAGTATGGAAGTCTCTAAGCTTGCTATCTTTATGTCTAACGTCCGGCCCAACGCCCAAAAAACAGCCCTATCCCGGTCCGATGAGATTCTGGCTGTGGCTCAGGATTTGATCCAAACTCGGGGGTACAACGGGTTTAGCTACCGCGACATTGCCGCCGCCATTGGGATTAAAAGCGCCAGTATTCACTATCATTTTCCGACCAAAGGGGACTTGGGACAGGCGGTGACAGCGAGATATTGCGATCGCTTTTCCCAAGCGTTAGACTCGCTCATCGCGGATAGTGCCCGGTCTCGGTTGACCAGCTATGCGGCCCTATTTCGCGACACGCTGGTGGAGCGAGAGCGGCTTTGCATGTGCGGTATGCTCGCGGGTGAAGTGGATACCATTCCCCCGGAGGTCAAGGTAGAGGTGGCCCGTTTTTTTAATGAGCAGCAGCGGTGGCTGGCCCAGGTCATTCACCAGGGCGTTACTGCTGGGGAATTGCCTGCGGAGACGGATGCCAAGACCTGGGCCACCACATTTTTAGCTGCCCTGGAAGGGGCGATGCTGGTCTCTAGGGGGTTGGCAGACTATCGTCACTTTGATGTTGTCACCGACAGTCTATTGACTGCGCTTTTTGCCGCCCGACTCTAGCCTAATCAGGCAGGGGAATAAACTCGGTTTCGTCAGGAACCTGGCCAAATTTCCAGTCTTTCCAGTCCTGTTTGGCCTGCTCAATCCGCTCCGGTCGGCTAGATACAAAATTCCACCATTTGTGCCGTACCCCCAGCGGCTCGCCACCGATGACCATACAGCGGCCTGGGGTACTGGCGATAATGTCGATGGCACAGCCGGGCTCTAGGACGGCTAGCCTATGCTGGTCTAAGGGGGTACTATCCACCGTCAGTCCCTCGGTCACGGCATACACGGCTCGCTCGCCATGGTCAGCGTTCAGTGTAAAGCGGCCCCCCGGAGGAAATTGAATATCCAGATAAAGAATGGGGGAAAAGGTTTTGACCGGAGAAACGCGTCCATCAACTTCCCCGGCAATTAGGGTAATGACCACGCCGCCGGTTTCCCAGGTGGGCATCACCGGATGGTGGTGGAAGCTGGGGTCAGTTTCTTCGGCCTCCTCCGGGAGGGCGACCCAGGTTTGAATACCGTGGAGGGTGGATTTAAGGGTGCGATCGCACTCCGGTGAACGTTCCGAATGGGAAATTCCCCGGCCAGCCGTCATCCAGTTCACCTCACCGGGGCGAATCTCCTGAACTGTTCCCAAACTATCGCGGTGGAGTAAAGCCCCCTCAAACAGATAGGTTACTGTCGCCAGGTTAATGTGGGGATGGGGGCGCACATCAACTCCCTGACCAGGCGGGAAAACCGCTGGTCCCAGATGGTCAAAAAAGATAAATGGCCCCACCATTGTACGCGCGTCATCGGGCAACAGCCGCCGAGCCTGAAATCCACCCAGGTCCTGAACATGGGGGGTAATAACAGTTTGAATAGCACCAGTCATAGAGATTAACCGTATTAAATGCCGCTAAATTAACCAAATCCGGTTATTTCGAGCGATCACAAATCGCTTTGTGAGGGCCCCGTGGGGTGAGATCTCTGGACCACGGCTATTAGCCAGAGATTTTCCCTATCGTCAACAAAGGCCCAGCGTTGTTTTCGCTGAGCCTTTAAGTTAAGGAATCAGATTCTCAGACAACAACCCACTAAACCGCAGCCGTTTCCTTGGTCCACTCGGTGTGGAATGTACCCTCTTGATCTACACGCTGGTAGGTGTGGGCACCAAAGTAGTCCCGCTGGGCCTGGGTAAGATTCTGGGGTAGCTGCGCCCGGCGATAGCTGTCAAAGTAATCCAGTGACGCGCTAAAAGCAGGTACCGGCACACCATACTGGGCCGCCATTGCCACCACATCCCGCCAGGCCGACTGCCGGTCTAGAATCGTTTGCTTAAATTCAGGGGCCAGCAGCAAGTTGGGCAGGGCAGGATTTTCAGTAAATGCCTGTTTGATTTTGTTTAGGAATCTGGCGCGAATGATACACCCTCCTTTCCAGATACGCGCGCATTCGCCCAGGTCTAAGTCATAGTCAAAATTATCCGATGCCTTACGCAACAGGGCCATACCTTGGGCGTAGGAACAAATTTTTGAACAATACAGGGCATCGCGAATCTTGTTGATCCACAGGGTAGTGTTCTCCGTAATCTTCCCATCGGGACCGCTAATCTGCGTCGACGCCGCCACCCGCTCATCCTTAATCGATGACATAATTCGAGCATTGACCGCCGCCGTAATGGTGGGAATACTAACACCCATTTCCAAGGCGTTCATGACTGTCCAGCGACCGGTGCCTTTTTGACCGGCTGCGTCCAAGATTTTTTCTACTAGGGCCGTATCACCTTCGGTCTTAGTAAAAATATCAGCCGTAATTTCAATCAAGAAGGAGTCCAGCTCTTCGGTGGTATTCCACTGGGCAAAGACCTCGTGGAGCTGCTCATGGCTAAGACCCAACACATTCTTCATCAGGTCGTAGGCTTCGGCAATGAGCTGCATGTCGCCATACTCAATGCCGTTGTGCACCATCTTGACATAGTGACCAGCACCGCCGGGGCCAATATAGGTAACACAGGGACCGTCGTCCACCTGGGCGGCAATTTTTTGGACAATGGGTTCAATGGACTCGTAGGCAGCGCGGGTACCACCGGGCATCAGGCTAGGACCATTGAGGGCACCTTCCTCACCGCCGCTCACACCCATACCGATAAAACGGAAGCCTGCGCCCTCTAAGATCTTGACACGACGTTCGGTATCCTCGTATAAGGAGTTGCCACCGTCGATGACCATATCGTCGGGATCAAGCAGCGGCATGAGCTGGTCAATAACGGCATCCACCGGTCGACCGGCTTTGACCATCAGCAAAATCCGGCGGGGACGCTCTAAGGAAGCCACAAACTCCTCTAAGGAATAGGCGGCTACAACATTTTTATCAACGGCTCGATTGGCCATAAAGGCCTGGGTTTTCTCAGGGGATCGGTTGTAAACAGAAATCGGAAAACCGTTGCGCTCGACGTTGAGGGCTAAATTTTCCCCCATCACCGCCAGTCCAATTACTCCAAAACTTTGTGCCATAACCTATTTCCTACTGTCTAAATTGTGGCCACATCCAGAACCTGAATCCTTCGTAGAGAAAAACGTAAAGTTCAACTTGGACATGGCAGGGGCGCTGTCTTGGCTACCAGCGTAGACAGTATTTTCTAAAAGGGGGACGGACTCATAGGTTTTCTTTAAACTCCACCTGAATGTATGTGGAGTGCCATTTACGACCGGGGTGCTAATGTTTTGTCGCCTGCATAATGGATTTTGTGCTGTATAGTACAATTGAACCATACAAACGGTTTGATACTTTTTTCTGATATTTCTTAACTAATTTCAATGGCAGCTTTGTCACGAAGACGACCCATGGTAAACCGGGGTTACGGCATGATGTATCAGAACTTGAGCCGTCGCTTTGCTGTGGGATAGTTGAATGCTGCCTTCTTCACAGTAGTATCTATCTTGATTCCTTATCTGTTGTTCAAGGTTTTTTAGCCCCTAATTCGCGTTATGCCTACTCATAAGATGAAGCTCCTCAGTATTGACCTGGGTCGTACCGCCACTAAAACCTGCATTAAGCGCAGTCAGAGTGATGTTGCATTAATCCCTGCAAATGTTGCCCATCTGACGGTGGAGCAGGTACGGCGGGGTGGGTTTGAGTCGCAGCCTAGCGACCCGCTGCTGGACATGTGGCTGGAATACCAGGGCAAGGGCTACGCTGTTGGCCAGCTGGCAGCTGATTTTGGAGCTGATCTAGGGGTGGGGCAGTCAAAGGTGGATGATGCCCTGGTGAAAACCCTAGCCTGTGTCGGCTACTTTGGTCTAAAGGGCACGATTGGTATTGTGCTGGGTTTGCCTTACCATTCCCAGGAGCAGTTTGACAGTGAAAAGTCGGAGATCATGAGCCTTTTGAGTTCCCCCCATGTCATGGTCTACCGGGGACAGTCAATGGAAATTAATGTGGAGAAGGTTTGGGTGATGCCGGAGGGTTACGGCAGTCTGATTTGGAGCGAAGCCCAGGGTAAGCGCACCTCTAGTCCTGACTTTCCTAGTCTTTCGGTGGCAATTGTGGATATTGGTCACCAAACCACTGACTTTTTGGCTATTGATCGGTTTCGGTTTGCGCGGGGGGCATCCCAGAGTGAGTCCTTTGGTATGGCTCAGTTTTATGAGCGGGTGGCAGCGCAGATTGATGGGGCCGACAGTCAGTCTCTTTCGCTGATTGCGGCTGTGCACAAGGCTGAAGGGGAACGGTTTTATCGTCCTAAGGGGGCCGCTCGGCCAACGGATCTAGATGAAATGCTGCCCAGCCTGCGTAAGAGTTTTGCCCGTGAGCTATCCCAACGGCTGATGAGCTGGCTGCCGGAGCGGGCTACCGATGTCATTGTCACGGGCGGCGGCGGCGAATTTTTCTGGAGCGAGCTGCGCCCTCTATTAAAGGAGGCTAAGCTCAAGGGGCACTTGGCCAAGCCATCGCGGCAGGCCAACGCGCTGGGTCAATACATTTACGGTGAAGCTCAGCTGGCTAATCTGACGGCGGCTGGCTAGATTGACGGGCTACCCCTAGCTGTGCGTTATTAGGGGCAGTGTTTTCTCCCGACTAAACATGGCTGCTAAATCCATCCGTAAGAGCGTTTCCTTCGATGATAGCGAGGGAGACCAAGCTTTGTTGGATGCGATCGCAACCCAACAGTCTCAGCACCAGCAAAGTTTTAGCGATCTGTGTAAGCAGGCACTGCATCAGTATTTACTGAGTCGAGAACCCACCCAGTCCGTGCTGTTGTTTATGGAGCTACAGCACCAGATTGCCCAGCTTGGTGCAAGGGTAGCCGCCCTAGAAGACGAGACCAGCATTAAAGCAGCCTTTAGCCAATCGGCACCAACAGCTTCTCCAGCAGAGCCAGACGCCACCACTCAAGCCCCCGCTGCCCCGGTTGATCCCGTTCTTAACCGGCTAGGTCCGCTGCTGGAAGATTTTTAGCACAAACGTAAAATCTTTAAAGAAAGACCGGTCCTGGCGCTACACACTTCATCAAATCTTGCCCACCTTAGTGAACAACACGGATAGCATAAATTTACAGGTGCATCAGGAACATGTGCACAGGGGCAATGCATCTCACAACCACGGCTGACCAACCGGAACCACAACAACTCAATCTTTAGAGGTATGCCAGGGGCAGATATATGCCTGGGGCGAGGTTGGCCTGGGGTGCTTGGGTAATCGATATTAACTGCTTAGGTTCACAATCTGACTGTAATGGAAAAATCGAAAATAGCGACCGCTGGCCGCTGGCTATCGCTGGTGGGCGCATCTGTTGGCATGCTACTGTTGCTACCCCGGTACGCCAGTGCTCAGTCCACACTTAACTGGGCCAAGGTGGAGCTTGTTCGCAACCAGGTACAGCTGTTTACCAATGGCCGGTCTCGGAGAGCCTACGTCTCGGATGTTCTAGGTATTGACGATGCCCTGAGCACATCTCGCAACGCTCGCGCAGAGCTGCGCTTTAACGATGGGTCCCTGGCCCGCATTGGCGAACGAGCTGTTTTTCGATTTACCCCCAACACCCGCAATTTTCGCCTTTCCAACGGTACTGTATTACTGCTAATCCCACCTGGGCAGGGGGGGACCACGATTCAAACCCCCAACGCCGTGACTGGCATCCATGGGTCCGCACTGTTTGTTCGATTTGTTCCTGAAACCGGTACCACTATTATCGGTGCCCTCACCAACAATCCCGACGGGCCGATGACGGCCTTTAACCAGAATGGGTCCGAGCAAAGACCGCTGTATGCTGGCGAAATGGCCGTGCTGCGAGAAAATCAGCCCATAGAGCGGTTTTCCTTTGATCTCAAAAAGTTCTATAACACCAGCAGTCTGGTGGCTGACCTGCAGCTACACAATCCTGAGGCATTTACAGGGGATGCTGACCTCGATGCGGTTCGGCAAGAAATTTTAGACGCCCTGGATCAGCAGGAAAGCTTTGGCGACCAGGATGGCGTGATCGAAAATCCAGCATTTCTCTCCGCCAGACCGGCTGTCAACACTGCGGTTACCACCATTCCTGACTTTGCCATGTCACCGGCGGCGGCTTTTTTACAACGCAACAATGGCATTGCCGAGGGCAGCGTAGTTAGTGCCACGGTCAGACAACCAGCTCCGGCTCCAGTTCGCTCTCCCGGGCCGGTGGCACCGGACCAGCCGTCACCGGCTCAGCCAGTAGAAGAGGAACCACCCACCCAACCCGGCACACCGGCGGTGGGTCCAGGTGAGGACCCCAATGTTGACCCTCCTAACGTTGACCCTCCTACCAAACCTCCCATCACGCCTATTCCTGACCCCCCAACTGAGGTTCCCCCCGAGCCGGTGGAGCCACCCGCTCCCGTTGAACCGATCACGCCTGACCCCGTTGTCAAGCCACCGCTTCCAACTCAGCCGGTGGAGCAGCCCGCACCGGTCCCAGAACCGGCCCCCGAACCGGTCGTACCCGAGGCGCTCAATCAGCCGGTTGTGCCTCCTACCCAGGCCGTACCTGAACCCACTGTTCCGGTGGAAACAGCGCCGCCAGAAACATTCCAGGCCCCGGCGGAGAATGGCTTTGAAACCCCTGCAACGCTCAATGTTATCGAGCCCGTTGAGCTGGAAACTGAAGTTCAGGTAAACCGGTTGCACGAGGCCGTTGTCACCCCGGAACCGACGCCCGAACCGGTTCCAGAACCAACGCCCGAACCAACACCCGAGCCAGTCCCAGAACCGACACCTGAACCGACACCTGAACCAACGCCCGAACCGACACCTGAACCAACGCCCGAACCAACACCCGAGCCAGTTCCAGAACCAACACCTGAACCGGCAGCACAGCTAATGCCTGGGAGTTGGTTGGCCAGCTACACCTGGGGAGCAATAGCCTTCTGGGGAAAAAGCTGACGTAGGGACTGCAGACGCTGGTCTAAGGTTTCGGTATTTGACCACCACAGCGACTCATAGAAGAAAAATGAAACACCGGCGTAGCTGCGATCGCGAACAGCCGCCACCTGGGCTTGAATTCGCTCCATCGGTACCGGCCGTCCCCGCAAACCGCTCAGCACACCCACCGCCGTTGGAATATGACGGCGGGCCGCCTGGGCGGTGGCCCGGTTCATTTCCCACACAAATCGACCCAGGTCGCTGCGGTAGAGCTGAATGATCAGCTCTTCCACGTAGCCCCGGTTTACCCAGGTATCCCAGTCCTGCAAAAAATACTGATAGGCAAACTCATGGGGGTTAGGCGACACCGATAGAATTGCCGTCGGTCGTCGCGCCTTGACCACCTCAAAGGTACGCTCCATGACGTCCGTAATCTTGCCTGCTCGCCAACGGGTCCATTCCCCATCGTAAATATCCGCTGGTGGTGGCTGACCGCCGTGCTCCTGACGGTATAGACCAACGGTGTAGGGATCGTAGCCGTAGGCGGCCGGTAGACCAAAATGGTCATCGACTTGAAACCCATCCACCGGATAATTAGCCATCAGCTCGCTAATCAGGTCGAGGATAAACTGCTGCACCTCGGGGTGGAAGGGATTGAGCCACACTCGGTCGTGGATGCCTTCGGCATTGACTGTGGTACCGTCGGCTTTTTGGGTGAGCCAGTCTGGATGGGCCAGGGCCAAGGGCGAGTCGGCCGGGGCCATAAATCCAAATTCAAACCAGGGAATTACCCGCAGCCCCAGGGGATGGGCCAGGTCGATCAGCTCCAGCAGCATGTCGCGATCGCCCTGGGCATTTTCTAAGGTTTCGTTGCGCTGGCCGGTGCTGTCCACATCGGGGTATAGCCCCTGTTTGTAGCCAAAGGTACGCCTGGCCACAGCGCTGGGATAGAGGGTATAGCCCCAGTTCCATACCGTGGGATACACCGTATTAAAATTGAGCCCGGCCAATCGCTCCAATCCTGATACTAGATTGTCACGGGCAAACAGTACCTGGCTGTCAATGTTGGTCATCCACACTCCGCGAATCTCCTGCTGGGGCGCTGCACCGGGGGCGATCGCACCGGGCTGTACCCGCTCTGGCACGAGCGCCGCCACCGCTACATCAGGACTGGCAGCGCATAGAAGGCTGGCCGCCATCCCATAGGAGGCGCTGCGGTTAGGATTGAGCCGTGGTCGGCCGCTGGACCCACTGCCCCCCGATGGAATTACCCCCTGGGCCAGGGCAGCGGCCACACCTTCTCGACTATCGCTGGGAATCAGTAGGCTATCGCGAAAGGTGGCCTGCAGCAGGCGGGTGGCATCAACCTGGTAGGGGAGGGCGGCTCCAGTGGTAAGGACGGCTAGGGCCTGCGATCGCAAAATAAACCGCCCACCACCAGTCACCTCCCCCAGGGCAGCCATCAGTAGCTGATCGACCTCAGTCTCACCGTCAAAGGTCAGACCCAGGGCCGCATTGGCCGCTGCAAATTTACCTGGAAATGCCTTGAGTACGGCGGCGGCAAAATGCTGTTGCGAAATCGGCTGCGCCTGGTAGCGCACCGTTTCCACATCCAGGATTTGGCGCTGGCTAAGGGCGATCACACAGGGCTGCTGCCGCCAGTCGGCTGCGAGTAACGGTGCCCCCAACAGCACGATCCACAGACAGATTAGGCCGCTTAGTAGAGCATACCTAATAATCTTTTTTTTCAAGACCCTGGAGAGAACCACAAAAGAACCACAGACGCTACATCAGCCACCGCTTCGCCTAGCACGATAGCCCTTATCAAGCAAGAGCGCCACCAGCTTGGGGCCGTGCTCCCCTTGAATTTCAATGGTGTTGTCCTTTACCGTTCCCCCGGAACCGCAATGGGCTTTGAGGGTCTTAGCCAGCTTTGTCAGGGTGTCGGGCGTATGCTGAAAACCGCTAATGACAGTCACTTTTTTTCCCTTACGGCCCTTGCCAGTCACTTCAACCCGCAGGTCCTGGTCTGCCGGTGGCCGATCGGGTACAGCCCGAGCCAGGGCTGGATTTTGACCAAATTCTGAATACACAACTCGATTGGTGGCCTGACCGGTCTTTTTACCCTTTTGTTTTGCCATGGGTAGCTCTCTATTTTCTCCGCCTTGGTACAAGCCCCGAGGGGCATGAAGCAACAAAAGTTATTAAGCTCCACCGGTGAAAAACGTTGCAGGCAACGTCTCTCCAGCGACAGCCTTTAGGACTTAACAACCCTTATCCCTCAATCAAAAAACGATTCCCAAGCATTGCGCGGCTGGTTGGGAGCCGCCTGTTGAGAGCCATCAAATCTGGGATCGGCCAGCGGTGTGACAATTGGGTCCTGGACAGGTGGCAAAACCTGGGTCCGATCGGGGGTCGGTACAGCGGCTGGGGATGGACTGCCAAACGAACCGGATGACGGCTGAGTTACAAACGGATTTGTATCCGCTGGCTGGTTGAGTCGGTTAAAATCCGACAGCGATGTCGGTGCCACATATCCGGTTGTCCCCGGTGGGGGTGACATGTTGGGCGTTGTCCGAATAAATGACTGATTAAGCCCGTCTAGGCTACCCGGTACCACACCAGTCTGGCCAAAGACCGGCGTTTCGGCTGTATCCGTTGGGGCGGAGTTACCATTCTCCGTGGACAACTGTCCAGACTCCGTGTTGGCTTCAGACGCTACCTCCGGAGATGGCGTCTGCTCGGCCTGCTGACGGGCCAGTGCATCTGCTAAAGCGTGGACTATCTGAGCCTGCTCAGTCTGCTCAGGTTGGGACTGTGATGCTTGAGCAGATGGCTGAGGCTCGACCGTCTGGACATTGGCACCGCTTGCACTGGTGCCCAAGAAGCGATATTCGTCGATGTAGCGATTTAAGCGGGCAACGCTAGACTCCCCAACAAACTCATCGATTTCTGTTGAACCAGCCGCCCCTGTGCCTGAGGGCGAGGCATTGAGAGCCGCCGCCGCGCTAGATTCCCCACCGGTCGTAAGAGCAGAGACATTGGCATCGAGCTGGGCCAGTAGCAGTTCAATATTGTCTATTTCGGACGCTACCGCCCGCTCTTCAGGGGTCAGGGACTCCAGTAGTACATCAGTTGGTGTGGCCTCAGCTGTACGGCTAGGATCAGCTGCCCCAGCTTGCCAGGGCAGCTGACCAGGGTTACGACGATACTCCAGGGCATATACGCCTATAATCCCCGTGACCATTAGACCCAGCCACAGCCACGGATTTGATAGGGCCTGCAGGCGAGAGGGCAAATATCGGATAGATGGAGGTAATCGCATACGTCAATACCCAGATGAGAATAGCTATACCGTGTCGCTGGCTCTCCAAACCGTGTCACTGGCTCTCCAATAGCGACTGTTAACACGGTTTGACTGTGGATCTAGCCAAATTAGTGACTGTATCAGCCACCTCATCCCTATAATGGCACGCATCAAAAAATGTTGCCTACCCAGACAGGCAGTAGTCCCATTGGCATAGGGATGGCCTAGGGTTTGTTAAGACAATTCTAGACCAGTGGCGCTTCTAGAAAGCCAACGTATACTAGGGCTATTGGTCTTTAGCAGGCTGCTGTGCGGCCGCTGATGCCATCAGGGTAAGCGTACGTCTCATCTCTCAAATGGCGGTTTGGTAGCCCAGGCAATGTCTACTTCGAAAGTCCCCCAGCTTCCTCCCACCGGTGAAGCTACCCGTCTTCGCTATGAGGTCAATCCGGCCATTGCCCTGAATGAGCTGACGGATATTTACAAGCAGGTCCAGCGCTGTCAGGGGCGGCTGCGACAGCTGGCCCATGAAATTCATCAAGTCTACGCAGAAGGTCCGGTGGTATCAGGCTGGCTAGCATCAGAGGCCAGCTTAACCGCTGCAGCCCAACATTCAAATCAGTCCGTTGGCAACGATGCTCAGTCTTTTAGTGCCGCTTTATTTCGTCACGGCGATGCGGATGATTTGATGCAGTACCTGTCGGCCCTAGAAAATAGTATGTCGGGTCAGGCTCAAGAGAGACAAATGGGGCCTGAGGCAACGGATACACAGCCGCCGCAAAGCCGATACTACCTGTGTCAGCTAAACAGCAGTGGCCAAATCGAGTCTGAACCATGTCCGCCGGAGCAGGTGCCGGTGCTGAGCATGGCGATCGCACGCTATCAACGTCTCAACCAGCTGATCAAGCAAAAACAGACCCTCGAAACCAAGCTGCAGGCCATCGTGGATATCCTCAGTGATGCCAAAAGGGTACTGGGCGATTAGCCCCTACCAGCCCCAGGTGCCTACCTCCCCTTTAAAGGGACCGACAATATCGGCTGTGATCCAGCCACCATAGAAGTCCCCGGCCTGGGCCTGGACCTTTTCACCATCGACATAGCAGGCATCCATGGCGCTCGGGTATACCGCAACATAGTTGGCAATGGATGCAAACCGTTCGGTGGGTGTCGGGTAGTACCAGGCAACCCGCTCCGCCACGCAATCGCCCACGGTCAGGGTGTAATAGTGAGCCCGCCCTTTCCACTCGCAAAACGATGTACCAGGGGCCGACTGAAAACAGTCCATGGCCATATCCGCCGGTGGTATGTAGTAGACCGGCGGGTGGCTGGTTTCTAGGACACGTTTGGTGCGCTGGCTCTCGGCAATAACTCGATTATTAAACACAACTTGGATACGCCGGGGGCTATCCACTAGGGCCGGAGGACGCGGATAGTCCCAAACGGACTCTTGACCGGGGCCGGGGGGAATACGTCTAGATGGCATGCTTACTGCTCCCTCCAACGCTGCATCTCACTCTGGGCCTGGTCGTAGGCGGCTGTTTCCTCCGGGATCAAAGCGGCCGCCTCAATGGCGCTATCATATTGTCCCTGGGCGGCTCGAGCCTGGGCAATGGTCAGCATTCTTTGACTCCACTCGTCGATCAGACGCTGGGCGTCGGCATATTCAATGGGCTGCTCGGCTGATACAGCCTGCAGCCTCAAAATGCCCTCTTGGTAAGTGCTGGCCTGACCGGTACGGGGAATAGCT
The DNA here is from genome assembly GCA_038748225.1 of Cyanobacteria bacterium P01_H01_bin.26. Classification (GTDB taxonomy): domain Bacteria; phylum Cyanobacteriota; class Cyanobacteriia; order Phormidesmidales; family Phormidesmidaceae; genus Leptothoe. The sequence goes on along the minus strand of JBCDJC010000071.1, from coordinate 6,459 downwards.
TGGGCTTCGCGGATCAACTCTCGGGTTTCAGCGCGGGCCTGCCAAACACCGATGCGCGCCTGGGCATCTTGATAGACGTTGGCTGGTTCGGTGGCAATCAGCCTGGCGGCATTGATGGCGGCGTCAAGCTCACTTTCGGCTGCCCGCCCCTCAGCCAGATCGAGGATTACCCGGCTCCAGCGCTGAATGTCTGCCTGGGCTTGGGCATAGTTGGGATCGCCCGGCGGAATCTGTCGGGCAGTTGCGATCGCGCTTGCAAACACCGAAGCTTGACTGGGTCGCAGCGACCGGCGGGCCTCATTCAAGAGGGCCGCCGTGTCGCTGGCCCCTTGGGGGGCAGCGCTGGCTCCAGCTGGAGCCGCTGTGGTCCCAGCGGCGGCCGTACCAGGAGCCGAGGCGGTATCCGACGCGGCTGGCTCCCCGCTGTCTCCAGCCGCTGGCTCAGGACTGTCGGTCTCAGCCATTCCAACCGGTGGATCAGCATCAGGATTGTCAGGGATGGCTCCAGCCCCATCGGCCCCATCGGCCCCATCGGCCCCATCGGTCCCATCGGGTTCGTCGGTACCATCGGGCTCATCGGGCTCGTCGGTCCCGTCGCGGTTGAGACCCACCCGCTCCAACCACTCAGGGGGAACCCGATCCTGCAAAGCCGTTTGTACCAGGGGCTGATTTCGAAACAGCACAGCTAACAGCAGCAGTAAAGCCCCCAGCGCCCCCAGCAGCCCCAAACACCCATAAGAGCGCCCCTTAACCGGGGGCGGCTCATCCGGCACATCCTCAACGGTACTGCTCCCATAGACATCGTCGTCAGCATCATCCAGCAGGAGCGGCGATTGAGCTGATTCCTCCGGCAAATCGTCTAAATCCATCTCCGGTACGGGTTCCGGAATCAGCTCCGGCGTCTCCACCAAATCCGCGTCTGGATTGTCTGGAATCAGGCCAGCTGTTTCCGGTGGCGACGGGTCTATTTCGGCGTCTGGCAGGGGGGAAACTGGCAAGGGGGCTGGGGAGCGATCTAGGGGGCGATCTGGGGGCGGCTCCCCCGGGCTATCAATCCCAGGTTTAGCCACGGGGTCAGCAGTGGTGACGTTGCGCTGGTGCCAGAGAATCTCAAACTTTTTCTCCTCCGGCAGCATCACCACCGGATTTTGGATCGGTCGCCAGTGGTGTTCGCACAGCTCAGGAACCCGTTCTATCAGGTACCGCTCCAGGTGGCTGAGGGTGGCACAGCCGTCGTAGCGCAACCCCTCCAGCAGCGCCGCCGTAAACAGTCCGTGACGTACCGCCAGGGTCTCATGGGAAAATTCATCCGGCTGGCAGGATAACATCAGCGGTATGCGCGCTTTGCTAGCCAGCTTTGTCACGTGATCTCCAATCGCCTGACCGGCCAGGGCGCTCTGGCTGCGGTTCATATCCAGCACCATCATTGTATGTTTAGTGGGTGCCTGTTTGAGGTATTTCACCACATCCTGCAGGGCAATCCCGGTCTGTTTGACCTGGGCCGGATCGCCATCGACGGGCATCAGATAGTCCCTATTGTCCGCCTGGGCCCCGTAGCCGCTGAAATAAAACCACAGGGTGTCATCTTTTTGCACCCGTCCCTGACAGACTGTCTCCAACCAGTCATTGATCGCCATTCGGTCAGGGTAGACCGCTTCCTGCTCGGTTGATGTGGACAAATCACTCAGTAAAATGCAGTTTTCTGGCGCAAAACCCGCATCGTCAATCAGATATCGCCGGATACCCACCGCATCATTCTGAGCCTGCATTAGGGGCTGAAACCCCTGATACTGATTGATCCCGATAATAATTGCCCAGCAAGTCGACATTTTGAGCCACCAGATACAGATTGAATAGCAAACAGAACAGATGCATTCAGCGCCATATGGTACTGCAAGTTGAGGCGCTTGCGCTCAGATCGAGGATCAACTTAGCAAATAGCCCCCTGTTCAATGGCACTGTCCAATCACAATTGTGGCCCTAGGAGCTTTGATTTAGCTGATCGTTCAGGTTACAAAAGTGGGAAAGTTTGACGATAGTCTGGCTCAGCCGCGCCCGTATTTTCCTGAAACTAGGGTTTTAGACGTGGACGCAGTTTATATTACAGTTCTATCCATACGGTGTTGTTCACCTGATTTATGTGCATGGCTACGACCTCCCTCTACCGTCCATATTCCAGGCGTCGACGCCGTCGACCCCTAGCGCGCCGCTTGGGGGCCTCGTTTGCGCCTCTGGGGCTGACCGTGCTGCTGGGGACATCAGGGGCACTGTGGCTCACCGAGGCCCTGATTATGCCTAAGGCAGCCCATGCCTATACCTCGCGATTGAGCCTATTTTTGACCCTAGAGGATGAAGAGCCCTACGGCAGTCTCTTGCGGCGGGCGAATATGGCGGCCCGGGCGGGGGCGCAGCGCAGCTTTGACCAGGATCTGTTGATCACCGAAGTGGTGATCGATGTGACGGCGGAAAGCAGCGATGGTACAGCGACCGTACCGGTCCTTAAACTGCGAGTCAGTCGCCAGGAGTGGAGCCAGCAGCCGATCACTGAGTACTGGGCCACATACTATCGTGGGGCAGAGGCGCTGCTAAACTCCTCGTTCTAGAATCTGTGCGCTACGCACGACTTTGGTCTATGATCGATAGGTTATTTAACTTTTTCCAGGTCCATGGCAGTTCCTAAGAAGAAACGATCCAAGTCTAAGCGCAACATGCACCGCGCTGTTTGGAAGCGGAAAGCAGAACTACAGGCTCAGCGCGCCCTGAGCCTCGGTAAGTCGGTACTGACCAATCGGTCTAATAGCTTTGAGTATCCTCAGGATGATGAGGATGAGGACGACGACGAGTAGGCTGGCGTCCTCTTTTTTATGGGCAACAGGTGAGGAGCTGGCTGAATTTTGTCTCCTGGGTGCGATCGCATCTTTCTAGGTGACTGCGGCTGCGATCGCACGAAACAAGCTTTCGGCTCGAATCGGTTTGGTCAAATAGCCATGGACGCCCTTACCCAGCAGCCGCTCCTGGGTTTCCGTAACGGCATGGGCCGTCAGGATAATAATTGGCACCTGTTTTTGTCGCCGTTGACAATGGCTAAAAATCTCTTGGGCGGCCTCTTCCCCATTCATGATCGGCATCTCCAAGTCCATGATCACCAAATCAAAAGACTGGGCTAGAAATTGCTGGCATGCCGCTTTCCCATCGCTAGCCAAACTGACGGTACACCCGTTTTTTTCCAACAGGTGTTGTAAAAGTTTTTGATTGATACGATTGTCTTCGGCAACCAGGATTCGCAGCGAGTGGTCCAAGCGCGGTAGAGCATCCTGGAGGGGATATTGAGGCTGAACCTTGGCGGGGGCCATCTCGGCCCTGGGGCAGTCCAGGGTAAAGTAGAAAATGGAGCCCTCCCCCAGGGCACTTTGGAGATGCAGTCGCGATCGCATTAGCCCCAACAGCCGTGATGAAATCGCCAGTCCTAGCCCGGTACCGCCATACTCCTGATAGGTGTTGTTGTTAGCTTGCACAAAGGGTGAAAAGACCTGTTGTTGCTGATCTGTGGCAATGCCAATACCGGTATCTGCAACACTAATTCTGATGGTGGCAGTGTCGGAATTGAGCTGCTGCAGACAACAGCTTAAGGTAATTGAGCCCTTGATCGGTGTAAACTTGACCGCATTGCTGCACAAATTGAGCAAAACCTGGGAGAGTCGACTTTGATCGATTAGCAACATCTCTGGGATAGCGGGCTCAATATCAATCAAAAATTGCAGCCGTTTTTGGGCAATTTCATCTTTCAAAACCTCTTCTATCGCCATGCATAGGGTAGTTAACGATGTAGGCACCGGCGTTAAGAGCAGCTTGTTCGCCTCAATTTTTGAAAAGTCAAGGACATCGCTAATAATAGAGTGCAACATTTGAGCAGACGTGTTGGCGGTGGCTACATATTGTTGCTGCTGCGCCGAAAGTGAGGAATCGGCTAGCAGATCCAACGTGCCAACGATGCCGTACAGCGGTGTGCGAATGTCGTGGCTGACCATGGCCAAAAACTGAGATTTTGCCTGATTTGCCTGCAGCGCCTCAGCGTGTGCTTTCTCTAAAGCCTGGGTATAGTGGGCAACCTTTTCGGAGAATAGTTTGGCCTCTAGTAGATGCACCACCTGAAATGCCAGGGTTTTGAGTCCGTCAATTTGTTTTGGGTGTAGCCGTTTGGGAACAAAATCAATCACGCACAGAGAACCGAGATTATATCCTTGGGGTGACGTTAGCGGTATGCCTGCATAGAAGCGAATCTTGGGCTCGGACTGCACTAACAGATTGTCACTAACCCGGCTATCGGTGGTGGCATCTTCTATAATCAATGGCACATTATCCAAAATAGTGTAGCCACAAAATGCCTGTTTTCTGGAGGTTTCAAATATGGTGAGACCACAAATAGATTTAAACCACTGGCGATGCTCATCCACCAGACTGATCAGGGCAACCGGCGTCTGACACAAATAGGCAGCCAGCTGAGTCAGGTGATCATAGGAATCCTCAGCCGGCGTGTTTAAAATCCTGTAGTTTCGCAGGTCCGCCAAGCGGTCAGTTTCATTTTCAGGCAGAGGAGCAGCTGGCATAAAGGCATGGGGCAGCGTCGCTGGGCCTGACTGACTGCGTCAATGTTAAAAATGGCCAACGCCATTATAGCTGAGCACCTATGGCCATTATTGCGGCAATACCCTCGAAAGCCTGACCTTTGATGCTTTTTCAGAAACAAAAAGTCTTGCTTTGGCAAGCTAAATTAGCTAAAAATCTAGCCAAAGGTCTAAAGACAGTTTGCCTGGGATTACCCAAGACTACCTAGCCAAGTCATCTGACAGAGAAAAACCTCGCTCAATCCGTTGGGAATGCACCAGACCATAGAGCGGACTAATACAGCTATAGATCAGCAGGGTGCGTTCACAGGCGGTAACGATGTCCAGGGACCATAGCTGTCGAGTTTTAAGAATGTGCAGCAGCAGCTTGCGCAGATCGTTGATGCTGTGCAGGCTCATCATCCAAGGACGCTGCCAGGGGTGGTAGTGAAGACAGCGTAGGGGATAGCGGCTGACGCCAATGCCCTGAAACAGATAGAGCAAATAGGCAGGGCGTAGCCGATGGGCCGGAATCAAATGGGTCAGCTGCATTTTAGGATTGTGCCAAATGGGCCAGCCCCCCTGGCGAATGTAGCTCAGGGTTTCAACATCTTCTCCTTTGGCCCGTAAGCTGGTGCCACGGACGCCGCTGAGGGCGGGCTCTGTGGGTACACAGTCTAGCCAGGCCTGACGGCGGATCACCATGCCCGCTCCAGCAGGTAAGATACCGCGATTAGGATCGTATTGAAAGGGGATATCCCCCCGCTGAATCACGGCCAGACAGCTGGCAATGCGCTCAAACCCTGCCGGTGGCTCACTCTCATAATGGCCAGTAATGGCGCTACCATAGGCACCTACCTGGGAATGGTGCTGACCAAACTTGTACACCTGGGCCACCCAGTCCAAGCTAGGGAGGGTATCGTCATCGAGAAAAGCCACTAGCTCACCGGCGGTGTGTGCCATGGCGCGACGACGGGCATAGGCCAGTCCCTGACGGGGCTCAAAGGTATAGCGAAGGAAGCTGGGAAGCAGCCACTGCCGCTGATAGGTGGCCACGCATTGGGCCGTTTGGTCGTGACTATTGTTGTCAACGATGAGGATTTCCCAGGTGAGGGAGCCGGGGGTAATCTGGGATTTTAATCGGTCTAGCAGCAGGGGTAGGCGATGCTCACCGTTATAGGTGCAAACAACAACAGAAAGGTCAGTCACTGTACAGGGAACAAAACAGGGCTTTATCAGAATGGGCAAAAAACACCCTAAACAACCAGAATAAACTGGTGTCAAGCTCCGTCAGCCTACGCCCGGTAGGTTAAGCCCAGACCAAGAAAAGCCACTGACTGTAAGAATTTTCAATAGCCTGATACCCTAGTAAGGTTACAAAACTTTACGTAAAATTTATGGCTGCCCGGTCGCGCCTGCCCCTCCAGTTTTGGATTGTCACCCTGGTGGCGTTTATTAACTCCGTCAGCTTTACCATCATCATTCCGACGCTGTACCCCTACGCTAAAGAGTTTGGCTTAAGTGACCTGGCGGCAAGTCTGCTAACGACGGCGTTTTCGCTATCGCAGTTTGTGGGCACCCCCATCCTGGGTCGACTGTCCGATCGGGTGGGGCGCAAGCCACTGCTGGTGCTCAGTCTGCTGGGAACGGTGGTGGCCAATCTGCTGGCGGCGGTGAGTCCCTTTGCCTGGTGGCTGTATTTAGCTCGCATGTTAGATGGTCTGACGGGGGGAAATAACTCGGTGGCCCAGGCGGTGGTGAGCGATATTACGACGCCAGAACAGCGGACCCAGGCCTTTGGCATTTTTGGCGGGATGTTTCGTCTGGGGTTTGTCGTCGGTCCGCCGCTGGCTTA
>JBCDJC010000070.1:0-22235 GCA_038748225.1 Cyanobacteria bacterium P01_H01_bin.26 | reverse complement strand
GGACTGCAGCCCAGGTGTGGACCGGCAAAACAATTACCTACGGCCTCACCGGGGGGGATATCCACGGCCAGGTGGTCGGGCAAACGGTGACCGTAGCAGGAGTAGCGCTGCCAGTCCCCCTGGAGGGGCGGCACAATGCGCTGAACTATTTAAGTGCGATCGCAACCCTCCAGGCCCTAAATCTTGACTGGCGTCCCCTGGCCCAGGGGCTGACCTTGGAGATGCCCCCGGGCCGCGCCCAGCGGCATACCCTTGCCGATGACATCTTACTGCTAGATGAAACCTACAATGCCGGAGCACAATCCATGGCGGCGGCCCTACGGCTGCTTAAGGACCAACCCGGCAAACGTCACATTGCCGTACTGGGCACGATGAAGGAGCTGGGGCACAAGTCCATTGAACTACACAGGGCCGTGGGGGAGCTGATCCACAGCTTGGGGATTGACTGGCTGCTAATCCTGGCAGATCCAGCAGAGGCAGAAGCACTGGCCGCAGGGGCCAGAGACACACCCCATCAGCGCTTTGCCGACCATGGGGCGCTAACGCGCCATTTGGAGCAGATGATCCAACCGGGGGACCGGCTACTGTTCAAAGCATCGCGATCAGTGGCCATGGATCAGGTGGTGGCCCCCCTGCTCAGGCGCTAGATTATTCGCGTTAGATCATTAAGGATATTGAGCGTTACAGAATCTGCTCTACAATAAAAAGCTCTAACGCCTACAGTCTGGCCATGGCTCTCACCCTCACACCAGAGCATATTGAGCGCATACAAACCCATGCGGAACAAGCCTATCCCCACGAAGGCTGCGGTTTGCTAGTGGGGACATTTGAGGCCGCAACCGATGAAAAAACCCTGGTTAATGTGGTCCTTTTGGACAATGCCTGGACCGCTGATGTAGCCGCTGACCTCACCGAGGAAGACCGGGGTAACTCGGCCATGACCAAGGCCCGCCGCTACTGGATCGATCCCAAAGATTTGCTGGCAACCCAGCGCCAGGCTCGGGCCAATGGGTTAGTTATTATCGGGGTATATCACTCCCATCCCAATGCGGCTGCGGTGCCATCGGGTTGCGATCGCGACCTGGCCTGGCCTACCTATGCCTATGTGATTGTATCTGTCCGTAATGGCCGAGCTACCGATCTCCGCAGCTGGCAGCTAGATGCCGACCAACAATTTCAACCCGAGCCGATGAACGTTGCCCCCGCCTCTGCGGCCAAAGATCGAATGCCGCTCCTGTCGTCCTGAACTAAAAAACGCTGCCCGGCAGCGCTGCAACAGACTCTTTTCACCCTTTCTTAGTTTTTAAGGAACTATGCTGAATCCAAATCTGGATGACATCCAACTCACTAAAGACGACTACGAACGCTACTCACGGCACCTGATTTTGCCTGAGGTGGGCGTCGATGGTCAAAAACGGATTAAAGCCGCCAGCGTTCTGTGTATCGGCACCGGTGGCCTGGGGTCTCCCCTACTGTTATATCTGGCAGCCGCCGGGGTCGGTCGTATTGGTTTAGTTGATTTTGATGTGGTTGACCACTCCAACCTTCAACGGCAAATTATCCACGGCACCTCTTGGGTCGATAAACCCAAAATCGAGTCAGCCAAAAACCGCATTCTGGAAATTAATCCCCACTGCCAGGTCGATCTTTATAACACCCGTCTGAGTTCCGACAATGCCCTCAAGATTTTTGAGCCCTATGACATTGTGGTAGATGGCACCGATAATTTTCCGACGCGCTACCTGGTCAACGATGCCTGTGTACTACTCGATAAACCCAACGTCTACGGCTCTATTTACCGGTTCGAGGGTCAGGCCACCGTCTTCAACTATGAAGGTGGCCCCAACTACCGCGATCTCTACCCCGAACCACCGCCACCGGGACTGGTTCCCTCCTGTGCAGAGGGCGGAGTGCTAGGCATTCTCCCCGGCATTATCGGTGTGATTCAGGCCACTGAAACCATCAAAATTATTTTGGGTGAGGGCAATACCCTAAGTGGGCGACTGCTGCTCTACAACTCCCTAGATATGAGTTTCCGCGAGTTAAAACTACGGCCCAACCCGGTGCGTCCCGTCATCGAAGAGCTGATCGATTACGAACAGTTCTGTGGGATTCCCGATGCCCAAGCCGCCGAGGCGGAACAAAAAGCCGCCATTGCTGAAATGAGCGTTACCGATCTCAAAAGTCTGCTAGACAGTGGTACCGATGACTATGTTCTGTTGGATGTACGCAATCCTAACGAATATGAGATTGCCAAGATTCCTGGCTCCGTGCTGGTTCCACTCTCCGAGCTTGAAAATGGCGCCGGGGTAGAAAAAGTGCGCGAGCTGGTCAACGGCCACAAGCTAATTGCCCATTGCAAGATGGGTGGGCGGTCTGCCAAAGCACTCTCCATCCTCAAGGAGGCTGGCATCGAAGGCACCAACGTCACGGGCGGTATCCTGGCCTGGAGTCGTGAGATCGATCCATCCGTACCGCAGTATTGAGGTTGGCCTTCCCTAAGTTCGTCTCCTCAGGCAGAAGCTATTGAGCCTTTGCTCCTGGGGAGACAACATTGGGAGGTTTCTCTCCTTTTTTCTAAGAAAAAGGAGGAAGCGACAAGCGGGGCTTTAGTCTAGTATCCAATTCATATTTTTTGTCATGTCTCTCAAAGATCGCATCAGTGACGAAATCAAAACCGCGATGAAAGCTCGCGACAAGGTTCGTCTAGCGACCGTCCGCAGCATTAAAAAAGTCATCATAGAAAAAGAATCGGAGGTTCGACCCAAAGGCCAAGACGCCTTGACCCCCGACCAAGAAATCGAAATTGTCTCCCAGCTAGCCAAACAGCGCAAGGACTCCATTGAGCAATATCAAAGCGCAGGTCGTGACGATCTGGCCGAGCAAGAAATTCAAGAGCTGGCTATCCTGCAAGAGTACCTGCCTGAGCAAATGTCCGATGCCGATATCGAAGCTGTTATCGATGAGCTAATTGCCAAGACCGGAGCCAGCGGTCCCCGCGACATGGGCAAAGTCATGGGACCTGCAATGAAACAAATGAAAGGCAAAGCCGATGGTGCTAAGGTGCAATCCTTAGTAAAAACAAAGCTTGCTGGATAGCAGACCTCTGATAAATACAGGGGTGCTAGCACTTGTGCTTAGAAGACAAATCCCCATGGGAACACAGTAGCTGTGTCCCCATGGGGATTTTCCACCAGCCTATGGCCCGTCAAAGCTAACCGCGGAGATTTCGGGGCTGATAGTATACTTTTTGACCTTCATTCGGCACAGAGATACAATCGCGAGACGAGCGCCAGAAGCTAGTCCAGACAGAGTCTTTGGCTTCACGATAATAGTCTCCTAGAACTGGTTTGATAGCCTCAGTCGCATCTTTAAGATAGTAGTGGGGCATGTTCAAAAAGATGTGGTGGGCCACATGGGTGCCAATGTTGTGGTGAATGTTGTTAAACAAACCATAGTCACGATCGATGGTAGACAGCGCTCCCTTGAGAAAATACCAGCTGTCATTGCGATACCAGGGAATATCGGGCTCTGTGTGGTGCAAAAACGTCACTAAATCTAGCCACATCACAAACACCAGATAGGGCATGACGTAGAACTTAATCAAAAAGACCACACCAAACTGAAATCCGATCCAACCTAGAAATCCGACAAAAAGAGTCCACAGGGCTGTACTCGTGACGACATCCCACTTTTCAGATGGGCGGAAGAGATCGCTACCGGGCATAAAGTGAGATCCTTTTCGACCGGGAGAACGCTTAAACAAATACAGCGGATACGCTAACAACAACAAGTTAAACCGAATGGCTTTACCAACGGCATCCATCTGATTGTAAGCATCTTCAGAAACGGGATACCAGCTTTCGTCAGTGTCGATATTCCCCGTATTGGCATGGTGGGTGCGGTGGCTAATCCGCCAGCCATGGAATGGAACCAAAATGGGTGTATGGCTGAGGTGGCCAATCAGATTGTTGAGCCACTTATGTTTTGAAAAAGATCCGTGCCCACAGTCGTGGCCAACAACAAACAAAGCCCAAAACATGGTGCCTTGCATCAGCCAAAAGACAGGGAAAAACAACCAGGAGTCGAGGCCATAGGCCAGTCCGTAGAGACCAGCAATAATACCAATATCAAGGAAAAAGTAAGCTAGGGAGCGACCGGTTGAGGGTTCAAAACAATAGTCCGGAATCGCGTTTTTAAGATCTTTAAGGGTAAATGGAAGCTCACGCGTAGAAGGGTCTGAAGACCCAGTTGGACGGGTGGTTAATTGCACTTATTACCTACACTTGACGTCTAAAATCAACACTGGCGGCTCAAGCGCATTGCGAACTTGCCAGGAGCGATCGCATTGAGCATTACAAGTTGATTTACAAAGCTTTACAATACTATAAATCGATACGTGAATGCCAGACTGGACAGCCAATCCCCCTAAAGATACCCACGACCAGGGGAACCAGATATCGCCAGGTCATTAAACACGTTAACTACTGATTTGCGCATTCCTTATTTGTGATAGCTGCCACCCTGTAGGAGGGTTTTGCCACGATAAAGCTGCTCTAGCAAAAGTAATCGTGCCACCTCGTGGGGAAACGTCATGGCCGACAGACTCAGCACCTGATAGGCCTTTTGCTTAAGGTGGTGACTAACCCCGGTGGGACCACCAATAAAAAATACCAGGGTGCCAGAGGCTTCCCTCCCTAGCCAGCTGCCAAAGGCCACTGAGTCAACAGACTTACCGTCTTCCGATAGCACCACAAGTCTGTCATAGGTTTTGAGCAGAGCCAGGACTTTACTCGCTTCCGTATCAGGACTGCTGTCCTTAATCTCTACGAGTTCAACCTCAGGCAATCGCTGGGCATACAGACTAATTCCGTCTTTTAGCCAGCCCTTTTTTACCTTGCCAACCGCAATGATTTTTACCTTGGGAAAGCTCTGTCCCATATGTGTTTAAGGTTTACTCCACCGGTGTTGAAACAAACTCGGGCAGGGTCTCAACCTGGGCTGAGAATGCGGCGAGCTGAGGGTATTCCTGAGGGGTAATCACATCGGCCGTGTAGAGCTGGGTAAATCGCCAGGCAACGGCAGTGGTAATATCCGACTGCATCAGCGGCTGATAGGTGAGGGCATCGGCCCCCTGCTCTAGCTGGGCATAGGCAGCATGGAGCTGGGTGGCGACCCGATCGAGCCACGGCTGATGCTGTTTTTCCGTAGGCCGCAGCGTACGCTCGTAGACGATCTGTACGGTCTTGTCACAGGCCATCAGGGCCAGCCCAATCAACCGCAGCGCCTGGGCGTGGTTAGCTTCAGGCATCAGGCTACTTTCTGAGAGCCTTTCCAGGTGCTGGAGGATGAGGGTGGAGTCCATTAGGACAGTGCCGTCGTCGGTGACCAGGGTAGGTGCTTTGACGATGGGATTAATGCGACTAAAGGCATCAAAGTCACGAAATACCAATAGGGACTGATGCTCAAATGGAATACCCAAACACCTCAGGGAAATAGCGACCCGCCTGACATAGGGCGAGTCGAGCATGCCAATCAGCTGCATAGAGGTACCAAAACTATTTGCTCGCTGAGGGCTGATATCGATGGCCTAAGCCTGGTCATTGATATAGTCAATGGACCATCGGGCCGCGGCCAGACTAATGCGGGCCTGCTCCATGGGGGATAGGGCGTCCCATTCAACATCGCGCACCGAGCTGATAGTGGCTTCTAAAATTTCCTCTTGACCACGCATGGCATGGGCTAAGGGCCGCGCCATCACCTGGAGATCGGCCTCCTCCCAGCCGGTCAGGGTATCGCGCACGCAGGCAATCAGCTGCTCTGCCAAGGGTCGCCCCGTACTGGCCACCTGGGTGGCCCTGGCTGTAATTTGAGCGATCGCACCCTGGGAAAGGCGACGGGCAAAGCGCTGGGCCAACGCGGCTTGAATAGGCGAAGACCCACTCCAAAGCGTATCAAGCTGGGCGGAGAGGGCCTGCCAACCCCGCTGGGCTTCCTCATCGGAGAGGGCTAACTCATCGCCAACCGCGATCGCCTCAGCAAAATACTCATCGGCCTCAGCGGGTGCCCATGGGTACAGTCGCTGGGGCGATAGTACCGCTTGCAACATTTCTTGCTGAGCTTGGGTTTCGGCGGATAAGTGCTGCTTTGACGAAAAATCTTTGTGGCTGATCATGGTAGTGTTACCCTCCCATAAATTCATTGAGCTGTGACAGGAAGAGGATACAGACTTGATTTTGTATGTTCCGCACCCAATTATTGAACTTACGGCAAACTTACGTCAAAAAGCGTAGGTTCGGATACCTAAACGCTGAAAATGCGCTGAGTATAGGTTTACATAGACCCAGGTACCAGCCAGTCTAACCCTGGGGTGTGGCCTCAATTATAAATTCCAGCAGACAACCATCGGAGCTGCCAAACCGCAGCTGCATACCTGATGATAGGGGAATCTCCTGGCGATGAATCTGCTGCCATCCCTGGGAACTGAGGTAGTAGGTGCCGTAGCGGGAGAAGTCGCGCAAAAAGTAGGTCGGTTCTGAGGTTTCCTCGGCGGCCGCCCGACGGTAGAAAATTTCGGCATGTTTGCTAGACACCCAGGGCTCTGCTATCACCAAATCATTGTCGGGTAGTCGTCCCACCCGCATCAGCCCCCGATAGATGGGCCAGACTTTGCCATCGCCACCAATTTCGCGAATGCTAATGGTGTGGGCAGCGGTACGGCCACCGATGCCAGAATCGCCGGGTAGCCGGGTAATATCCGTGGGCATCGGTGTGAGGAGCTCACCGTCAAAGTCGGGGTGCATATAAAGCACCGGTAGGGTCCAGGCTGGCTGGTTAAATTTGTACAGGGTAAGCAGGTGCTGACGTGCGATCGCAACCGCCTCATCCACCGGTTTACGCTCCGCTAGCACCTGGGCAAACACCTGGATAAAACTGAGGGCCTCTTCGTCGGCAATGGAATCCCGCATCGCCAGGACGGCTGGCACCCCATGGTGAAGCAGCACTTCCGCCAGACTGCTGCGGGGAATCGCCTGCTGGCCGCTCCGCTCCGGCTGAGCCCCCCAGCAGGTATTAAACACCGATAGCTTGACCCGACAGCGGGTTAGCACCTGGGCTAGCTCGGTACCATTGAGGGTGGTGTTGGACTGCAAAAAGAGCAGCCCGCCATCGGGTGCGGGCACCCCATGGCCCGCATAGAAAAATACGTTGTAGCGATAGCGCTCCAGGTGCTGGATCAGCTCAGCCGGAGACGGCTGCAACAGGACATCCACCTGCCGCACCACCGGGCGACGGCCCACATTCGATTCGCCACGACTTTCCAAGATGCTCTTGAGGAGGGCAGCTTCCTTTTCAAGGCTGAGGGTGGCGGCGGCGCGATCGTCGGTCGCCGCGTCGTCGTCATGACCCACCACCAGCAATATTCTGAGACCGTTATCCAATCCCCAGTCCGCCAGGGGGTCAACGTCACTGGTGGTGCGACTAAACAAAATCTGCTGGTTGAGGGCAACCGCTGGTCGCCCCGGCTGAGACTGCATAATTTCCCACGGCACGCTGATCAGTTCTGGATCGCGCACCTCCAGCCGCAGCCGCATTACCGTACTCTGACCCTGGGCAATCCCGCAGCTATGATCGAGGCTGCTTTGCACCGGTCCATCAAATAACCACTGCCAAAGATTTAGACCCAGATGCTGCATCAACCGACTGCTGTAGCTATGGGACTGGGCGGTCATGGGACCATCATCGTTATCCTCTAGCAGCTGAGGCACATAGGCCGATGGCACATGGGGGACCTGGGGCAGCCCGCGCAGGGAAAACATAGCCTGCCAGGTTTGCCAAGCTTGGGATAGGGTGTGGTTCCAAATGCGGTCGTGGTGTACGTGCCCCCCCGGATAGGGAGACTTGAGCACCCAGATAGCATAGTGCTCTGGATCGGCCGCCGTTAGCCGATCTAGCGCCAGCCATAGACACAGCGACTCAGAAGATGACATGGAAGCGGTCATAAACATCCTGCCACGTTACAGACATAGTACACAGCACAATACATAGCTAGTTGGAGGGCTAGTTGGAGGGGCAGGCAAGCGCCTCAGCAGCACGGGCAATGGGCGCTAGCCGTGATTCTAGAATCCAGCCTTCGGTGCCAGAGGTTAGTGGCGCCGGCGTAGATAATGTGACAGCTGACTCTGATGGGTTGGTTCCATTGGGACTAGACTCGATGGCTCCAGTCAACGCCTGGCCACCGGACTGAAGCTCATCGACAGCACAGACCTTTAATTTTACCCAGCGGGACTGATCGGCGGCTAGATCCTGGCGGGTGATGACCTGCACAATCGCCCCCGTGGACAGCTGACCGAGGGCGTTGTCCTCACTCGCAGCCGCTGGCAGCTGGGGGGCACTTAGTAAGGCGACAGGCTGAACCAGCTGTAGATAGCTCCTAGGGGCGAGGGACGGACCTGCCAGCCCACCGTCGGCAATACCCACCTCACTGTTTTCTAAAACAGCCTCAGGGGAGGACGGTGTGTCCCTGGGGGGAAAGGCCACGGGACCCTCCCCAAAAACTATCATGGTGACGGCCGTGGCTAGCCCCAGCCCACCCACTAGGCCCAATAAAATGGGCCAGGGGCTATTTTTTTTGGCTGGGGTGGTAACGCTGGGGACCTCAGCCGCTTGCGCCTCCGGCGGCTGAAGTCCCAGCCTCGTATTGGATGGAGGCGGAGCGGGCAGCGCTGACGGGGCTGGTTTTGCCACCGGCGGCGATGACTTGGGCGGTTGAATACGACCTGAAATCACACCCACGGTGATGTTGTCATGGCCGTTATGTTGATTGGCTAGCTGAACCAGGTTGGCCACCGCCGTGGCGGGCTGTGCCTGTCGCTTCAGCACGGGTAGCAGCTGGGTCTGCCAGAACTGCTCCACCCGGTCGTAATCGCTTAAGCCATCGGAGCACAGGAGTAAAACCGTATCCTCACTTAGAATCAGCCGCTGTACGGACATGTGTAATGAGGCCGAACTCCCCATGCCCAATGCCTGGATCAGCGCTCCGGTTCCCGGACGATTGGCCACATCGGCATAAAAACCATAGCCCAGGCGAACCTCACGGGCGGCGACATCATCATCAAAGGTGATCTGACGACAGCTGGTGGTGCCAATGTGATAGGCGCGGCTATCCCCAATGTGGGCAATGTAGATTTGCGCACCGATAACTAGGGCCATGACCAGGGTGGTGCCCATGCGATCGCGGGCATGGCGATGCCCCTGATCGTTGTGCTGGGAAATCTTGTCATTGGCGGCCCAGACAGCCTGCTCAATGGCCAGATTCACAGCCACCGGGTCGTGGGTAGCCTGGGTGGATAGCTGCTCTAGCAACGGCGTCAGCTGTTGTTGGATGGTTGCGATCGCAAGCCGACTGGCCACATCGCCACCGTCGTGGCCGCCGATACCATCACACACCAGCAGCAGCAGCGGCGGATTTGCCGGGGGGTGCGACCCTGGGTCAACAGCGTAGGTCTGGCTCGTACCGCTGGCTGGGTAGCAGGCATCTTCATTGCGTTTGCGGCTAGGCCCCTGATCGGTTTGCACGGCCAACCCATAGTCCACCGGGTAACCCGCCGCCGCTGCCCCAATCGCCTGATCCAAACAGGTCACTAAAACTTCTGGGGTAGCAATTCCACCTTGGGTCAGCTGAGTACACAGACTGTCTAAAAATTCACGGATAGAGGGCTGGGCCTGGGCAACTAGAGTGCGCCCAAAGGTTCCCAAGGCCTCTAGGGTCAGCGGCTGAGGGTCTGGGGTCAGCTCTAATAGGGTCACCAGGGAGCCCTGCACCCGCAGTTGCTCCCCCAGCAGGCTGCTGGCTACCTGCTGCTCAGTAAAATCTGGCCAAAGCCCAGCCACCTGCCAAAACCAGCTGAGCTGCTGCAGGGATGATGCGCCCTGCCAAGCCTGCTTCAGGGTAGGCAGTAGCCTCGGTTTTCGCTCTCCCAAACCGGGGGCAATCGCCGCCGCATCGAGCAGCAAAATTTCCTGGTCCGTACCGGCATTGAGCAAGGCATAGGGCTGGGGCACATGCAAACTATGGGGCGCCAGCATAAGGTAGGGCCAAACCTCAGCCGGCATTGGCTCCGGTGATTCTGGCGGCAGTCCGGGCTGGGTATCGAGCACCACTCGCTGGTGCTGCCAAGCATAGCGCTCCCCCAGGGACTCCGGCCTCAGATTGGCTGGGCCCGCTGCCCACAAATAGCGATGGGGCAAAAAAGTCTGACAGGAGGCACAGTATTCACGGCCTTCTGGATTGCTCGCCTGACATTCAGGATTTGGGCACCTAATCACTCTCAGACACCACGCGGGGTAGGCCCATACTATAGTTGAGGACGCGGCTTCTCAAGTTGTAGCTAATTTGTCCTGACTGTAATAACGTTCTGACAAAGTGCTCAAGATCGGACCCGATGCGACGCAAATTGTAGTCTGTCAAAGCCTCCCCAGTGGCAGCCTCCACTAGACGATCAAACTCTTTGTACACCTGCTGAAGCGCTTCATCGGACCAATTAAACTCATTATCGGGATCCACATCTAAGGTGAGCTGGTTTTCGCTAGGAATCAACTCATTTTTCTGAATATCTGCCGCAAAGATATGGATATGGCGTGTGGTGGACTTGAGCAGCATGGATTCGGTTACATATTTTTTAGACGCCTACATTGTAAACGTTTCCCAGCAAACGATTCCTTGAGTCATCAAGAGCTTTATTGTCAAGCTATACAAGCGATTATCCAGGGTGGCAGACTATCTCAAACTAGTGTTAATCCGCCACGGCGAATCCTGGGGGAACGTGGCGGGACGTTTAGAAGGGCAAATGTCCACCCCCCTATCGGCCCAGGGACAGCGGCAGGCCCAGCAGCTAGGGGGTTACTTACGACGGCAAACACCGCCCACCCATCTATACAGCAGCCCGCTCCAGAGGGCCTCTGAAACCGCCGAGATTCTGCAGCAGGCCACCGGCTGCCCCCTGACCCTAGACCCCAATCTCCAAGAATTACACCAGGGCATTTTTCAGGGATTAACCTGGGCGGAGGCAAGCCAGCAATATCCTGAAATATGTACGCAGCTGACAACATGCCTGGACTATCAGCCGGTGCCGGAGGCGGAAACCCTGGAGCTGGGCCACCGGCGGGCAACTAACTGGTATCGCACCCTCTGGCAGCGCCATGGGGCAGGCGAGACGATCTGGGTGGTGAGCCACGGAGGTTGGATGCAGCAGCTGATCGGGGTGATTATGGGCTGCGATCGCACCTGGCAAATTTCCATACACCACACTGGTTTATTTGAGTTTTGGCTGCTCAGCCCCCAGCTAACCCACCATAACCGGCAGAATCCCGAGTACTGGAAAATTATAAAGTTTAACGAAATCCCCCATTTGGCTCGTAATAGTTAGGGGGTCATCCGCATGCTCGTTGCTCCATCGGCACGGGCAGTGCATACCACCAGGTACAAAATAAGCCAGGTAGTGCCGTAAAAACACTGAACTTAGTTACCGAATTGGAAGGTCAGGCCACTTTTGGGGTAACCTTGATGCCCAGCATTGTTGGCAATCTAACTTGGCCCTATGCCAGCGGTAATTGAGTGATTTATCTTGCTTGAAAACTGCTGCAATAGTCTCTTGGGGACTTTTCCCATGTCTACGACCACACTTACCGATATTAATGATGTTTTCGGACAGGCCCAAGACGGCAGTGTTGCGGCCATTATTCAAATTCTTAACGAGCAGCTAGCCGAGAGCGGCATCCGCACCCGCGCCGTATTTGTCGACAACGTGCTGCAGCTACTGTGCGAAGCATCCACCGATCAGCAGCTAGAAAAAACCACCCTGGTGGATGATATTCGTAGCATCCTAGAAACCATTGCCCCTCGGCGTATCCGACGGGTCAAAATCAACAGTCGCTTGGTCCAAGAGCAGCAGCTGCTGTGGTTTGAAGAAATTAGCCGGGACCCGGGCAAACATCTGCTCTGGGCAGAGATGATCACGCTCAAACAGCCCCACTGGCTGAAGCGAGTTGCCCGCGATCTGAGACGCCCCAAACTGCGGAGCGGTATGCCCAACGGGGCTTCCAAATCCGACCTGCGGCAGCGTAAGTCGTTTCTCGGTGGCCTCATTGGCGGGCTATCCGTCGCTATATTGCTCATAGGCTTGAGTATTTGGGCCTATCGCCGCTACGCTGCGGGGGGCGTTCCCCCGGCCAACGGCTCCGTGGCGCAGCCCGCCGCCGAGCAGCTGCCCCTGCCCGAGTCCTATGACTCCTTTGCTAGAGCCGTCCGTATTGCTGAGCAGGCGGCCAAGGATGGCCTGGTTGCCGATACGTCGGCTGACTGGTTGGCCCTGGCAGCCCGCTGGCAGCAAGCCTCCGATCTCATGGCTGAGGTGCCGGCCACCGATGAGCGCTATCAAATTGCCCAGGACCGGGTAAATGCTTACAAATCCAATAGCGAGAGCCTGCTGCAAAAGGCCCGTCAGGTTGAGTAGTTTTTAGCCACAGACAGAGCCAGCAAGGCGTAGAGTAAAGACTTAAACGCTTGCTTGCAGAGTTTTTTCCATGGTTAGCTACTATCAAATCGGCGGCAGTCTCGATTATGATGCTCCCACCTATATCGAACGTCAGGCCGATAGAGATCTGGCCACGGCTCTGCTAGCTGGCGAGTTCTGCTATGTGTTTACCTCACGCCAAATGGGAAAATCATCCCTGATGGTGCGCAGCTGGCATCAGCTGCAGGAAAAAGGCCACCGCTGTGCCGTGGTAGATGTGACCAATATTGGCAGCGACCATATCACCCCAGAGCAGTGGTATCGGGGACTGATGGGCACCCTGGCGCTACAGCTGGGTCTGTTGAAAACGATTGATATTCGCCGCTGGTGGCAGGAGCACAGCCATCTGTCGCTGACCCAGATTTTAAGCCAGTTTATTGAAATGCTGCTGGCCCAGTGCCCAGAGCAACAGCTGTTTATCTTTGTCGATGAGGTTGATAGCCTGCTCAACCTACCTTTCTCCGTCGATGACTTTTTTGCACTGATTCGCTACTGCTATAACCGGCGCACAGTGGAGCCAGCCTACCAGCGGCTCACCTTTGCGATTTTTGGGGTGGCCGCTCCAGCCGATCTGATTGCAGACAAACAACGGACACCGTTTAATATTGGCCGCTCTGTGGTCCTCAACGGCTTTAGTTTGGCCGAAGTATCTCCCCTGGCCCAGGGGCTCGCGAGCAAAGCCCGCAACACCGAGAAAATTTTGCAAGAAGTGCTTAATTGGACCGGCGGACAGCCTTTTTTGACCCAAAAGGTCTGTCAGTTATTGGTTTTATCCAGCCAGGCAGCCCAGGATGATGCCTTGAGCCTGCCGCCGGGAATGGAAAAGTTTTGGATCGATAGCGTGGTGCGATCGCACATCATCACCCACTGGGAATCCCAAGACGAGCCTGAACATTTGCGCACCATTCGCGATCGCTTGCTCTATGATGAGCGGCGTACCGGCCGTCTGCTGGGTATCTATCAACGCTGGTTAGAAGGTGCTGCCATTGCCACCGACGACAGCCGCGACCAGATTGAACTGCGGCTAAGCGGGCTGATGGTACCGCGTAACGGGTACCTGGTGGCCAAAAATCGGATCTATGAAACCGTCTTTGATCTGGCCTGGGTACAGCGCCAGCTAAAGGCTCTGCGCCCCTACTCAGAAGCCGTGGACGCCTGGAGAGCATCGCACCAAACCGATGCCTCACGCCTGCTGCGGGGGCAGGCCCTGCGCGACGCCCAGGTCTGGGCTCGGGGCAAAAGTCTGAGTGATTTGGACTATCGCTTTCTAGCCAGCAGTCAGGAGCAAGAACAGGCTGAAACCCAGCGTTCGTTGGAGTTAGAAAAGGCCCAGTCCGCCAAACGGACGACTCGCCTGCAGCGGATTTTATTGGGTATCACCTCAAGCGCCCTGGTGGTGGTCTCCCTATTGGGTTTGGCTGCCTTTTGGCAATATCGGCGGGCCGTTGCCAGCGACCAGAACTCTCGCCTCAATGAAATTCGGGCACTGATTTCATCGGCGGAAGGTCGGTTTGCCTCCCACCAAGAGTTAGACGCTCTGATGGATGCGATCAAGGCTAAGCGTGGATTAGAGGAGCTTAGGGATGTGCCAGCAGAGCTGATAGCAGCGTCCGATCGGGCGCTTCAGCAGATTATTTATTGGATGAGTGAACGCAATCGATTTTCTGGCCATGAAGCATCGGTTTTAGAGGTCGCCTATAGCCCTGACGGGGAGTTAGTGGCCACCACCAGCGCGGATCAGACGGTCAAACTGTGGGCCAAGGATGGTCAACTGCTGCACTCCTTTACCGGCAATGCCACCACCTTCGGTTTGGCCTTTCATCCCCAGCAGCCGCTGTTGGCCGCCACCAATTTGGATGGGAGCTTACAAATTTGGCATTTGGAAACCAAAACCCTAGAACAAACGATTCAAGCCCATGAAGGGGCTGTTTGGGATGTTGAGTTTAGCCCTACGGGAGATTTTTTGGTTTCGGGCGGAGCCGACCGTCAGGTGAAGATATGGAGCTTAGATGGCCGCTTGCTCAATACCCTATCGGGGCACGAAGGTATGGTGTGGCAGGTGGCCGTCAGCCCCACGGACCAAACCATCGGCTCAGCAAGTCTAGATGGTACGGCCAAAGTATGGACCGCAGAGGGACAACTTTTGCAGACAGTCCCGGCAACAGATACAAACAGCAGTATGTGGAGCGTGGCCTTTAGCCCCACCGAGAATGTCATGGCCATGGCGGGGGATGACGCGGTTATTCAGCTCTGGCAGTCGACAACAGATTCACTCCAGTCCCTGACGGGCCACACAAAGCGTATCGATCGGTTAGCCTTTAGTGCAGATGGGGATGCGATCGCATCGACAGCCCTGGATCAAACCATACGAATTTGGAGTAAAGAGGGAAAGCCCTGGCGCGTTCTCCAGCTATCAGGAGAGATTCGCAGGCTAGGTTTTTCCCCTAACCAGAGTCAATCAATTGTCACGGCGGGCAATGGCACCACCGCCCAGATGCGCCAGTGGCAAACACCTCTACTCAAAACAATCTTGTTAGATGGCAACAGTTGGGATATTGCCATTAGCCCCAATGGCGAGAGAATTATTGGTGGTGACGGTTCTCAGATCACAGTCTGGGATACCAACCGCAACACCATGGCCTCCCTCCCGGTTGAGCAAGATACCCTCCTGGGGTTTGACTTTAGCCCAGATGGACAGTTGATTGCGACCGCTGGCAGAAGTGGCAATATCTATTTGTGGACGCAGACAGGAAGCCTCTTGAGAATACTCGAAGAGCATCAGTTTCAAACCTGGGATACGGCCTTTAGTCCCGACGGCCAACGGGTAGCCGCTGGGGCAGAAGATGGCACCATTCGCATTTGGACCGTGGATGGAGAACTGCTCCATACGCTCTCAGGCCATGATGGTCGAGTGTATCGGGTGGCCTTTAGCCCCGATGGCCAGCAGTTAGTTTCTTCCGGTGCCGATGGAACTGTTCAAATTTGGGATCAAGATGGCACCCGCCGTCATCTCCTTGAGGCCCATGATTCAGATATTTTTGGACTCTCAGTCAGTCCCAACGGTCAGTTTTTTGCCTCTGCTAGCGTCGATCAAACGGTCAAGCTATGGCGCTGGGATGGCACTTTAGTCAGGACGTTTGAGGGCCATAGTCACAATATTTATAGTGTGGATTTTAGTGCGGATAGCCAGCTGTTAGCCACGGCCAGTGCCGACAATACTGTTAACCTGTGGACCCTGGACGGAGAGAAATTAAAAACTCTCTACGGTAATGGCTCTGGATTTAAGAGCGTAAAATTTAGCGCCGCCGGAGCATTGCTGGTCACCGTGGCCGAGAATGGAACATTAACCCTGTGGAATCTGGATACAATTCTGACACTCAATGAGCTTGGCTACGCCTGTGATTGGATCAAAGATTATTTGAGTACTAACGCTGATGTCTTAGCTCGCGATCGCACTCTCTGCGACGGTGTCCCCCCCTCTCGTCCCCAAGCGTAACCATGGTCAACTACTATCAAATCGGCGGCAGTCTCGACTATCAGGCCCCCACCTATATCCAGCGTCAGGCCGATGGAGATCTCCACAGGGCTCTATTAGCGGGTGAATTTTGCTATGTGTTTACCTCGCGCCAAATGGGGAAATCATCCCTGATGGTGCGCAGCTGGCATCAGCTCCGGGCAGAGGGTCACCGCTGTGTTGTTGTTGATGTCACCAACATTGGCAGTGACAACATTACGCCAGAACAGTGGTATCGCGGTCTGATGGGCACCCTGGCGCTACAGCTGGATCTTCGAAAAACAATCGATATTCGCCGCTGGTGGCAGGAGCACAGCCATCTGTCGTTGACTCAAATCTTGAGTCAGTTTATCGAAGTACTACTGGCTCAGTATCCAAACCAGCGGCTGTTTATCTTTGTCGATGAAGTCGACAGTCTGTTAAATCTGCCCTTTTCTGTTGATGACTTTTTTGCCCTGATTCGCTTTTGTTATAACCGTCGCACGGTGGAGCCAGCCTACCAGCGGCTTACCTTTGCCATCTTTGGGGTGGCGGCTCCAGCCGACTTGATTTCTGACAAACAACGCACCCCCTTTAATATTGGTCGGGCCATCGTTTTGACAGGATTTAGCCTCGAAGAAGCCGCGCCCCTAGCCCAAGGCTTGGAGATTCAAACCGACAGTTCCCAAGCCATTTTGCGCGAAGTCTTAAACTGGACCCAGGGGCAGCCCTTTTTAACCCAGAAGGTCTGTCAGCTGTTGGTCACATCCAGCCAAACAGCGGTGAATGAGCCGCTAAATATTCCCCAGGGGATGGAGAAATTTTGGGTGGAAAGCGTGGTGCGATCGCAAATAATCACCCATTGGGAATCCCAGGATGAACCTGAGCACTTGCGTACCATTCGCGATCGCATCCTGTATGACGATCGCCGTACGGGACGACTGCTGGGGATCTATCAGCGCTGGCTGGAGGGGCAAGCCATACCCACTGACGATAGCCGCGACCAAATTGAACTGTTGCTAAGCGGATTGATGGTGCAGCAGGCAGGCCAGCTACGCAGTAAAAATCGCATTTACGAAAGTGTGTTTGACTTGGCCTGGGTGCAAAAACAGCTCAACGCCCTGCGCCCCTATTCCGAAGCCTTTGAGGCTTGGGTCACCTCCCAACAAATGGATCAGTCGCGACTGCTGAGGGGGCAGGCATTGCAAGATGCCCAAGCCTGGGCCAGGGGTAAAAGCCTCAGCGATTTAGACTATCGTTTTTTAGCCCTAGGTCAAGAACAGGAACAGGCTGAAACCAGGAAATCGCTGGATCTCCAAAAGGCAGAAGCCGCTAAACGAACAACCCGTTTACAGCGAATCCTCCTGGGCATCACCTCAGGGGCATTGGCCATCGTTTCACTGCTAGGTGCTGCCGCATTTTTGCAATATCGGCGGGCGATCGCGGGCGAGACCACGGCTCGCTTAAATGAAGTTCAGGCCCTCATTTCATCCGCAGAAGGGCAGTTTGCGGCCCACCAAGAACTGGATGCCCTGGTTGATGCCATTAAGGCCAAGCGCAAACTCCAAGTGCTTGACGAACCCCATCCAGAGTTAGAAGCCGCCACCGATCGCGCGCTGCATCAGATTGTTTATTGGATGAATGAACGCAATCGGTTGTCAGGACATAAGACGTCGATTCTAGCGGTTGCCCACAGCGCAGATGGGAAGTTGATTGCCACAACTAGTCGAGATTCTGTCGCCAGGCTCTGGGCTCAGGATGGTCAGCTATTACATGTGTTTGAAGATGCAGGTGATAGCTATGGTGTGGCGTTTCATCCCCACCGGCCTCTAATGGCAACCACTAATTTAGATGGCAGCTTAAAGCTTTGGAACACGACTGATAAAACATTAGTTCAAACGATTCAGGCCCACACAGGCCCAGTTTGGGATGTAACATTCCACAGCAATGGAGCTGAGTTTTTAGTGTCAGGGGGCGCTGATCAAACGGTGAAAGTGTGGGATCTAGACGGCACTTTACTCAATACCTTGCCTGGACATCAAAGTGGCGTTTTGCGAGTTGCGATGCATGCTACCAAGCAGCTGATTCTCTCAACCGGTCTAGATAACATTGCTAAAGTTTGGACGCTTGACGGGCAGCTTTTGAGTACGTTAACGGCGGCTACTAGCGGCGGCAGCCTCTGGAGTGGAGCCTTTAACCCCGCTGGTGACACGATCGCCATCGGTGGCGATGACCGGATGGTGCAGCTCTGGCAGCCGGATGGCACCCTGATGGCAACGTTGGTGGGCCATACAAAACGCGTCGGCGGCATCGACTTTAGCCCCGATGGCAAGGTGATCGCCTCTGCTGGTCTAGACCGCACTATCTGGATGCGTGGGGTAGATGGCTCTCCCTGGCGCACGCTGCAAACGGCAGGTGACATGCGTGGCATTGGCTTCAGCGATGCTCAAACCATGGTGACGATAGACAGCAGTAGCACAGCTCACCTGAGGCAATGGGAGTCTCCTCTACTGGAAACTATCTTTTTGGATGACGATGTCTGGGATATCGCCATCAGCCCAGATGGTGAACGTCTCATTTCTGGAGATAGTCCTATTGTTCATGTTTGGGATCGAGATCGCAGCATCGTTGCCACCCTGGATGCCGGACAAAACACCCTATTTGGGTTTGACTACAGTCCCGATGGTCAACTGATTGCAGCAGCAGGTGCTAATGGGACTGTGCAGCTCTGGAACTCCACAGGGAAGCTTTTGCAAGACCTACCAGGTCTCAACGGATTACAAGCCTGGAGTGTGAGCTTCAGCCCCGATAGTCAGCGTTTAGCGGCCATCGCCGAAGATGGCAGCATTTTGATATGGACCACAGATGGCAAACTCATTCAAACGATTCAGGGTAATAGGGACTTAGGGCTTAGGATCGAGTTCAGCCCCGATGGTCAGCAGCTCGTTGCTTCTAGTGGCAGTGGTGCGCTCCAGATTTTTCAGGCTGATGGCACGCTTCTCCGTGAGATTAAGGGCCACGATGCCGCTGTTTTTGGGCTCTCAGTAAGCCCTGATGGTCAGTTTTTTGCCTCTTCCAGCAGCGATTCGACTGCTAAGCTTTGGCGTTGGGATGGCACCTTGGTCAGAACCTTTGAAGGGCATACCAATGAAATCTTTGGAGTGGATTTTAGTGCCGATGGTCAAATGCTGGCAACTGCCAGTGCTGACAATACAGTGATCCTGTGGTCTCTAGAAGGAAAGAAAATCAAAACTCTCTATGGTCACGGCCCTGGTTTTAAGGACGTGAAATTCAGCCCTACAGGAGAACTGTTGACAGTGGCTGAAGACGGCACCCTCGCCCGATGGAATCTAGAAGAGGTATTGGCATTAAACGAACTGGACTATGCCTGTGCCTGGATTGCCGATTATTTGCGAACGAATAGTGATGTGGCGGATAGCGATCGCACCCTCTGCAAAGACGTACCAGAAAACTAGGCGGATAGACATAACCCGTATCGAAACGTTAATAGAGAATTATTAAACCCTCAAATACATTAAACAAAAAGACGGAAAAGACGGAAGGTGCCTAACATTTTTCTGGACTTAGGATTTTTGTGTGAAGATTATGGATAGCTTCCTGTAGATTTTCCAGTCCCTGTCCCCCTGCTTATGGAACCCGATGAAGTTCTTCGTGCAATTGAGGAGCACCTGCTGAAGCGCAAACTCACCCCGGCCGAACGGATTGTCCTAGGGCAAACCTGGAACAAACAAACGTATGAACAAATGGCCAAGCAGTCAGGGTATGGTGACGCTCACCTCAAAGATACCGGCTACAAGTTGTGGCGCGTCATTTCCAAAGCCCTTGGACAGCGAGTCACCAAAAAAAGTTTGCTATTTGTATTACGCGAGCATTTTCAGTCGGGAACTTCGCCGTCAACGTCGGTGCAATCTACGGTTCCCCCGGTTTTAGATGCGGGTTCGAGACAGTATCAGTATCCATCTGGCCCATTGCCACCGGGATCTCCGCTCTATATTGAGCGCCCGCCCAATGAAGACCTAGCCTATGCAGAAATCCATCGTCCCGGCGGGTTTCTACGCATCAAAGCACCCCAAAAAATGGGAAAAACCTCCCTAGTGTTTCGTTTGATTCACAAAGCACATCAGCAGCGCTATCAAACGGTTCATCTAGATTTACAAACCATTGATCGAGATGTTTTTAGCAGCATTGATACCTTTCTAAAATGGTTTTGCGCCCAAACTAGTCGAGCCTTGAACCTGCCATCAAAACTCGATGAGTATTGGGATGCCTCCATGGGGCATAAAGTTAGCAGCGAACTCTACTACCAGGAATATCTCCTGGAGAATAGGCAAACACCTGTTGTATTAATCATTGGTGCAGCCGAGAGATTAATTGAGCATCCTAAAGTAGCCGAAGATTTTTTTCCACTGCTGCGTTCCTGGCATGAAAAGGCTCGCTGGAATTTTCTTTGGCGTAATCTGCGAATTGTGATTGTTCATGCAACAGAAATTTACGTCCCCCTAAAAATTAATCAGTCACCTTTTAATATTGGTCAAGCCATCAAGCTACCAAAATTCACCGCCGATCAGGTGACTGATTTAGCAAATCGCTATGGCGTAGCAAAAGACAACGATACATTAGGGCAAACCCTGGTAGATCTGGTGGATGGACACCCTTATTTGGTTAATATTTTTCTGTACCATCTTACTAACAAGACTGAAACTCTCACTAGCATACTCAAAACAGCCTCCACCCCATCTGGAATTTATGGCACTCACTTGCGTAGCTACCTGGCTCTATTAAAGGAAGAACAAAGTTTGGCTGCCGCATTTAAACAGACGATTTCTTCTGAAGACGGCATGGAATTAGATGCTGTTACAATGTACCGCCTAGAAAGCCTTGGGCTAATAAAAGTAAAAGGCTATCAGGCCGTTCCTAGTTGTGAAGTTTATCGGGCATATTTCCAACAGCAGCTGAGCTTTTAAAGGGCAAATCACTAAGTTATTTTAACTCCATATACTCCTATCTATACTACTTGTCAGGCTGCTTGGAACCGACTTTTCCGTCTTTACTTTTGCCATTCGCTTTGATTAGATATTTGGGTCAATCACAAGGGGTGATCTGATAGTTTTTTAATCAAAGAAAGTTCTCGACCAACAATTAGTTCGTATCGGATTTTTAAACCGCTCTAGGATACTGGGGGAAGATTTTTTTGAGTGCTTGCAAATAGAAAGTTTTGTGTAGCCATAACCTATAGTTCAAAAAAATTAGATAATAATGCGTAGAGTTATTTTTGTCAGAATTCACGCAGTAATTGCAACGGGTATTATTGCGATATCTTCGGTCGCCGGGTTACCGGCATTTTCCCAAGAAGCGGAAGGTGAAACGGAATCTACCGAAGAGCAATCTATTTTAGTTGAGTCCACCATTGTAGGAGATGTTGATCCAGCCGCAGCCATCACGGTAGAAGATCTAACAATCCCGGTTGATCAGCTCGAGTTATTTGTCAAACCTTTGACACTGGAAGAATTACAGGTGGAAGCGGCCGCCTGGTTCTTAATCTTGAAAGATAAAGTTCAAGAAATTAGTCAGACCGAAATTGCCATCAAGCGACAAAATGTAGCCATTGCCTCCCAGGAAGAAGCGGTCCAGGCGGTGACAGAGGCAGAAACGGCTCTGGCAGAGGCAGAAACGGCTCTGGCAGAGGCCTCGCCTGGAACCCCTGCACATGAGCGGGCTACGGAACAGCTGGAAGCCGCCAAGCAGTCTCTCCAAGAAGCCAACCAGGCAGTTGAGGCAGCCGTTGAAACTGGTGAAGACTTAGAAGAGAACGCAGCGCTACAGGAAACCCTAGAAGAAGCTGAGAGTGAGGAAGAGATCACCACTGCTCGACAGATTTTAGAGGAAGCTAGAAGAGAAAGAGATGAGCTGACTACTGGGTCTGCAGTCCATGATGATGCCACAGAAAAGATTGATGCCTTAGATCAGACGCTGATCGACTTGGAATCAGCAGAAGAAGAACTAGAAGAAGCCGTTCCGGACTCACCTGAATATCAGGAACTCTCGGCAGCGGTGGAAGCGGCCAGAGCCACCGTGATTGAGGCTGCCGAAGCCATCTCCGATGCGGGGCTAGCGCCGGAGGAAGCCGCAATAGAGTCTGAAGAGACCGG
>JBCDJC010000069.1:0-22276 GCA_038748225.1 Cyanobacteria bacterium P01_H01_bin.26 | reverse complement strand
CTCAATTTTGAGCACGAGGAGGTCAACTGCAGTGGCAATATCGAGTTTGGCGCTGTGATCTCAAGGCTCGATAAAAATGAGTGGCCAAGAGAGGAGGGTGCGATCGCAAACCAAGAGCACCTAAATATGATCCATCAGATTCGCGATCTCACCAAATTTCTGATCGTCTATAGACTTAAACAGCTAAGCTAGTACGAATTTATTGAAACCCCAATGACATCTAGTTTAGTAACGGCATACCCTAACCTCTGTATATTAATTACAGTGGGAGGCTTTATTAGCTGCAGACAAGTCTCAGTACGATATCTCCTCACAGATTCCTCAGACTTTCAACATAAAACTAAAGCATAGGGTACTTGGTGGCATTGGAGTCACCACTCAGGGAGAACTATCATGCTATTGGTTAAAGATATTATGACTAAGCTGGCTATTGTCATTCGCAGTTCGGCTACGGTGGAAAATGCCATTTGGCTGATGCGGACTAAGCGTGTGCGATCGCTTATCGTAGAAAATTTCTACAACGAAGGCACCTACGGTATTCTGATTGAATCGTTTGGTCTTATCGGACATTGATGGATAGCTGACCAAGGTACTGGAGGCACGTAGGCGAGCCACCGGGGTCCCAGTCCGTTCATTGAAACAATTGCAGCAGTCTTTACATTGATATCGCTGGACTGGGGACCCATCTTGGAGCTTATCGAAGCCTCGGTTGGTTAATCGATCCATGCTTGAGCCATTCTGTATTGTCTTGGCAAATGCCACTTTGGTTTCTAAACGACCAAACGTAAAGTTGTGAAGAACTCGGTATCTTAATGCTTTAACTCTAATACTTTAACAAAGATATACGACAACTGATAGGAAACAGACATAGTCGGTTTGTTAGCGCTTTCCCAACATTGATATCAGCCGGTATTACCCCGTAGGATTCAAAACTTTTCTACGTTAGTAACCCCAGACTTTTAAACCAAACCTTTTCAAAACTAAAGCCCTCAATCTTAGCAGCAGCGGCGGCGGCAGTCTGTAAATCCGACTCTGACAGCTGAAACCCATGGGCGTTTGCCAAAACAACAACATCATGGGGAGTACTACAGGTTTCAATTGCCTTGTTTAAGGTCTTATTGTCATGGGCTTCCACAAAAAAGGGACGTACCGTTGAACTAAGGAAGTCTAACCACGTTTGATAAGACTGCTGAGCGAGGGACATTAGCTCCGGCCCCGTCAGGCTAATGTCCCATTCCTGCAACAACCCGATCAGCTGTGGCACTGACTCGACCTTGCCAATTTTCTGTCGCAGCTCAGCAGACTGAGCAAATTTTTGATTAAAGTCTTGGATAGCAGGAGAAGGCATGATCTTATCTATTTTTTAATCACTATCTATAGAATAAGGCCTAGCAAGATAGGAAGCTCGCAATTAAATAAAGTACCCCCTTCCCCTTCCCCTGCCCTAATCGAGACCAGTATTTTATTCCTGCGCACATCCCCAGTAAGCGCTCGATCGATAGAAAAAGGATGGCTATCAACGCAGCAGGCTAATCTAACGCGGACCACTGACAGCATAACCAGACCGCACCAGTTGCTCCCCTGCAATCTCATCACAGACAGCCACATCAGCCTCAGACAGGTGTTGCTCCCACCCGCCCACCAACCCCGACACACACTGCCCATCCCCCTTGTGCTCGATTTGGCCAATATCCGCTGTCTTTACAATCTCCCTTATCTGTTGCTGATCCCAGCTCAGGTTAGCAAACTCAAAAAGCTGTCCCACACATCTCTGCGGATCCGCCTTTAGGGCCTCATAGCGCACCGTGTGTACCCGTGCCCCCAGCCCAGGTCGATTGCGAATCAGTTCGCCCCACTCCACACACTGTTTCCACTGCCAAATCGCATTAGCCGTGCCCATGGGCGTCCGGTTCTTCTGTTGCACCAGCGCATTGTAAGACACACAGACATCTCGCCCGTCTCGGATCACCTCAACAATCCGAGCTTCGGGAAATCGCCACAAAATCTGTTCCGCATAGCGAATGTGCAGCGGTGTTTTTTCTAAAACCGTTTGCCCCGGATGAACATGCCGCTCAGCAAACCGATCAAACATCGCCGCAATCAGTTCTTCTGCCTGCACTAGCCCACGGTTTGTCTCTGGGATATCGGCACGGATTGACTGGATCAGGGTTTTTAGCTCACCATAGCTCACCAGCCCGTCGGCTCGATGTCGCTTCTGATAGTCTCGCAAAATTCCGCGCCAAATGTCTGCAGGCTGGAAACCCAACAGCAGGGGTTTAACACCATAACGCCGCAAAATGGACCGCCATGAGCGCCATCGCCGCTGCCAGTTCCACCTGGGTAGCTCTATAAATGGCTCATACACCAGCTGATAGATCTGGGTCTCCCTCGGCACCGGCACCACGTCTGCATGCTCGGCCATCAACGATGCCACGAGGGTTGTCCCCGAGTGCGGACAACCCACGACAAAAAGCTTGGGACAGGACGATAGTTGACTCATGGCCAATACTGGATTTGGTACACACACCAGTATTCACCACCTGGGCCGTCACTACCGGATAGGTGGGCTGTCCCGTGAGCCACGGTCTGTCCTGGCTGCTTTCTAAATCTCTAAACAGGCTCAAACGCCATCAGGCTAGCTGACGCTTGATCAGCTCAGCAAAAACACCTGGCTGCCTGGCTAGCTCATCAAAACTGCCTACTTGCACCACGCGACCGGCCTTAATTACATAGATGCGGTCAGCATGGCGAATGGTGCTCAAACGGTGAGCCACCACCACGCGGGTCACCTTGAGCTGCTCCAAACTGTTGCTGACAATGGCCTGGGTTCTGTTGTCTAGGGCACTGGTGGCCTCATCCAGCAGCAACAGCTTTGGATTTAGGGCTAGGGCTCGAGCGATAATTAGCCGCTGGCGCTGTCCCCCGGAGAGGTTGCTGCCCCCTTCACTGACAACCGTATGCAGCTGCATGGGGAAGCTGCGAACGTCTTCAGCAAACCCAGCCATTTCAGCAGCTCGCCAGGCGTCATCCTGGGTGATCAGCGCCCCACCTGAGATATTTTCAAAGATGGAGCCAGCGCTGATGTGGCCATTTTGCAGCACAACGCCTAGCTGGCGTCGCACGGCGGTTAAATCTAGACCGCACATGTCCCGGCCATCAAAGTACACGGTCCCCGACTGGGGATGCTCAAATCCTAATAACAGTCGCAACACGGTGGACTTACCAGACCCGGACGGCCCCACAAGGGCAATAAACTCTCCCGGTTTGGCTTCTACTTTGACATCATTTAAAATTAGCGGACCGTCATCGCGGTAGCGGAAGGTCACATGATCCACACAAAAGGCCCCTGACAGCTGGCCCGGATCGTTTTTTTCGGTGGTGACTTCGGGGGCCGCGGCAAGGATGGGCTGCGATCGCAACCACAGTGGAATCACATCCATCACATCAATCACCGTCAAACTCAGATTGGTGATCCCACCAATAAAGATGGCAAATGCAGCATTAAATGCCAAAAACCGCCCCGTTGACAGATTAAACGGCCCCACCAGTGTACTTGCCACCCAAAACAGGGCAATGGTGGTCACCGTTGGAATGACCGTATTAAATACATTGACCGTATCCTCTAACCGCTGGGTACTCAGCTCTATCTGCAACAGCTGACGATACTTGTTGCCCCACTGGGCAAAGGCCCGTGACTCGGCCCCGGCGATCCGCAGCTTAGATACCCCGTTGATCAGCTGCACCATCAGACCGTAAAGCTCTCCCCGCAGCTCCAACATAGGCCGCTGTTTTTTCAGCAAAAACGCGCCGGAAGCAATGGTGACCCCCATAATCAATAGGGCAACCGCCAACGCCACGGCCGCTAGTTGAGCGCTGTAATAAAACAACAGCCCCAGGTTTAACAACGCAAAGGTTCCCGACAAAATGGCATCTAGGGCCGAGCCGCTCAGCACCCGGCGAATGGCCGTAATGCTGGATACCCGTGAGAGCAAATCGCCGGTGGCGTAGTCTCGAAAAAACGACGTGCGCAGTTTAAGCAACCGGTCCCACACCGCCGCCTGCAGCGTTACATCCGAGCCTGTCTCTAAACGCATGGTGGTAATCGCCTGCACCAGCTGAAAGCTGGCTCGACCGATGGCAACCGCCACCAGCGCCAGACCAATTTGCAACAACAGTCCGGCACTGCCAAAGGGAATCGCATCATCCACTAGCACAGCCGTCATTTGCGGCAGCACCATGCCCAATAGGGTAACGGCCACACCAGCTAACCCCACGGACACCAAGTCTCGATGCCGGCCATGGAAGGCAAACTTGAGCAAATCAAGGGCTGTCAGATGGCCCTCGGGTAGGGGTCGGTAAAACATAAACGCGATCGGCTCTACCGTTCTAGCCACCGCTTCGTCTACGGGAATACGCTGCCCGTTAGAATGCATTAGCTCATAATGGGTTTGGCGCACCGGCAGGAGAGCCACCGGCCGGCGTCCGTCCTGGGTATAGGCCACCAGCGGCCCCGCATCCTGACGCCACCAGCGGCCCCGCAGCAGTACCTGTCGCAGCCGCAGTTGGGACGCCCTGGCAATGGCCTCTAGCGGTTCAGCTGTCTGCCGCTCCGACTCCGCCTGGGGGTGAATGGTCACCCCCAGGGCATGACCCACCGCCCCCGCCACCCGCAACAGCGGCGTATCGGCTAACAGATAGTCCCCCGACTGGGGCTGTAATATAGACACCAGCCCCTGCAGCGTGGTTTGGGTGATCTCCTGGTTGAGCTGTTGCCGAGCTGTAAACTGCTGTTCACCCAGCTGGCGGTCGGTTTGCCACCCCATTTCAATCATCTCCAGGGCATACCGATGGAAGCGATCTAAACCTTCCATCAGGTCTCCATAGGAGAATTCAGAGCACAGCTGTTCGGTGGAGAATATCTGCAGGTCTGCCGGATCGCCATGGGCCCGTAGCCAGGTGGTCCGCGAAATTGGAAACAGGGAAGACGGCTGGAGCACAAACTGTTCAACATCGAGCCAGCAGACCTGGTTGGTCCCAGGCTTTACCCACACCGTCGGAGCTTTAGGGCTGTAGGCTTCGGCAGGCTGTAGCACGACCTTGCCCAAGGCATCGGAGGCATCTGCAATCGACTCCCCTGGAAATCCCTTGACCTGGGTCAGCGGATTGACCCAGCGTTCGATCTGCCGCAGCAGCGGTAGATCGACGGTTTCCCCCCTAGCAACTGGTTCAACCTGACTCAACTCAAACGCTACGGCCACCAAAGCCAGATCGCACGAGTGAGCTTCGGTGCCAATCATCAGGTCCCCGGCATCAACCGTCCAAAGATAGCGACGCTCACCCACGGGTTCTCCATTTTGCCAGCCCACGGCAAAAATCCCCAGACGGCCAGACGCAACTCGCCAAAGCAGAGACGACGATAGCAAAAACACACCATTGCTTTCGACAGAATAATGGTCAGAAGCGGCGGCGGCACCGTTGGAATCAGCACTATGGGAATCAGCAAGAACCATGGGTATGCGGGAGCTAATGGAGAATTAAGGGATGGGTGCGAAAATAGAATATCGGTGTTGGTTGGGGAGGGGGAAAGGAGGAAGGGAAAGGGGGAAGAACGTACTTGAGTTAAGTGAGAGTTTCTAAAAAACTGAAGAGACATATCCTAGGCAACAGCTAGGGCTGTTCCGGAACTTCGAATCAAATCACCGTAGTGCCCCGCCTGCTCCCACAGCTGTTCATGGGTGCCCCGCTGTACCACCTTCCCCCGGTCCAGCACAATAATCTCGTCGGCATCTCGGATAGTGCTCAATCGGTGGGCAACAATAATGCACGTGCATCCCCGCCGTCGCAGATTTTGATCAATAATCTTTTCGGTCTCAGTATCTAGGGCACTGGTCGCCTCATCCATAATTAAAATCGATGGGTTGTTGACCAGGGCACGGGCAATTTCTAATCGCTGGCGCTGGCCGCCGCTCAGGTTTTGCCCACCCTCCAACAGGGTGGCATCGTAACCATAGGGCATGGCTAAAATAGCCTCCTCGATGGCCGCATCCTGACAGGCCTGCTGTAGGTCCTTATCGGGTACGGTGGCATCCCACAGGGTGAGGTTGTCGCGAACGGTGCCAGCAAACAACAAAATATCCTGCTCTACCATGGCAATGGAGTTGGTTAGGGTGGCCTGGGAGATCTGCTGCCGGGGCCGCCCGTCAAAACAGACATCGCCGCTTCTTGGCTGATAGAGACCGGCAATCACCCGGGCCAGGGTGGATTTGCCTGAGCCGCTCCCCCCCACGAGAGCAATCCGCTGCCCTGGTTTGATGGTTAAGTTAAAGTCTTCAATTAGGGGAGGATCTAAGGGACTATAGCCAAAGGAGAGATTGCGAATGTCCACGGCACCTGAGAGCCTGTGGTGGTTAGCGGCTTCATTTTCCTCAGACACATTGTGTTTACAATGGGAGCAAAAGGCTATATCTGTCTCGTTTTCTAAGACATCGTCCAGCCGGTCAAGATTACCTTGGAGCGTTTGCAACGTTCCGGCAAACTGTACTAGAGCGTTCACCGGGCCCTGAAAGCTTTGCATCAGTAGCTGAAAGGCTACCAGCATACCAATGGTCAAACTGCCATTGATAATGCGCCAGCCGCCCACAATCAATAGCGATAGCGTCGCCAGGGTAGACAGCAGCGACGGCAGCAGCCCCACTACACGGTTGGCCAACCCCAAATTCTGTTGGGCGTTGACGGCTTTGGTGTGATATCCGGCCCAACGGGCAAAAAAGTCGGACTCCAAACCGCCCGCTTTTAAGGTTTCCATACCCTGCAGACCAGCCACGGCGATACCCGATGCCTTGCCGTATTCCTGCACCAGTCGCAGGTTGGCATCCTTGCGACGGCGGGAGACCCACTGCAGCACGCCCACATTGATGGCGGCAAATGCGATGACAATGGTGGTTAGCAAGACATCGTATTGCAACATTGCGATCGCATAAAACACGATCATCACCGAGCTAATAATGGTGGTCGTCAGCCGCCCCGAGAGCACATTCGCCACGCTGTCATTGAGGCTGATGCGACCACTGATTTCCCCGGCAAAACGCTGGGCATAAAACCCCACCGGCAGCTGCAGCACGTGCCATACAAATCGACTGGCCATCCCCACCGCCAGCTTGATCTTGAGCGCCCGCAGGTAGCGCAGCTGCAGCGCGGTCAACAGCCCCTGCACCAGCACCACCAGGGCGATACCCGCCAGCACATAGGGCAGCCAGTCAAGCCGCTTAGCCAACAGAATATTATCAATATAAATCCGGCTAAATGCCGGTAGCGCCAGCGTCGGCAGCACCAGCAAAAAGCCCGCCAGCGTGCAGTAGAGCAGCGCTCCGGTCGAGCCCACCAGTCGGCGCACCAGGGAGCCGATCACCTGGGGTTTGCGCCCACCCGGTTCAAATTTATCCGTTGGGGCAAAGGTCAGGGCAATCCCCGTATAGCCCTCATCAAACTCCTGGAGGGTTACCCGGCGAGGGCCTGTGGCCGGATCGTTAAGGCGCACATGGCTGTTCTCAAATCCATCAACCACTAAAAAGTGATTAAAATGCCAAAACACAATAAACGGAGGTTTGAGCTGTTTGAGCGCCTCCAGGCTTTTTTTAAATCCCTTGGCCTCAAGGTAATACTGTCTGGCGGCCTTGAGCACGTTTGCCGCCGTCACCCCGTCCCGCGACACACCACAGGTATGGCGCAGCTCTGCTAGGGGAACATAGCGCCCGTAGTGGCCCAGCACCATACTCAGGGCGGCAGCACCGCACTCCACCGCCTCCATTTGCAAAACCGTTGGTGAATTAACTCGCCGCGCCATCCCATGTGCTCCTGTGTGCTGAGTTCCTAGATTCAGGGT
Source organism: Cyanobacteria bacterium P01_H01_bin.26 (assembly GCA_038748225.1). Lineage (GTDB taxonomy): Bacteria > Cyanobacteriota > Cyanobacteriia > Phormidesmidales > Phormidesmidaceae > Leptothoe. The sequence goes on along the minus strand of JBCDJC010000069.1, from coordinate 14,394 downwards.
TAATCCTACAGTTGGCACGTTAATCGCACCTGACCAAGCATCTGAACAAATAATTAGAAACCACTGAGAAGGCAACACTTCTTAACTTTGCGCGGTGCTGAAACCCATCATGCCGCTGGCATGGTCATCAGGCTAAACAACTTGTAGAGTAGGCGAGCACCCACATTGCCATCCCACTCGTGGTTACCGGTTTCGCAAATATCACCGCCAATAATGCGACGACCGCTGCGGACCACTTCTCGCCATAGACAGTAGGCTTCTTCTAGCTCAAGGCCACCAGGGACAGGGGTGCCCGTATGGGGGCACAGTTTTGGATCTAAACCGTCGACATCACAGCTGATGTAAACCTGGTCTGGCAGGTTGCGAACAATGTCCTGACACTGTTGGAGCCAGCTGTGACCGCTGTAGGTTGCCTGTTTAAGCTGGGTGTCTGAGAAAATAACAACTCGCCCACCCGAGCGTTGCACCAGGGTCATTTCATTGTGGGAAATATCTCGAATACCCACCTGCACCAGATTGGAAATTTGAGGTATCTGCAGCGCATTGAACATAATGGAGGCATGGGATTCCTGAAAGCCCTCGTAGGCGTTGCGCAGATCGCCGTGGGCATCGAGGTGGAGAATGCCAAAACTGGGATACTGCTGAGCCAGCGCCGCCAGCCCCCCCAGGGGAACGCTGTGATCACCGCCAATGATAATGACCTTTTTTTGCTGCTGCAGAGCCGTTTGGGACTGACGGCGAACCCAGCGGCTCATGGTGCGACAGCCCTGGTTCACCCGGCTGAGGGCAGCGGCCAGACCAGGATCTGCGATCGCACTTTGCCCCCGCTCAGCACCACGGATAACTGCGATCGCATCGGGACGCAGCCGCTTATTTTTAGCGAGCAGCCAGGCGGGCACAGGCACCATATAAATCCCCTGTCGCCAAGCCTCCGGATGGTCAAAATCATAAAAGTCGAGCTGGGGCGACGCCCGCAGAATTGCCTCTGGCCCCTGACAGGTACCGTCCTGATAGGACGTCGTCACATCCCAGGGCACCCCAATCACAATGGTGCTGGCATGGGCATAGTCATGGGGAAAGCCAAACAGATTGCTATTCACCGCCCCCACCCCCCCCGGATCAAATTGAGCAATGGACTGAGCAATGGACTTGGCAGTGTGGTGAGAGCGATAGTTAGGCCTGCCCATCCTAGTCCTCAAGCATGGTGTGAATAAACGTCGGTAAACAAAATGCAGCCCCGTGAATATCGCTGTTGTAATACTGTAAGTTAAACCCTTCGGCAATCTGCTGAGCCCGCAGCCGATCTAGATCCCTCACCGGATGGCTGCCCCCCTTTGTACAGTAGGTAAAACTCCACATCCCGGTGGGATAGGTGGGGATAAATGCCAGATAGCAAAAGACGCTATTGGCATCAAAGATCTCCTTTAAACAATGGTTTAACTCGACAAACGCCTTTTGATTAAAATGGGGCGATTCACTTTGGGCCGTCATTACCCCACCCGGACGCAGACACCGATAAACATCCCGATAAAAATCTGCTGAGAATAGTCCTTCAGCCGGACCAACCGGGTCAGATGAATCGACAACAATCATGTCAAAACACTCATCGGCCGACCGTTTAACATAGTCGATACCGTCATCGATAATTAGCTTCAGCTTGGGATGATCAAACGCCGACGACAAGCTGGGTAAAAACTCTTTAGAGGCCCTGATAACGGCCTCATCAATTTCTACCATGGTGACCCGTTCCACCTGGTCATAGCGCAAAATCTCGCGGATGCTGCCGCCATCGCCGCCGCCAATCACAAGGACATCCTTGACCTGCGGCTGTAGCACCATCGGCACATGAACAATCATCTCATGGTAGCCCTTTTCATCTTTCTCGCTACACATGACCATCTTATCGACGGCCAGCAGCTTACCATATTCAAAGGTATCGAACACTTCAACCGTCTGATAGGGAGACTTCTCACGAAATAGACAGTCCCCCCGGTGGCGGATCGACAGGGCCATGTTTTCATTGCGGTCGGTAAACCAAACGCTGCGGCTATATTTGGGTACAACAGACTGCTGTGCGGCTTCATCCCGCAGTTCTCCAATATCCATACTCGCTTTCTCCAACAGATCTAGCTGTCCACGGTTAATCTCCACCGCCGATCCGTGCTCCGCTTGAAACGCGCTTTTTAGGAGCTTGTAGGACGTCCACGGATTGACGGAATCACCACAGGTAAACAAATCTACCGCCGCGTAGCGATATTCTGGCCAGGTGTGAATCGCCAGATGGCTTTCTTGGATCACCACTACCCCTGAAACACCAAAGGGTGAAAAATGGTGAAAGACGGAGCTGATGATAGTGGCCCCCGACTCCTTAGCTGCATTGACCATGCTCGACTCAATCCGGGGAACATCGTTGAGTACTTCTGAGGAGCAATCGTGAAATTCAACTAAAATATGACGCCCGAGAGATTTCATTACCATACAAACCCGAAACAACCTACCTGGAACCCGTCAGCCTGCGGCTGGTGGCATAGCAGAGTTAGACATGTAAAAGGCAATTGCACAATCTCCAGTTAACCTAGCTAAATCAGTTTATAACTAATTGGATAGTTCGGAACGCCGCCATATTTTCTCTTGCAACCATAGATATCTAGCCGTCGGTGGGCCCAATACGCCACTGTTTGAGCAGTCGCGTTGCCTGGGCCTCGGGTAGCGGTTTAGAGAAGAGATACCCCTGGGCATATTGACACTGGAGCTGTTTTAACAGGTGAGCCTGTTCTGGGGTTTCAACCCCCTCAGCGATAATATCTAGCCTGAGGCGATGTCCCAGGGTAACAATTGTGCCAACAATATCGGCATTTTCACCGACGCTCTCCATGCGATCCACAAATGACTTATCAATTTTGAGCGAATCGATGGGAAAACGATGCAGATAGCTGAGGGAAGAGTACCCCGTACCAAAGTCATCCAGACTGATGTGTAAGCCTTTATCCTTGAGTCGTATCAGCTGGTCAATGGCCGCTTCAACATCTTCCATGGCCACGCTTTCAGTTAGTTCAAGCTTGAGTCCCCTGGGGGCAACCCGGTGATGGTGAACAATGGCTGCAATTGTATTCGCCAGCTCCGGTTGAATAAACTGGCGGCTAGATAGGTTAACGCTAATAAATAGAGGATTTTCCCTAGGAAATAGCTGTTGCCACTGGTGAATCTGATGGCAGGCTTCGTTTAAAATCCAATTGCCCATGGCCAAAATCAAACCGGTGTCTTCAGCAATATCAATAAACTCATTGGGGGGTACTATCCCCCGTTCAGGATGCTGCCAGCGGATCAGGGCTTCAAAACCAGCAATGTTGCCGGAGTCCAGGTCTATAATCGGCTGGTAGTGTAGCTGGAACTGTTGGTTATCCCCAGCATGGCGCAGTTCCATTTCCAGTTGAAACTGGTGGACGGACCGGGTCCGCATGGCCTCATCAAATAAGCGATAGCGGTTGCGTCCTAGCCGTTTGGCCTGGCATAGGGCGCGGTGGGCATCCTGTAAAAGTTCATGGGCGCGGTAGCCCCGTCCTTTTTGCTGGAGGGCTATCCCCGTACTGATGGTGGTCACCACGCGCTGCTCCTGGATATAAACAGTGGTCTTTAGGCTTTTTTGCAGTCGCTCGGTGGTGGCGATCGCAGCTTGGGCATGGGTCACCGACGGCAAAATCACCGCAAACTGATCGCTGCCTACCCTCGCCACCGAAGCCCCCGGCAGCTGTTGAAAAATTCGGCGGGCGACAACCTGCAGCAGCCGATCGGCTACGCTGACACCAAAACTTTCGTTGACGGCCTTAAACCGCTCTAAATCGAGCAGCAGTAGCGCCACCTGCGGTGCCGTAGCATCGGATTGATTGAGGTGGTGCTGCAGCCGTTTGAGACTCAATGCCCGGTTGGGAAGGCTGGTGAGCGGATCGTAAAAGGTGCGATAAAAAACCTGGTACGCAATGGTGCTAACCACACTTAGGAAAAAGCCTAGCATCGCCGGTAGGACAGGAATCCAGCCGCCATAGGCAAATAGGCTCCAGCCGATGCCCCCGAGCATGAGCAGCGCGATCGCACTTGCCAACGTTAGCAAGATAACGCGCTGTAGATGCCAGGCCAGGGCCGTCCCCACCAAACACCAAACCGCAATCCACAGGGTTTCCTGTCCCTGGGTCCATCCCCAAATCAGCCCATAGTCACCCCGCACAACTGACAAAATTTGACTAGTCGCGTGGGCATGGACAAATACCCCGGGCGTGATGGGGGTAGCACTGCGTTGGGTATTGAGTGGCGTATACACCGTATCCTTAACGCTGGGGGCAATGGTCCCCACCAGCACCACCTTGTCTTTAAACCAGCGGGCATTAACCCGATCGTTTAGGACATCCCTGAGCGATACGTATTGAATCGCGCGATGGTTTGTCCGATACTGCAGCATGACCTGATACCCCGCCATGTCTTCGGTTTGATAGCTGCCTGCGGTCGGTGCTAGCGTAGGGAAAAACGTACCTGCCACGGTCAGCCCCGCTGCATCCGCCTTAAAGCTATTGCTCCCGTCGCGCTCACCCAGCACATGCAGGCTCAACCGCAAACCAAGGGAGTAAAATCGCTCTTCCCCCACCGCACCGAACATAAAATTCCGCCTGACAACACCGTCCGTATCTGCCACAAAATCGGCAAAGCCAATGCGCTCCGGGTCCATCCCCCTGGGGGCGGGTGTGTCACGGTCTGGATCTAGACCCACGTCATAGACACCGTAGACATTGTCCATCGCCAGTTGCTGGGCCAGCCGATCGCTGCCGGGTGGATAGTCAATATCTCGATAGATATCTAGACCAATGGCGGCGGGCTGGTAAGTTTGGAGACGTTCTAGCAGCGCGGCAATGGTGCTGTCGTTGAGCGGCCAGTGGCTGTAGTGGCGGATATCGGCTTCAGTAATACCGACAACAATCACCTCGGAAACTGTCTCAGAGGGTCTCGCCGTCGCATAGTGCCGAACGTAGCTATCAAAAAGCTTGAGCTCTAACCCCTGCAGCCCACCCAGCTGTCGGATACCCATTACTAAAACAGCTATCCCCAGAGCCAGCAGCCCGTAGCCGTATCGCTGTAGTCTCTGCCACACCAGCAGCTGTATAAAACGCGGGCCGTGACGAAAAAAATCACCAAAATACAATGGAGCCCCCTTTATGGGTGGGTAGCCATAAAAAAATGGCAGCAGAATGCTACCAAGGGTTCCCAACTAGGCTGAAGCCAGACCAGTAGGCCGGATGGCTAAAGTCCCAGCTGCCGCTGACATTCAAATCCGATAAATAACCAATCTCCTGCCCGTCGCCACCGTAGAGGGTGCCCGCCGCCATACTCACCTGCCCTCGCAGCATGGCAAGCTGGGCCTGCCGCAGGGCAGCGCTGCGGGTGCGGGTGCCTCGCGCCTCGTAAAACTCCGCCATCAGCCCCAGGGTACCCTCATCACTAATAGACCAAAGGCTGGCCAGGGCCGTTCGGACACCCACATTCACCGCCAGACCGGCAAACCCATATTCAGCAGAGGCATCGCCAAGGGCTGTGGCACAGGCACTCAAAATCAAAAAGTCAACGCCATCCAGCGGCAGCTCTTTAAGCTGATGTAGGTTGATAGTACGCTCCCACAGCTGGACATAGGATGCGTCAAAATTACCGGGTTGAAAAACCGCATGGGTGGCTAGGTGTACCGTGGAAAAGCTACCCGTTCCCAGCCGCTGCTCCAGGGTGGCCAGGGTGGCGTTATGATCTAGATATTGCTCATCCCCACGGGTCTGGCTAGCCAGCTCCAGTTCAAACGGGACCGCTGCCAGGTTGGCATGCTGCTCAAAATTAGCGATCCCCATGGCCAGGGTAACCTCCTGCTCAGAAGCAGATAGCCCCGGCCCCATGTCTGTTAAGCCCAAACTGGGCAGTAGGCCGATACTGTAGCGTTCAATTAGAAACTGTTCGCCATCATGGAGAGCGGCCATGGGCAGAGAACGCAATCCCGCATCTAGAACAAAGCCAATATGATCGATATCGGCCGCCTGTAGCTCCTCTGCCACTGGCCGCACCAGCCAGTCATAGAGCTGTTGAGCTGCCGGTAGGTACTGGTGCGATCGCAATACAGGATTTGTCACCGTACGGTGAAATGTTTCCACCAGGGACCGTACCTCTGCTGCGGTAGCCGCAACCGGGCGATATACGGGAGCACCTTCACCATCTACAAGCACAATTTCCACGTGGGTATCTTGCAATCGAACATACATTAGGGCCGGGTTGATGTTTTGGGTATGGCCAACCTGTCTCAAGGTTCGCTGGGTTGTCTGTAACGATGGGGACGGTGGTACGGGTAAATCCAGTGTTTTGGCAAACTCAGTCGAGAAGGCTGTCTCTATTTGGGCCCAGATTAATTCACCACGATCGGTGGTGCTAACCCGTTCTCCGCTGGTATCATCGCTCGTCCCATGCTCGTCGTTGTTTACCCCACCGAGGGTGTCAAACTTGAACAGACCCAGACTATCTGGAGGGGTAGAAACCGTTGGAGAGACACCTAAAACAACGGGTTGGGATAAGGAGCTGGCCTGGGGTGACGTGGTGGGCTGAGAGACCGGCGACGATGGCAGTGACGGAGGGTCAAATAAATTGTTGAGTTCGATGGTACTTAAACCAACGGGCTGTATAACTGTCTGGGGGGCCGTTAGGGAGTCTAATCCGGTGGTAATGCTGCCAGCTGTCCCATTGACAGCGCTGTCACCCACGGTAAATGGGAGGGTTGGCCCACTGTTATAGGTTATGTGAATGGCCCCGCCGTCCGTTGTTAAAAGACTGGTCTGGGCATCAACGGTTGGGATAGTGTCAACGGCCCTAAATGTTTGTTGGGTGGTGACCGTTATGTTTCCCCCCTGATCCTGTCCTATGGCATTAATAAAGCCAACGGTGATATCGTCACTGGCTGCCAGCAGGATATCCCCCCCCTGGTTGGGAGCCGGGTTGGGACTGACGGTACTAGACAGAATTTGTTGGGTGGCGATCGCTCCTTGGGCAGCCGTCAGGGAGATATTCCCGCCGCTACCGGTGTTATTTTGGCCAGCGCTAGTAACAGCTAAAATTGAGTCGGTTGTGATATTACCTGTCAGGCTTGTCAGGGAGATACCACCGGCTGGACCTGAATTGTTGATGATTGCACCTGTTGATGTGGTAATTTCACCTGTCGCTACACCCTGTGCTGAATCGAGACTAATGGTACCTCCAGCACCTGTATTACTGTTATCACCAGTCGTGCTAGCGTCAAAACCACTCGCCGTTATCTCACCCGTTTGGGTGATGAGGGTAATATTTCCAGCGTCACCTCTGTTGTTTAGGGCACTGGCAGTAGTCGTGATGTCTCCAACGGTGACTGAATCAATGGCCGATAGGTAAATATCACCTCCGTTGCCGCTGTTGTTTAAGGTACTGCGGGCTGAACTCGTCACGCTGCTGGTGGTGATGCTGCCCTGGGTTGCGGTTAACCGGATCTCGCCAGCGTCTTCACGGTTGTTGATTACAGAGAATACGCTGGTATCCAGACTGCCAGCTGTGATATTGGCCGCTGTAATCTCGATCTCCCGTCCCGGTGCCCGCAGCCGATCGGTCGCTGCCATGGTAAAGCTGCCTTGACCATCCCCATCCCCATCGGCTAAAAAGCTGATGCGGCCAGTCCCCTGGGCAAATGTTAATGCTCCATCACTCAGGGGAGCAATGGTAATGTCGTTGTCCGCCTGCAGGACCAGACTGACGTTACCCGTAATCGCGTTTTCCAGGGTATCTTCATACAGTACATATGGCTCGCTAGCGCTGCCTCCAAGGTTTCTACCCGCGCGGATTTCAATATTTTCTGGATCGAGCAGTACGGTGCCCGGGGTGCCCTGCGATCGCACATCCACCCGCCCACCAAAGTAAAGCTGTTCTTTCCCGGACACTTCGACCCTGCCGCCAGCCCTATCCCCCTGGGCGCTGATGGAGCCTCGAAACTGGGTATTACCATCCGACCAGATAACAACCTGTCCCCCGGCTTGCTCTCCCTCGCCTCCGGACACAGCATCCGCCACAATCGTCGAAGCCGCATCTATAAATGTAGACTGGGCGGTGGGTAGGGTACCGCTGCCCTGATGGTCACCACCAATCAGAATCTGTCCACCACCGGTCGTACTCAGCGCGGCTCCGGCAGTAGCCACATGGTCACCCAAAATTTGTATACCAGCGGCGGTCAGCTGACCGCCAAGCAGGGCAGTACCTGTTGGTAGGTCAGACAGTGGTGAGCCCGTAAGTTTAAGGGTGCCATCTTCACCGATTTCAATGGCAGCAGCATGTTCTGTACCCGGGGCGGTCAGCCACGGCGGCAGGGTCTGTCCTACCGGTGTTGGCGCAAATCGCAATCCGTCCGCCAGCTCCACATCCTGGTGGTGACCGACTGCCGCTATGGTCACAGCGCCACCGCTGAGGCTACCCTGATTCACCACACTGTGGCCGAGCAGCGCCAGCGACCGATGGGTATCAACGCTAAGACTTCCCTGGTTAACAATGGTGCTGGCCCTAGCAGGCTCAAACTGTAGCCGCAGCACATTGCCCTGTACGGCTGTCGGATGACCTAGCAACCCAAAGTGTCCCTGGGTAAAGTCTATCCGGTTAGCTGTCAAAGCGGTAAAATCGCCAGCCAAATTCAGGGAAGCATCGCTGCCAAACAAAATTCCCGCCGGGTTCATCAGATATAAACTGGCTGAGCTACCGCCCAGACCCAACACACCGTTGATACGTGAGGGAGAGCCGCTGATAATGCGACTAAAAACGGCTTCGACACCAGGAGCTACATGAAAATCAGCCCTGTCCCCACGCCCAAGATCAAATTGATCAAAACTATGAAACAAGAGAGTGTCATTGTCTGTTGTCGTTCCGCCAAAAATATCAAACCGATGCTGTTGTTGAACAACTTGAGTCTGTACGGAGTCCCTCGCCGGGACTACCTGGGCAGCTGCCGGTCGTGGAAAGAACCACAGACCGGTGGTTAGCCCAACAGCCCATATTTTTGGCATGGGACTATGCCATAACAGCTGAAACCTATTCACCACCACTGTTGCTGAGGTGTTTTCTTGAAAAGGCCATACCAGTTGAAGGCGCCCCTTGGCCCCCAATCCCGGGGGGTACAAAACTTAAAGCTCCCAGAATTGAGGGTTTGGGGGCTTGGATAACTGATAGCTTCTTTGCCAGAAATGCCATAAGTTGACTATCCATAACCAGAACACGAGTAGCTAGCCAAACGACCATAGAGACTTTAGGATTAAAGATTTATAGGACCAAAACCTATGCTGGAGAGATTTTGTCTGCCAGGTCTCTCAACGTTAGAGTCTAATAGGGAACTTGCTGATCAATAAGGTACCCGCCAATAGCTCCTTTCCCCTTTCCCTTTAACCCTTCTCCACTCTACTCCGGGGATTTTATTTTTTGGCAGATCCCTAGGGCTTCCTTAGTCAGAATCGCCCGTTGTTATTAACGTCGGCTTCACTTTGACGGAGCTGGCATCTACCGATAGGGGAACAAGCCGATCCAGCCTGGCCGTTGCCATCAGGTTACGCCAATGGTCCAAGGCGATCTGATCTTGTGGATGACGCTGCAGTTCCCCTAGCAGCTGGGACAGCTGGTCATACCAGAGACCATTATTACCCTCCATGGGAACCCCGCCAATGCGATCGACCCATCCTTCCACCGAGATATTTTCTGAGCGATTGTCAGGATTGCAGATAACCGAGGCGGCCCAACGGTAGCGGCGATCGATCTCCAGCTCGGGGGCGTCGGCCATGGCCCCTAGAGCCAACCCCACAAGTCTGGCGGTCGGCTCTATTACAAAGCTGGTCTGGTAGATGATCTCATCTTGAGCATCAAATAAATAAAACTCTAGCTGTTTTTCCCGGCTCACCTCCGGCACGCTCAGCCAAAGGGTTGGTTCTGCAACAGCAGTGGTGCCCAAGTTACTTTGCGGTACGATGGCCACCAGCGGCTCGGCAGAATGAGCACAGGCGGTCGGTAACCGAGATGCACCGCTAATCCTCCTACCCGGCAGTCCCTGACGCACCTGATCCGCCTCTGCGGCTAGGGCTGGCACCAGGCCAAGTCCGCAGAGGAGAACAGCCAGCCCTAGCCCCGTCAGATGGGAGGATTGCCTCAGGAGATAAACAGAGACCAATGAACTTAAATTGCTAACGAAATTCATAACCGAAGAGAAGATGCACCGCCTAATCATATTTTTAGATCTGTTTCTAGAGCTAAAAACAGAATGACTTTCGCAGGCCATGGGTAAAGTCGGGCTTAAGGCTTGGTTATCCCATACATGCCGTCCTCTAACTTTTCTAAGCTATTCAAGCAGCTGAGAAGAACCGTAGTTGCACCCATCCAATCATGTGTTTTATACAAAAGTATCTACACATTTTTAGCTAAGAGAAGAATCTGCATACCTGTTCTCAATGTGACTCTTTCACTTTGCAGGCCTCTGTTTCATGGGATCTGTAGCTAACTATTTTGAGAACAGGTTATTAAACAACATATCTAAGTCAAAAAAGACATGCCGCTATTTGGCGTAGATAAACTAGCCATAGCTGCACCCAGGGTCATTCGAGGAATGGTCAGATAAAAAGACCGCCTCAAATACTGAGAACGGTCTTTTTTGTAAATTATTATTGTGCAGCTAGGCAACTATCGCTGCTGCCGCTCTCGATTGCTATATTTCTCAGCCCGACGGCCGCCGGTCTTGTTCCCATGGTTTGAGTAAGCCTTACTTCTAGACTCCCGAGCTATGTAGTCGATCAGGGCTTGGTTTATGAGTGTCTGCTCATCATAATCTCCATCATAATCTTCAGAGACTGACCGTAGGTGCTGCTGCTCCGGTTGAAGGGTTTTACTGATTGCCAGGAAAATACCAATGACGATGAATAGCGGTAGGAAAGGCATGGGGTACCCTCGTAAAATCCAGTAGATGCATTGATGAATGGGAACATGCAATCTACTTTACTTCTGTAAAATTACAGTGAAGATGATTTTGATCACAGGGTCCATAGGATTTTGATACGAGGCGCAGGTGATCGTAGAAAGATACCCCAGATACCCGCTAAACCAGAGAACGCCGCCAGTTAAAGAACATACGCAGAATATTTTGGAGCCGATTATTCTTGGCGTAGCTTTGCTTGGTCAGCTGGAGAGCAGCCTTAGCATTGACTTCTGACAGGGTAGGATAAACGTGAATAATGCTTTTGATTGCTCCAATTTTCATCTTGTAGCTCATGGCCAACACGACTTCGTGGATCAGTTCACCGGCATGGGCACCAACAATGTGGGCACCTAAAATTTCGCCGTTTTGCCGAGTAATAAATTTGGCAAATCCATAGCCTGCGGCTTCGGCCAAGGCCCGATCAACCCCCTTAAAATCCTGCCTGAGTACGGCAACATCGTCACCGTAGCGCTCCCGGGCCTGGGTTTCGGTCAAACCAACGCGGGCCAGTTCAGGTTCTGTAAAGGTCGCCCATGGAATCACGCGGTAGTCGGCCTTTTTGGTGGGGAGAAACAGAGCATTTTGGATCACCACAGCCGCTTCATACCCGGCCACATGGGTAAACTGGTAGCCGCCGATAACATCGCCCGCACCGTAGATGTGTTTAACATTGGTTTGGAGCTTTTCATTCACCTTTATTCCAGCCTTACCCACCTCGACGCCAGCCGCCTCTAACCCTAGGGCCTCCACATTGGGAACACGACCGGTGGAAAGCAATATTTCATCGACTACCACCTTTTGATCCCCGATGTAGAGGTGCTTTTTGCCATCGATTACTTCTACTCTTTTAGCACGGCTTTTGGTAAGTACTCGGATACCCTCTGATTCCAGCTGTTTTTGCACAACAGCGGCAGCCTCAGGCTCTTCCTTAGGCATAATCTGATCGCGGCTGGCGATAATGGTGACATCGGCCCCCAAACGAGCAAAAGACTGGCCCAGCTCACAGCCAATCGGGCCGGCGCCAATCACGGCTAGTGAGTCAGGCCGCTCTTTGAGGGAAAAGACCTGCTCATTGGTTAAAAACCCAGCTTCTTTTAAGCCCTCAACGGGGGGAATGGCCGGCCTGGAACCGGTGGCGATCAAAAAATTACGTCCCTTTAACTTGCGACCGTTGATCTCAAAGGTTTTTGAGTCAATAAACTGACCGGAACCATAAAATACCTCTACGCCTAAGGATTCAAACCGCTCCGTTGAGTCATGCTCCTGGATAATGCCAACAACGTTCTGGACATGGTTGATGGCCTCTTCAAATTTAATGGTGGGGGGGGAGGTGTAGATGCCAAACTGCGATCCCGTACGCACATGGTGGGCTACTTGTCCAGCATGGATCAGGGACTTGCTGGGAACACAGCCATAGTGCAGACAGTCACCGCCCAGGAGATGTTTTTCGACAAGGGCAATTCGAGCATTGAGCTGGGCTCCAGCACTGGCGGCCACTAGCCCGGCAGAACCGCCACCGATAACGACAAGATCGTACTCCACTGCCATAGTTAACTGACTCCTGGTTGGTTTCGTATTTGAAGCTACAGGCTATTTCTGAGCCTTGGCTGAGAACGGCTAAAGAAAATTGCTAATGGCATGGTGCACAACAATTTCTACCAGCCCAGTCTGGCCAATTGTGCCAGTAGTCTGCTCCTAGGAAGACGGTAGGTGCTTCCTAACTCATCAATCAATTTATCAGATAGTTAGTAAACCTAATGTAGGTTATTGATCCAACTAAATACTGAGGGGAATGGTTCCCCTCAATAGATCGGTAATACTGTCCTGGTATTGGCGAAACTGCTGCTGGCGTTTAATGGCGTAGTCACGCGGTTCTGGCAGGTTGATTAACACTTCCTGTTGGATTGTGCCCGGTCGAGCGGTCATGACATAAATGCGCTGGGCCAAAAAGACGGCTTCGCCAACGTCATGGGTGATCATTAGGATGCTAACGCCGGTACGCTGCCAAAGATCCAGCAGAAACTGCTGCATGGTTTCCTTGGTCTGGACGTCCAAAGCACCAAAGGGCTCATCGAGCAGGAGAACCTTAGGCTGGTTGGCGAGGGCCCTTGCGATCGCAACGCGTTGCTTCATCCCCCCCGACAGCTGTTTTGGTAACGATTGGGCAAACTCTGTCAGTCCTACCATATCTAGATAGTAAGAAGCCCGTTCGCGGCGCTGCCGCGACTCCACGCCCTGGAGCTTGAGACCAAACTCCACATTTTTTTGCACCGACATCCACGGATATAGGGTGTAGCGCTGGAACACCATTCCCCGATCGGCCCCCGGTCCAGTTACTAGTTCACCATCAACGCGAATTTCACCCGCCGTCGGAAAATCTAACCCCGCGATCAATCGCAGTAGCGTCGACTTACCGGAGCCAGACGCCCCCACAGCACAGACAAATTCCCCCGTCTCCACATGCAGATTAATATTCTCTAGTGCCGTTAGGGGACCCTGATCGGTGGCAAATTGTTTAAGGAGCTGGGAGACTTCTAAATGCATGGTCAAAATGAGTACCCGTATTCTCAGATTTTGTTAATCAAGATCCCCTGACAGTCCTATATTTCCTAATCTAACGCCCACTTGCACGTACGCCGCAGAATTAATCGCAGGGAGAGATCGATGAGAAATCCGATAATGCCCAATATGATCAAACAGGCAAAAATATCATCGGTTCTAAAAAACTTTTGCGCCAGCTGAATCCGCTTACCCAGTCCCTCATTGGCCGCCAGCAGCTCGGCCACCACCACCAAATTCCAGGCCGCTGCCATGTTGATCCGAAAAGCATCCAAGATATTCGGCAAAACATAGGGGGTAATCACCTGGAGCAGCGTTTGTCGCTTGGAACCTCCCAGGGTGTAGGTGGTCTCTAGCAAATCTTTGGGCACAAACTTAACGGCATCCATAATCATCAGGGTATTAAAAAAAATCACCCCAATAAATATCAGCGCCACCTTGGGGGCTTCATCTAGCCCCAAATAAATTATCAGCAGGGGGATAAATGCCGTGGCTGGCATATAGCGTACAATCCCCATGATTGGCTCCAACAGCGCCCGTACACTGGCAAAGGCCCCCATGGCAATCCCAATGGGAACAGAAATAATCGCCGCTAGCAAAAAGCCCCACCCCACCCGAAAAATGCTAGCCAGCGTATCCTGGATTAGCACACCCTGCTGCCATAGTCCCCAAAAAGCGCTGCCCACATCCAGGGGCGAGGGCAAAAACTTAGGGTTGACCAAATCCAAACTGGCCAGCAACCACCAAAGGGCAAAGGGCAGCACGATTGAGATTATCCTGAGCGCCGTATTTAGACCCGGTGG
>JBCDJC010000068.1:0-22399 GCA_038748225.1 Cyanobacteria bacterium P01_H01_bin.26 | reverse complement strand
TGGTGGAGGATGTTCATTTTTGCGATCGCACCCTGCCGCCCCTGGCCCTAGGCTGGCGAGCAGCAGCAGTTAATCTGTCCGATCTGGCCGCCATGGGCGCAGCGCCTATGGGACTTACCGTGGGGCTGACCCTACCTGCGGATACCTCCTGGGCGTGGCTGGAACAGGTTTACCAGGGCCTAGGGGACTGTCTTGGCCAGTACGGGGGCGCTATCATAGGTGGCGATCTCTGTCGGGGCGAGTGCCGTAGCTTAGCGATCACGGCCCTGGGCTCAGTTCCCCGGCACCGGGCGCTCTACCGCAGCCAGGCCCAGACCGAGCAAACATTGGTGACCACCGGCGCCCACGGTGCTTCCCGCGCCGGGTTGGCCCTGCTGCAGGAGGACCTTGAGCCAACGGATAAGCTTGACCAGGCTTGGATCAAAGCCCACCAGCGGCCGGTGCCCAGGTTCGATGCGGTTGCCATCCTGCGGGGGCTAGATTGTGGCGGGGCCATTGCCGTGATGGACACCAGCGACGGCCTTGCCGATGCCGTGATTCAAATCTGTACCCAAAGCGCAGTGGGCGCAGCGTTACTGCGCTCTACCCTACCCATACCACCGGGGCTAGTGGAGGCGGTGGGTCGCTCGACGGCTGAGCAATGGACCCTCTACGGCGGCGAAGATTTTGAGCTGGTTTTGAGCCTGCCCGCTGCGGTTGCCTCTGATTTTATTCAGCGGCTGCCGGGCAGCCAGGCGATTGGCTATACCACCCCAGAGTCTGAGATTCGTTTGGTCAACGATCTAGACCCAGGCCCCGATATCCCCCTGGATCAAAGCCAGGGATATCAGCACTTTGGTTAATAAATTTTCCAGGCCTTCATGGCATATCCAAACGAACAGTCATCGGGATTTAAAATTTCTGCCAAAATCTCCAGAGAGTCAACCAGGCGCGGCCCGGGTCGATTGAAATATTGATTGCCATCTGCGACAAAAACACGACCGTTTTTAACCGCTCTGAGACTCTGCCACGGTGGCAGCTGAGCCAGCTGGTCGATGGACTGGCGGCCCTGCTGTAGATCGTAGCCGCAGGGCATCACCACCAGCAGGTCAGGTTCAGCGGCCGTTAAATCTTCCCAGGCGAGCCAGGGGGAATGACGACCCACATGGCCAAAGAGGGGGTGTCCGCCGGCCATGGACACTAGCTCCGGCACCCAACTGCCTGCCCCCATTAGGGGATCGGTCCATTCCAAACAGGCCACGGTGGGCTGGGGCAGCTTGGCTGGGACCTTTTGCAAACAGTCCTGCAGCCGACTTTGCAGCTGGGCGATGGTCAAATCTGCGATCGCATCACCATTAGTCGGGTCTAACGCCGTTGCCACCTGGCGCAGATTGTCCCACAGATCGGCTAAAACCCTGGGCTTTAGGGAAACAACCCGGGGCTGGGGAGCAATCACCTGGGCCACCGCCTTTTGCACATCAGCCAGGCTAGCCGCACATACTTCGCACTGATCCTGGGTCAAAATGTGGGTGGGGCGCAGTCGCTGCAGCATTTCCACATCGACGTTGTAAACGCTTAACCCCCGATGGAGTAGCTCACCGACTCGATCATGAATGGCTTTACTGGGGCCAGCGGTATCAAAATTAGGAGCCGTACAAACCGGTAGGGCCTGTACCGCTGGCGGAAAATCACAGGAGTGGGAGCGGCCCACCAGTGACTCGCCAAAACCAAGTTGGATAACAATTTCAGTAGCGCTGGGAATTAAGGAAACGATGCGAAGCTCGGACATAGCAGCGCGTAAAAAATATTGTTGAGAAGCGGTCATTTGATGTGCCAGCTAGTCAAACCGCATCAGCAAGTCCGCCAGTTGGCATCTTTTCAGGACATTCAGATCAGGACATTTAGAAGGATATGGGGGCCTCCACGGCATCTCAAGCGGGCGCTTCAGCTGATTGCAAAATAGAGGTTTGCTCCTAGGGTATCTCAGCTGTAGGCTATCCGAACCTCGGGATATGGAGCTAGTCTCTCTGGTATCTATAGATATGGGCAACGGATATGGGCGACAACCGGATGCCAACAGCTAACGCTGGCGAAACTCCACCGAGTTTATTTGCAAAATGACATCAAAATTTCTGTAGATATCATTCCCTAAAAGACCGATCGGTACAGTATCGCCAATGCTAACCGGGATATTGGTACGGGTAATGTTGCCCACCTGTACGGACTCCACATAGCCGACATCCACCACGGTCTGGTTGCTGCTGGCGGTGATGACCGATGTTTGCCCAACTACCTCGATCCCCAACTCATTGGCCATGGCCCGGGGAATATGGGTGTGGCTAGCACCCGTATCTAAAATCATGGGATAGCGTTTGCCATTAAAGCTCACTTCAATGACGGGGGTTCCCCCCCGACGCTCAATAATCGGGATGCGAGGGGGGGCAGCTGCAGGGGATAAGGTATTGGGGCGATTGGGTCTGGCCAGGGAAGTTTCTGATGGCGGCTGACTCAGGGTTTCTAATTGCTGTTTGGCATAGGCCAGGTTGCGCTGGTAGTCCTTAAGTTTGGTCTGGGCGGTTGGGTAGTGTTGGCTATCGGTTGGCACGGTCTGCAGGGTTTGAACTGCTTGCTCCCAGCGGCTGGCAACCAGCTGCCAGTCGTCGGAGGAGGTGGCTTGCTGACCCAAGGTAAATGCGCTGGAAGCCAGATTGATAGCGTCTTGGTAGGCCGTTGATGGCGGTAGGTCTAGCCCTGCTGGGTCAGCCCCAGAATTCTCTGGGTCTGGCTGGCTGGCTGGGGATTCAACCGGTGTGGTTGGCGCAGCTGGCCCAGGCGGATCCTCCATTTGAACCGGGCTAATCTGGCAGGCGGCCAAGGGTCCCAGCCATAAAATTTGAATAAATTTGACTCGTTTTTTTCCGAGCACTGCCCAAATGTTACCCATGGCCTCTAGGATGGTACCGATCCCATTGTGTCCTTTGGGAGCCCATCACGTCTGTTTTTCCTTGTTGTAACCCATGTCTATTTTTTCCACTAGCTCCCAGCCAGCGTTGCTGGTGTTAGCCGACGGGTCGGTTTTCCAGGGTTGGTCCTTTGGGGCCACGGGCACCGTCATTGGTGAAATTGTGTTTAACACTGGGATGACGGGTTACCAGGAAGTTTTGACTGATCCTAGCTATCGAGGACAAATCGTCACATTTACCTATCCTGAGCTGGGGAATACGGGGGTTAATTCGGAGGACGAGGAATCCATCGCTCCCCAGGTGATGGGTGCGATCGCAAAAAATATTTGTGAGCGCCCCAGCAACTGGCGCTCCACCACCTCACTCCCCGACTATCTTAAACAGCACAATATTCCAGGCATCTATGGCATTGACACCCGCGCCTTGACCCGTAAGCTGCGTACTGTCGGTGCTATGAACGGAGCCATTTCCAGTGAAATTCTTGATCCCGAGCAGCTGCAAAAGCAGATTCGGATGACCCCCTCCATGGCCGGCTTAAACCTGGTCAAAGATGTCAGCACCCCCACCGCCTACGAGTGGACAGAGCCCACCGACAGCAGCTGGGAGTTTGCCCCTGCTGCCCAGGCACCTGCCGGGCCACCCCCTGAGGCTCCCCTCACGGTGGTGGCCGTCGACTTTGGCATCAAACGCAATATTTTACGCCGTCTGGTGAGCTACGGCTGTCGGGTGATCGTAGTCCCCATTGATACGCCCCCCGGTGACATCCTCAAATATAATCCTGACGGCATTTTTCTCTCCAATGGTCCCGGCGATCCGGCCGCCGTTGAGTCGGCCCCCGAGCTGGTAAACGCCCTCTTAGAAAGCCAGCTGCCCACCTTTGGTATTTGCATGGGTCACCAAATTTTGGGACTGTCCTTTGGCGCCAAGACCTTTAAGCTCAAGTTTGGCCATCGGGGTCTCAATCAACCCTGTGGTCTCACACAGCGGGTGGAAATTACCAGTCAGAACCACGGATTTGCCATCGATGCGGATACGATTCCAACCGCCGATGTCGAAGTAACTCACTTTAATCTCAACGATCGCACCGTGGCTGGGTTACAACATAAGGACCTGCCCGTATTTTCAGTACAGTACCATCCAGAAGCGAGTCCGGGTCCCCATGACGCAGATTACCTATTTGAAAAATTCATCACTCTGATGCGTCAGCATCGGGGCTCCACCAAACCGCTGGTAAGTCCTAAATCAGGTTGAGGTTCATCAGGCCTCAACCCTAAATTAGTTGCATTTACGTTTCGCTTAATCTTCTTGCAGTCAGAAGAATCCTGACCTAAAATTAAACGTCTGATTTCGCCGTATCTATTGCCTTTAGGAGGTTATTATCGCTGAGTCGCTGACCCTAACCGTAAGTTTAAGAGGCACCCGCGATGTTAGGGGAAAATGTCAAATATTTCGCCTCACGGGTTTGCTAGATGCCTTTTCGGAGCCTACTTTTCGTAAGGTTTTGAATCGCTATATTGAAGAAGGGCCCACCCACATCATTCTCGATCTGTCGGCGATTGATTTTGTCGATAGCTCCGGGTTAGGTGCGCTGGTGCAGCTGGTAAAAAAAGCCAAAGGTGAGAGCGGTAGCGTCCAGGTGGTTACCAACGCCCGGGTGACCCAAACCGTAAAGCTAGTTCGTCTAGAACAGTTTCTTTCGCTGCAGCCCACCGTTGATGCCGCCCTTGAGAATCTAAAGGATTCTTGATGACAGCTGTGAACCGGACGTTGCAGGCCATGGGCCAGCGGGATGTGTTGGTATGCCAAAATTCTGGGGATCACCATGGATAGCTCCGAACGCTCGGGTGTGGAGCTATCTGCTCAAAGTCAACGGTTCAAACCGCTCGCGGCGTTCTCCCAGAGCGACCCTCAGCCCGTGCATTCAGTTTCCCCCATAGCCTTGGCCTATATCGGCGATGCCGTGTTCGAGCTCTATGTTCGTATGCAGCTTTTGTGGCCCCCCCAGCGGATCCAACAGTTTCATCAGCAGGTCGTCAGTCAGGTCAAAGCCGAACAGCAGGCAACTTATTTAGAGCAGCTGGTGCCCCACCTAAACGAAGCGGAGGCCAACATGGTTCGGCGGGGGCGAAACGCTACGTCTAAACCGCCAAGACGTCTATCTGCCAAGGTATATCGCCAGGCGACGGCTTTTGAGACCCTGGTTGGTTATCTCTACATTACTAACCAGGAGCGTCTAGGTGAGCTGTTGAATCAACTTACAATTTCACCCCAGATACAAGCGGCGGCTGACGGCAACTAGGCGGTATGATGTGACTCCGCTTTTACACCTGAGCCATGGTTAAACCTTCTTCCGATCGGCCGCGTCCGGCTAAAGGGAAATCTCGCCCCCAGCGCAAGGGGCTTCCCAAACCGAAGCAGACGCCCAGAAAACCGTTTAAGAAACGTCGGCCTCTGCAGACGGCAACCCACCGCTCGGAGGAGCGACCCTCACCTCCAAACCAGGAAGAGCGATCGGATCTGGTCTATGGGCGTCATTCTGTCGAGGCTGCGATCGCAAACCAGCGACCGATCAATCGGCTGTGGGTCAATGCTCGGCTGACCTTTGATGCCCGATTTAGACCGTTGATTTTAGATGCCAAAGCCAACGGTGCCGTTGTTGATGAGGTCAACACCCAGCGATTAAATCAGCTGACCCAGGGTGCAAATCATCAGGGGATCGTAGCTCAAATCGCCTCCCAGGACTACGCGGATTTTGCCGAGCTAGTGACTAAGGCCAAAACCGCCTGTCGTCAGCCGGTCATTATTGCCGCCGACAGTATTACCGATCCCCACAATCTGGGAGCCATTATTCGTACCGCCGAGGCCCTGGGCGCCCAAGGAATGGTGATCCCTCAGCGACGAGCCGTGGGGATCACGCCAACAGTCGCGAAAGTTGCAGCTGGAGCCCTAGAAACGTTTCCAGTAGCGCGGGTTGTCAATCTGGCGAGAGCATTAGAACAACTTAAAGAAGACGGTTTTTGGATTTATGGGACGGCCGCTACAGCGGGACAATCCAGCCACACTATCCAGTTTGATCGGCCGATTGTGCTGGTTATCGGTGCGGAGGGGGCCGGACTCAGCCTATCAATTCAAAATCTTTGTGATGTCTTAGTATCTATCCCCCTAGTCGGTAAAATTCCCAGTCTCAATGCCTCTGTTGCCGCGGGCATGGTGCTGTATGAAATTTATCGGCAGCGATGGGTTGAAAAATTACCTCCCATCAGGCTTGGCGGGGATCAAAATCAGGCTGTATAAATGTTATAGGCACGATTTTCAGCTTTTAGGAAATTAGGTTTTTAACTACGGCAGGTATGCACTATATGAAGAACTTTTTGAGCAGTCTTTTCGGCTCATTCTTTAAACCTTGGTGGGTGGAAATTTCTACATCTCAGCCCCGCTGCCTTTACTACTTTGGTCCGTTTGATACTGAACAAGAGGCAATTCAACATCAGGGGGGCTATGTTGAAGATCTCGAGCAGGAGGGCGCGCAACAGATTAACGTTACGGTCAAATGCTGCAACGAACCGCCCCATCTGACCGTGGAATATACTGAACCCACCAGTGTCGCCCCGCCCGTGCTGCACAACTAGCTGAGGGTCTTCTCAAACAGCACCCTGCTGAGGAAGACCAGGTCTAATGAAACTAAGACGGAAAAGGTGTTTGAAGCAAAGTTCAAACACCTTTTGCTATTTCTGCTTAGGCATAGACTTAGGTATAGATGGATCTAGAAATCCGTTTTTCTGCAGCCACTGCCCAATATCGTCACACAGCTGTGGCCCAATTTCCCAGGGCATCAGGTGGGCAACATTTTGGTACATATGCCAGTCGCACCTGGGCAGAGCGGCCGCTGTTTCCTGGCTGGACTCAGGCGTAATATGAACGTCATTGGCGGCGGCCAGCATCAGACAGGGGTGCTGGATACGATGCAGTTCTCCTAGACGGTTGTATCCCTGGCGTAGGGCCGCACTTAATGCCCGATTTGCCAGCGTGGACGTCTGCAAAAAAGCGGGCGTGCCCTCTCGAGCAATATACCCATAGGCGCGCCTGCTGTGCTGGGAAACCAAATAGCGAAACAGCGAGCGCTGACCAAAGGTGGTAATATTCCACGACCATCCGGGGAGCAGCCAGTTGACAATACCAGCAATACCCGTCAGCAAATTATCTTGCCAGGTAATGGCAGGGTGACGCCCCACCGGTCTAGCCGCTGTACCTACTAATATTAGCCCGGCTATCTGTTCAGGATGTCGGAGTGCTAGCTCCATGGCCAAAATCCCCCCCAGGGACCAGCCCAGCAACAGACAGGGCTGACCCACGGAGGCCAACAGCTCTGAAAGATCCTCTAGATGCTGATCCATGGTGAAGGGACGGTGGGTCCGACTGCGTCCATAGCCGCGTAAATCTGGGGCAACGGTTTGGAAATAGGGGGACAGATAATCTGTAAATACAGACATGCACTGCCCCGTCCCTGGATGACCGTGGAGACATAGCACGGTCATCCCCTGGCCGCGACGCTGCACTGATAGCTCCGTAGGAGATTTGAGCCGGGCCAACATTAGATGTCTGCTTTGGGAATGAAATCAAGCGCCGCTGAGTTCATACAGTAGCGCTGTCCGGTGGGCTGGGGGCCATCGGCAAATACGTGACCCAGGTGGGCATCGCAGCGGGCGCAGAGCACCTCAGTGCGGATCATAAAGCCGCTAAAGTCTCGCTTTGTAGCCACGTTTTCAGGTTTGCTGGGAGCCCAAAAGCTTGGCCAGCCGGTACCAGAATTATATTTGGTCTCAGAGGAAAACAGTTCTGCACCACAGCAGATACAGTTGTAGATGCCCGCAGCCTTATTGTCGTGGTAAGCCCCGGTAAACGCGCGCTCGGTGCCATGTTTGCGGGTTACTTGATATTGCTCAGGGGTAAGCTGCGCTTGCCATTCTGCATCTGTCTTTTGAATTTTCTCCACTTTTTCAATTTTCTCTACCATGGTTTTGCCTAGAAAGTCGATTACAGCTTTAGGCAGATCCTAACGCACATTAGGGTTTAGGTCCGGCGGCGCTGCCGATAACGGCGGTATAGGAGCAGGCTGCCACTGGCGAGGCTAAAGGCGGCCAGGGGTGCGGCCAGGGGTACCCAGGCATTTCTTAGAAAAAAGAGCACCGCTGTACCTGCGATCGCAGCGCTCCCTGCGCCGTAGGCCAACCCCAAATATCGCTGTCGCCGCAGTCGCCAGGTAGCAAGGCTGCCGCCGCTAGCCCAGACGATAATCCAGGCAATTTCCACCCCGTTGACCCAGGCCCAGGGAAGCGGATAGCCATCGAGAACCGCACTGAGAAACTGACTGATCATGTGGAGGTGAACCTCCACGCCAGACATTTGATAGCTGTCGCTGCGGAGGCTATAGGGGGTAAAAAACTTGTCGTTGCTGATATAGGCGGTGCTGCCAATCAGCACCACCTTGCCCGCGATTAGCTCGGGATCAACCTGATTGGCCAAAACATCGCTGAGTGAAACCCGCTGAGCAATTTGATTGGGGGAACGGTAGGTGAGCAGGATTTGATATCCCGCAGCATCAATGGCTTGATAACCGCCAAAGTTGGCATCCATCAGCTCAAAGTCCACGTCACCGATGGCCATCAATTCAGGATTTTCAGCGCTTTCAACGGGGCGTAAGCCATGCTGCTGTTTGAGGTAGTGCAGCGCCACTAATAGACCAAAGGAGGTGTAAACATCGGCACTGTCGTCGTTACCAAAGCTGGCGAAAAAGAGATTGCGACGAATTTTATCGTCCGGGTCGAGGGGAATGTCGTTAAAGCCAACTTGTTCAGGAGCGAGCTCCGCTGGGGGTGGAATATTTTCACCGTCAAGATCCCCCAGCTTGGTAATCCCAATGATATTGTTAGCCGCCAGGCTGCGAGCCAGGGCTGCGCGCCCCTCACCCTGGGGGATATTACGGTGCAGATCTAAACCGATGGTGGCTGGGTTATGGCTTTGGATAATCTCAATGGCGTCTGCAATCGACTGGTCAGAGGGGCTTTCACGCTGCTGGTTGTCAAGGTCCTGCTCATTAATACCCACTAGTAAAATACGCGGATCGGGACCTAGATCGCGCTGGTAGGCCACAAGGGCGTCATAGACCCTCAGCTCCAGTGGCATAAAGCCACCGAGCTGGCGGATACCCAGGGTGAGGGCGCTGGCCAGGGCGGTTGCGATCGCAACCGCCCGCACACTCTCTTTTCGAGATGGCTGCCACACCGTTTCCTGGGGTAAAAACGTCTCAGCCATGGTCAGCTGGTCAATTTTTGCCGCCAGCTCATCTAAGTGGGCTAAATCCTCCAATACCTCAGTTACCCGCTGGTAGCGCTGGTAGAAGTAGTGATGCACCATCTTTTTGAGCAAGTATTGCAAACCGGGACCAATATTGACATACTGCTCCCAGCACAGCTCCAGGGAGGACATATCCTCAGGAATCTCAGTCGGTATTCGCCCGGTCAACCCGTGGATCGCCGTCATTCCCAACGCAAAAATATCGCTATTAAAGCGAGGCTTGCCCGCTAGCTGCTCACTGGGGGTGTACCCCTGGGTGCCAATACCTACGGTCAGGCTAGTCAACTCACTATTCATCAGCTGGGTACGGATTTCCTTGACCGCCCCAAAATCAATCAAGCAGAGTTTGCCGTCCCCCCGTCGCCGAATCAGATTATCAGGCTTGAGGTCGCGGTGAATAACTCGATTGCCATGGACAAACTTGAGAATTTCTAAGGTTTCCTGTAACAGAACAATCACCTGGTCTTCGCTAAGCCGACCGGTACGACGAATTTCATCCCCAAGGGATTCTCCATCAATGAGTTCTTGAACCAGATAAAACTCCCGCTGCTCCTCAAACGAATCCAGCAGCTTAGGAATACAGCTATGGGTTCCCAGACGTTTGAGGGTCGCCACCTCTGTATCAAACAGTCGTCGCGCCACCTTCAGAAAGGTGGTATCGGTACTGGCCGGTTTGAGCTGTTTGACAACACAGGCGTGCATGTTGGCCTGGAACAAATCCCTGGCCACATAGGTTTGGCCGAAGCCCCCCGCCCCCAGCTCTCGGATTAATTGATAGCGTCCTTTAAGAACCTGGCCTAACATCCACCCTATGGGACCAACACTGTAGCAAATGTTCTAGTATACCAGGATATTGACTATACCTAGGTATCGCCACCAGCCCTACCCGTCGACAGCACCTGAATTTTACTCAGCAGTGTCGGCGGATCGATGGGTTTAATCAGGTAGTCATCAAAGCCTGCCATCGGTTCTGACTCGGCACCGTCAGCGTTCTTATCCCCAGCATCCATTAGGGAGATAATCTTGATACCAGAGGTAGCTACATAATGTTTAAGATCGTCCACAATGTACTGACTGTTTCCGCTGACAAGGTGGTGATTTAAGATAATTGCAACCGGCTGCAGAATCTCTACCTGGTGTACGATGCGAGAACCTTCAATCACCCAAATTACCTGGTAGTTGGCGGCCGTTAGCAAGTCACAAATCAGACTGGCGCTGCTCTCGTCATCTTCCAATAAAATAATCCGACCGGTTACCGGCTCAGCGCTATGGAACGGTGTGGACAAATCGTCCGAATGCTGTAAAGGAATACGCACCGTAAACATAGAACCCTTGCCAGGTGTGGATACCACCTGAATGGAGCCATTGTGCAGTTCAATTAGCTGTTTAGTCAGAGCCAACCCCAGACCAGCCCCAGGATACTGCCGCTGGCGCGCTGTTTCTAGCTGCTTGAATGTCTCAAAGAGTATGGCCTGCTGAGGCTCGGGAATACCAATGCCCGTGTCTTCTACCTGAAAAAGTACGTTTTGCGGATCTCGCCAAACTCTCAAGCTGATGCGACCGCCCTTATCGGTAAATTTAACCGCATTGCTTAAAAGATTGGCCAAAATTTGACGTATCCGACGTGGGTCGGCTCTAAAAATATCCTCTGTTTCCGAGAGTCGCAAATTAATGCGTAAGTCAACGCCCTTTTCCTGGGCTTCTTCCCGAAAGCTTTCTAGACTGCTGCGGGTCAGGTTGGATAGCGAAAAATCATTGATTTCCAGCACGGTACGCCCGGCCTCGATTTTAGCCACCTCTAGAATGTCGTTGATAATGTCTAGCAGCTGCTCTCCACTGCTGTGGATAGTGTTGAGATAGTCTCTCTGGCGGGGACTGAGTTCCCCAAAGGACCAGCGCAGCAGGGTCGCTGACATGCCAATGATGTAGGTCAGCGGTGTCCGCAGCTCATGGCTCATGGTTGCCAAAAATTCGCTTTTTGTTTTGTTAGCCGCTTCAGCTGCCACTAGCGCATCCTTAAGATTCTGTGTCCGCTCTTCAACCTGAGCCTTGAGGATGAGCTTTTGGTGTTGAAGCTGCTGCTGTAGATCTGTCTGGCGAACTGCCACCATCAGCTGCTCTGCCATGCGGACTAAAAAATTGCCCTCCCAAGGTTGCCAATGACGAAGATTTTGGCCTTGTGTCTGCGCGTCTATCTCTCCACCAATAGGGTGAGGGACAGTACAGTGATGGGCAATCAGCAGCCCCCACAGCGTCTCTTCTTGCCACATAGGGACTATTATTTGAGACGTTACCCCCGCCCGTTGCAGCTGCGTCAAGAAACAACAATGCTGCTGGTAGTGACTGGCCACATCCTCAATGGCGTAGTACTGCACTGCTTGAGATTTTCGAGCATAGCGCTGGTGCCAAGACGCCTGGGTAAAACAGCTAGCATCGGAAACATGCAGAACAGAGTCTATAGTTGGATGGGCACGCGCTTCATAGGTAATGTGTGGAAAGCTACCGTCTGTCTGTGCTTGCTGGGCAGGGTTTGGGGGAGAATCTACCAGCTGGTAGATCAACAACCGGTCGAGACGCAGCCATTGACAGGCCTGATCTAGGGCTGATTGAACAATCGAGGAGAGCGATTCAGACTGATGCAGGCGATGACTGACATCCTGGAGGATGGTGGTCGCCGACAGAGGAGACACCTGAGCTGATGGGAGCCGCTCTAGCCCGCTGGCTTCCAATATCAGCTGACGGGACAGCTTGAGCAATCCCCTACTGTCCAAAGAAAGCCCGGACGGTTCTCCTGTGCCCTGTTGCAGCTGCGTTCGTATAGCTTGACTATGGTGGCCTAACCCGCTGACTAACCAAGGAAGCGATAAAAAATTTGCAATAACCGCTGGCTGGGTGCAAAGACAGACCCAATAACTGTAGGCTCCATCGGGCCGGGCCATAAGCAAAAGACTATCACGCCCTGTGGATAGCAGGGTAAATTTTTGAACACTGGCGTCTAGGGGAGGTTGACCCTGGCTCAGATCCTTTTCGGACAGTTGATATACGGCTTCCGGTAGCAAACAGGAGAGACTCCTCCGCACATGCTTGAAGACATGGTGCGGTACGCTTTGATATTCTAGGGCAGAGGAGAATCCGAACATAGGTCTAAAGCAACCAACTGGTAATTATTGCCACGGTCACAAAACGTAAAACGTTTCGGTGCCTGCGATACAACCCTCGAACATTTTTGTTCTGGATATTGTCCTCACAATGCTGCAATATCTTGAACACTTTTGAGATAGCTTTCTAACTTTTTTCTAACACCTCCTTAGCTTTCAGAGTTACCACCGTTTCAACAATTTAATAGCGACCGTAGACAATAGAATTAGATAGAATTAGTCCACTAGTAGTAGTCCTATCCAAACAGGTTTTTTTGTACTATTTTTAATTTACGAGGGGTTTAAAGATCTTACGTTTACTACCTCGGACTGGGAATTTTCTTAACAATAAAACTGATATTGGTTTCTAGAAAATTGGTTAAGAATCGATACTCTGAGTAACACTCAAAAATTATTTAAGAAGATGAAAATCTAAATTTGGAAATACAAAACAGATTAGAATATCTAGAAAATAGGTAATAAAGGCCGAGCGCAGTGGGTCCTTAAACTGGATAGTTAATTTGTCAAGTTTTCCAGTAATCTTTAAGCAAACAATTAGCATTTGCTTGTGGACTTGACATTATCCTAACCTTCCAACTTTCAGTTGGGAGTGAAACCCTATACTTCTTTCATAATCTCCGATAGGCTAGCCATATCGGGATTATATGGCCTCTAAACCCAAATTAGTCCGGCAGACGGTTAAACCGATTCGGCTAAAGCACCTGGACAGTTGCAGATAGGTTTTGTGGCTTAAAGTTTAAAGACTAAATTTAATGCCTAAACAATACTGTAATGACAGCCCATCGTTGCCCAGGCTGTTGCCTTGAGGGTATAGCTATCGGGGTCACTATCTGTAGCTTTGTCGTTGCTTAGATCCTCAAACAGTGCCTGTACCAAGGATAGGGCGTTATCCTCCAGGGTCACTCGCTGATTGCTAGCAGCGTTGACGACAGATAGTAGCTCCTGCCAGCAGCTTGTCAGGGGTCGAGTGCTACACACCAGATAGGTTTCGACCCTACCCTGAGATTCGTCAATCACCCACGTATTTTGGTTGGGAAAACTGGCTGAGGTGCCAGGTGCCAGGGTCAGCGCCGCCTGTAGAGAATCGATGGAGTAGGGCTGGCCGTTGGTGGGAAAAAAGGCAACCACGCGATCGCGCGCATCAAATCCCAGCAACATGGTGTATAGGGGGTCAGGGCCAAAGTTAAGGGCCTGATAGCGCACTCGGGCCCCCTTTGCAAACTCCACCGGGTGGCCCTGTCGGCTGGCTGCACCCGCAATGCGACTTTTAGAGGACTCCCCCGAGGCCCGCCGCGTCTCCTGCTGCAGTACGAGCTTTTCAGTCTCCCCCGCTAGCAGCATGTTAAAGCGCACCGCTAGGTGAGACGATGTCTGATTTTCACTCAGCCGCAGCAGCTTCATCGCCAACATGGTTTTGAGCTTGGGTGAGAGACGACCCACCGCCATTTTGACGGCCTCATCTTGCTTGGCTAGGGTCCCTGAGATCAGAGTTCCAATGGGACTAAACAAACCATAGCCCTGTTTTACCAGGGGGGTGGCTTTTTCATCTGCCGCCGCACCGTCCTCTAAGTCAGAATCGGACTTACCCAACATACAGTCAGAGGGGTGAGCGTTATCAGCCGTCGAGTCCACAAACGACAGGGCCGCCAGCGCGCTGGTGGCATCCACCCGCTCGATGCGCTCCAGGCTAGAATCTAGAGAAACCACCAGGCTAATGCCCTTCGGTACAATTCTTGTGACCTCATACAGGGGCTGGCCCACCGCCCATGGCTCCCCATCGGTGAGCTTGAGGCGACCGGAAAGACCCGACTGCGATCGCAACACCACCAGTTGATCGAGACTGTCGACCTGGCGAGCAAACCCAAACTGCTCGCTACATTGCACGACATCAGCCGGTAATCCCCCCAGCCACAAAGTCGCTACATTTCCATCAATTGCAGTGATAACCGCATCTAAACAAGGCAAGTCCGCGTCTCCGTAGATAGCGTGCTCGTCGGCGGTTTGAGTTGTCCAATAGGGAGCCTGGCTGGGCACCAGGGGCAAAATTGACTCCTGGGCACCACGCATGGCTGCCGAAAGCTGTATTGGTGGCTGGGCCGCCCATAGATAGCGAGTCAGGCCGTAGGTAAATAACCCGGCGCCAAAATCAGCCCACTGACGCTCAATCACGGGCTGGCCCTCCCGGGCCGCCATCAATAAATCACCTGGAAAAAACGCCGGTTCCTGACCCGTTTGCACTTTCTCAAATGCTGTCGTCATCTCCGCCGACAGCCCGCTGGGAAAATGTATCCCCTCAACAGTTGGAATCTCCTGACGGGCTCGGGAACTGTAGCCGCCGGACAGAGCAATCAAAGGCTGGCTATACCCAGCGTCTACAACCGTAAACACCTGTTTTGTTTTGAGCCTAGCTAAAATCTGCTTTACCCAGGCCACAGGAATATCCCTAGCCATGGGGGCAGCTGCGGTGGGCAAATAGCCATCGACAGGCACCCAGGTTTTGATACGCTTGTCATCCAGCACGAGCTGGCCGCCATAGCCGCTAAAGTGAACAACTACAAAATCACTGGCGCTCGACGATGTTTGGGTTAGCCCATAGAGGGCCTTTAAAATACCCGCCTGGGTCGCTTGGGCACCCGCTAGGGTCGTAATATCGTCAGGAGCAAATCCAAAGCGATAAATCAGCAGCTGACGCTGTAGTTCTACATCAGTCAAACAGCCCCGTAGGGACTGCTGCTCTTTTCCCAACACCGCGTTGGAATATTGATTGATACCAATGAGAAGGGCGAGCTTACGACGGGAGGGAGATGCCAACGCTTGTTGCCAGCCCAGAAGCTGGGATTGACTCAGACCCAAGGCTCCTAAAATGACACCCGTCGCTGATAAAAACTCCCGTCGCTGCACTGCCCTACTCCATTGGCTTTAAGATTGCATGGCTCGAGCTAGTTCGGCAGCCACTTCTGGACGAGAAAACTCCGGTGGAGGTAGCTCGCCACGACGTAGCATCTCACGCACCTTTGTACCCGACAGGTGAATTCGCTCTTCCTTGCTACTGGGACTGGTCTTACTCGTCGCCATGGTACTTGTCCGGGTGCAGTAGAAGGCATGCTCGAACTTCATGGGGGTAATACCCAGTTCCCCCGGCTCAAACTGATCGAAGATGTGTTGGGCGTCGTAGGTACCATAGTAGTCCCCTACACCCGCATGGTCACGACCCACAATAAAGTGAGTACAGCCATAGTTCTTACGAATCAGGGCGTGGAAAATTGCCTCGCGAGGACCAGCGTAGCGCATAGCCGATGGATTAATTGCCAAAATTACCCGATCCTGGGGAAAATAGTGCTCCATCATGATTTCATAGCACCGCATCCGCACGTCTGCCGGAATGTCGTCCTTTTTAGTAGCCCCCACCAGCGGATGAAGAAACAGACCGTCCACTGTCTCCAGGGCACATTTCTGAATATACTCATGGGCGCGATGGATGGGGTTGCGGGTCTGAAACCCTACAACCGTCTTCCAACCGCGCTCTCGGAACATGGCTCGAGAAGCGGCGGGATCAATTTGATAATTTGGAAATAGGGGGTGGGGATCGCGCTCAAGCAGCCAAATAGGACCTGCCAGGTTAACCGGCCCCTGTTCATAAATAACCTTGACACCGGGATGCTTGTCCTCATCGGTGCGGTAGACATTAATCGCTTCTTTTTTCTTGTCGTAGGTGTATTTCTCCGTCAGTTCCAGGACACCAACATAGCGGCCTGTGCTGTCGTTGAGGCGAACAAAAACGCCCTCCTCTAGGGGAGCCGCCACCGCTTCTGAAACAGATAGGGTTACGGGCACTGACCAGGGCACACCGCTGGCTAGACGCATGTCAGTCACAACGGGTTCATAGTCGGCCTTACCCATAAACCCGTTGAGGGGGCTAAAGCCGCCAATGGCGATCATTACCAAATCCGACAGGGCGCGGTCATCTAATGTGACCTGGGGTAAAAATTCTGCTTTACTTAAAAACTCTGCTTTTTGCTCATCAGATACTAAACGGTTAATAAGAGTGCCGCCGTGGGCCGCGATACCATCACTAGTTAGTGTCAAAACGTCCTCTTTTCTTCTATAGAAACTGCATTAATGATCATTGGTTAGCAAACGGCCGAATAAGACCGCCGCCGAGCACCCGCTCGTCACTGTCGTACCATACCGCAGCCTGCCCTGGAGTTACACTAAACTGCGCCTCTGTAAAGACAAGCTTCACAGAGTTATTGGCTAAGGGCACTACGGTGGCGCTTACGGCGGGGGAACGGTAGCGAATTTGCACGCTCACCCCGATGGGAGCAGCAGGAACCTGCATCGATACCCAGTTTACCCGGTCGACAATGCAGTGGAGCTGATGGACACTGTTGTGTTCTCCCACGACCACCTGGTTACGGGCGACGTCTAAGGCTACGACGTAAAGTGGATGTGAAGCAGAAATGCCTAATCCCCGCCGCTGACCGATGGTGTAGTGGTGAATCCCTGTATGCTGTCCCAGGATCTGGCCCTCGGTGTTCACGATGTTTCCGGGTTTAGGGGCTAGATACTTATCTAAAAACGTCTGCATAGAGCCATGCTGCTCGATCAGACAAAGATCTTGGCTTTCCGGCTTGGCGGCCGTGTGCAGACCCAGTTGAGCAGCCATGGCTCGGGTTTGGGCTTTGGTCTGCTCGCCCAGGGGAAATTGAGTGGCTCCCAGCTGGGTCTGGGTTAGGTCATAGAGAAAATAGGACTGATCCTTGCTGCGATCCACGGCACGACGCAGTTCATAGCGGCCTGTGTCTGGGTTGTGGGTAATGCGCGCGTAGTGACCGGTGGCAATGGTGTCAGCGCCAAACTCCTGGCGGGCATAGTCCAGCATGGGGCCAAACTTGACGCTCCGGTTGCACTGGGAGCAGGGGAGGGGAGTGACCCCTTGGCTGTAGCCCTCTACAAGATAATTGACGATTTTTTCTTCAAATAGCTGGCGGGTGTCAATAACGTGATACGGGATATTGAGCTCCTCGCAAAGCTGGGCCGCATCTTCCATGCCCTCAGAACAGCACTGGCCCTTACCCTTCATCAGCCAAAGGGTAAGGCCGATCACATCGTGCCCCTGCTGCTGCAGAGTCGCTGCAGCGACCGAACTATCCACGCCCCCCGACAGACCCACAACAACTTTTTTACCCATGGATGACTAAGATAATCAACATGCCATCTCTTAGGCTAACACCCTATCTACGCATCTGTTGTTGTTCTAAATCACTTTATTTGCCTGGGTGCTCATAGGAGAGATGGGCTGATGTGAGCAAAGTAGTCAATCCATGACAGTGAAAGGGCACAAAACGGCACCCATGAATCAACAAGCCTGTGTGACGGCCGCCCAGATGCAGGCCATTGAAGCTCGCCTGTTTGACGCAGGATTTCCCGTGGCGGCCCTGATGGAAAAGGTGGCCGGACGGATTGTGGATTATTGGTTAGGGCGCTGGCCCCGAGAGCTGCCTCAAAATCAAAACGTTGGCGTCATCGTGGGGCCAGGTCACAACGGTGGGGATGCCCTGGTTGTAGCCCGTGAATTGCATCTGCGGGGTTATAGCGTGGGCATCTATGCTCTCTTTGAGCGGTGCAAACCTCTAACGGCGGACCATGGTCGCTACTGCCGACACCTGGGTCTACCTTGGTACCAAACCTTGGCTGAGCTAACAGGGTTTTTGAATCAGGGCGAGTCGCCCCGTCAGCACCGGTGCGATCGCATCCTGGACGGTCTATTTGGGTTTGGCCTCAGCCGCCCCATCACCGGGGACATCGCGGCGGCCATAGATCTCGTCAACCAAAGTAATATCCCCGTTGTCAGTATCGATCTCCCCTCTGGCATTCACACCGACAGTGGGGAGACATTGGGAACAGCGATCAGGGCGGAGACCACCCTCTGCCTGGGGCTGTGGAAACGGGCCTGTTTGCAAGAAGCGGCCCAACCCTACCTAGGGCAAACGGAGCTCATCGACTTTGACATTCCGACCGCCGACATTAAAGCCGTGCTTGGCCCCATGCCAGCGGTACAGCGGCTCACCGATGGGCTTGCCCAGCAGGCGCTCCCCCTGGAGCGCTCCCCCATAGCCCATAAATATAGGGTGGGTCAGCTGCTGGTGATTGCCGGGTCTAGGCAGTATGCCGGGGCAGCCCTGCTGACGGCACATGGAGCCATGGCCAGCGGTGTCGGCATGGTCACCCTGGTGGTGCCAGCCAGTCTCCGCTTGGTGGCGATTGCCCAGCTGCCGGGGGCTCTGGTGATGGGAGCCGATGAAACCTCGATTGGGTCCATCGCCAAACTTCCTCCCCTGCCCCTAAACCGATACGATACCGTAGCCTGTGGTCCAGGGCTGGCCGAGGTCAGCTGGCTGCCAGCCGTGTTGGCTAGCCCCGGACCGCTGCTGCTGGATGCGGATGGGCTCAACGGCAGCACAGCAGCACAGCTTACCCAGCGACAGGGGCCGACTGTGATTACCCCCCATCCAGGGGAGTTTAGGCGGCTGTTTCCAGAGTTGACCGCTGGTCATGACGGCGCCCTCGATGCGGCCCAGGGTACTGGAGCAACGGTGGTGCTCAAGGGCTCAAAGGTGACGGTAGCGACGGCTGGCAGACTATGGATTAATCCCCACAGTACGCCAGCCCTGGCCCGGGGTGGCAGCGGCGACGTTCTAACCGGTTTGATGGGCGGTCTGATGGCGCAGCGAGTGGCCCAGGTCGCCACCCCCAATAAAAGCGAGGCGATTACCGATGGCGTTTTAGGGGCTGTCTGGTGGCATGCCCAAGCAGGCAGATATGCCCAGCAGCAGCGCACTGTGTTAGGGGTAGACCCGCTAGAGCTGGCCCGCTGTTTAAATCCGGCGCTGGCGGACTACCTGGCTAAACGCTGACGTTGCCGGCCTACTTACCGATCTGCTCACCACCGATTTGCTTACCGCTTAATTGCTTCGATTTGGAAGAGTTTAGACGCGATCGCAGCATAATCAGCGTCAGTCCTAAAATTGTCAGCGGCACGATTATATATTTCAAAGCTGACCCAAACAGCACGGTGCTGTCATGGTCGGTTGTTCTCATCACCAGGTATAGCGTGTAAGCCACGTAGTAAACCAGCAGCAGCAGGCCTTCCCGTCGGCTTACAAGATTGTCGTTAAAGCAAATGGGAAAACACATAATCGCGACCCCGATCATGACCGGGATATCAAAGGCGAGGACGGAGGGTGCAATGGTGATGCCATCAGGGGATAGGGCACTGGTCGCCCCCAAGACCACCAGGATATTAAAAATATTGCTGCCCACCACATTGCCCACGGCAATATCGCGCTCACCCCGAAAACTAGCCACCATAGACGTTGCTAATTCAGGCAGGGACGTCCCCAGCGCCACCACCGTTAAACCAATAATTAAAGGATTGACTTCCAAGGCCTCTGCAATGGTTACCGCCCCCCGCACCAGCATCTGTGACCCTAGAATCAAAAAAGCCATACCCCCCAAAAAAGCCATGAATTCGATTCCGGCCTGGGACCAGCCAAAGTCCCTGGGGCCATACTCCTGAGCGTATTCGTTCTGCACCTCAGGATTGCTCTCGCAGCGGCTTTGATAAAGCAAAAATATCGTATAGGTCAGTCCCCCGATCACTAAAATAACGCCGTCGGAGGTACTGATAGAGCCATCAATGCCAAAGAAAAAAACGAGGCCAGACACGCCAATCATAATGGGGACATCCAGTCGCACAAGCTGCTGAGCGACGACTAAAGGCGACACCAAAGCAGATGCTCCCAAAATCAACAACACGTTACAAATGTTGCTACCAACGACGTTACCGACGGCGAGTTCTGCTTGATTGTTGAAAGTAGCGTGCAAACTAACCGCAAGTTCTGGGGCACTGGTACCAAAGGCAACTACCGTTAGACCGATAGCTAGGGGGGAGATTTTTGCCATGGCAGCTAGATTGGAGGCACCTCGTACCAAAAAATCAGCGCCAACAACCAGGAATGCTATCCCCAGTATGAGAAATACAGTGGCATTCATGGTCTTACAGGCAATTCCCTTTCATACAACTTTTCCTCGACACCTTTAAAGGCCCAGCAGCTTCGCCAGCGCCTTGAGTGTACCGGCTTTATTGATCCGCGTCTGGTATTTTGTCCTACTGATTGGCCTGCGAATGTAACAATTATCCCGACGATTAACATTTTGCTGCTGACTGTGGACCGGCAAAACCCGCTAATAGCCGTAGATCTTTAGGATTCTGATTGTAAATTATGACCCTAGCCCCATGGCGACCAACGTTAGCCCGTGCGCTTCATCGCAATCGTTCCCGAGCTTACTGTAGATATCTCCAGCTAGCGACCATTAACTCTGACGGTAGGCCATCTAATCGTACCGTGGTTTTCCGAGGCTTTGCAGATGATGCCTTACAAATGGTGACCGATGGTCGTAGTAAAAAAGTTCGGCAAATCCAGGCCTGTCCGTGGACTGAGGCTTGCTGGTACTTTACCGTTACCCGCGAACAGTTTCGCATCGCAGGTCAGCTCACCCTGGTGGGACCAGACGGCGTAGAGACCCAGAATCAGCGCCTGCGGATCTGGCAGTCCCTGTCGGCCAACGCTCGTCAACAGTTTTATTGGCCCCATCCAGGTCAGGCCAGGTCTGATGCCGCCGCATTTGAATCGGTTGAGCCAGCAGCTCAGCCCCCAGATAGTTTTTATGTGATGCTGTTAGAGGTTAATCGAGTGGAGCATCTAGCCCTGCGGGGCAGCCCCCAGGATCGACATATTTATGAGCTGAGCGCTGACGGGTGGGTGACGACAGCGGTTAATCCCTAAATCCTACCGGGCGGTAGACGGTTATTCCCTATCGCTGCGGACAGCCTTCCAAGAATTCTGCGATCGCACGATCCTGCAAACGACAACACTCACCTTCATCTGGGTCCTCAGGCGGCGAGGAAATATCCAGGGGAATCCTTGTCTGTGACTGGAGCTGGCTAATCTGACGTTCTAGGGTTTCAATCCGATCCACCAGGGTGCGAATCACCGCCGCCTCAGAATCGGGTAGCTGACCGTGCTCCAGCGGTCCAGAACGGCTAGAACGATGCACAATTCGCCCCGGAATACCGACGACAGTGCAGCCGGAGGGTACATCCCTGAGCACCACTGAACCCGCTCCAATCCGCACATTATTGCCAATTTGGATATTACCCAGAACCTTGGCTCCGGCCCCAACCACGACTTGAGTGCCCACAGTGGGATGACGCTTGCCGGTTTCCTTACCGGTCCCCCCCAGGGTTACCCCCTGATAAATTAGAGAATAATCGCCCACAATGGCCGTCTCACCAATGACCACCCCCATACCGTGGTCGATAAATACCCCCTGACCAATGGTGGCTCCTGGGTGGATTTCGATACCGGTTATGAGGCGACCCACATGGGATATAAACCTGGGTAAGAAGGGCAGATCCAGCTGCCATAGGCTATGGGCCAACCGATACAGCAGCAGGGCATGGAGACCTGGATAGCAAATTAAGACCTCCAGGGCGTTGCGGGCAGCTGGATCTCGGTCAAAAACAACTTTAAAGTCGGCAATAAAAGTTCGTAACACGTAGGCATCCTCAAGGGTAGTGGAGCGTTGCTAAGGTTTTGGGTGCGCCTGTGCTCAACAGGTGACACAGCTAAGTGATACAACTGGCTCACACCGCTACAAAATCATTGACTAATCATTGATTAAACTAGCTACAGCGCGGAGTCTTAATCACATAGGTTTAGGTCAAGATTAAGGACCATGGGGAGTGCTCCGCACTTAGCATACCGCAGGGACAGAGCTTCAACCTGAACGCTGCCTTAATTACAGGCTAGCCGCTGTAGGACAATTTTGAGAGATCGGTTTTTTCGACCCGACCGTACTCAACTGGCAGCTAATATCGTT
>JBCDJC010000067.1:0-22570 GCA_038748225.1 Cyanobacteria bacterium P01_H01_bin.26 | reverse complement strand
GAGCGCTCCGTACCGGTGGTTTATCCGTTTCAGATGCCCGTACCCCCTGCTAGCTACCGATACTACGAGCAGGAATTTTTACCGACCTCTCCCCCACGTCACAAGCGAGCCAACGCCACCTATTACGACGTGGATTAGGTTGGTTTTTGAGCTTGATCGACACCTATGAAAAGCAGCAGGGATTTGTGCGTGATGCACTGACGTAGTTAGCTTGGATAAGCGGTCTGACTCGTGAGGGAGCGATCGCACGATCCTCTCACCCCCTTGGGAATGTCTCCAAACCACGCTCGTTTAGGTAAGCTCGGGAGTTCTCACGGTGTTCCAAGGGCTTTGAATGCGGCTATTCAGTGTGGCAACGTTAATGCGCTTTTATGCATCGCTATCAAGGACCGTCGAAGTACCTCATTTCCAAATTCATGATGGAATGGCCAATCAAGCCTTTGCTCTGGGCTCAGATTAGTGTTCCTGCGTCAGTGGACTAAAACCGGCCTATTTTGGCCAACTGGCACAATGGCTAAACACCTATTATTTCGTAAACTCCGAACGCTCAAACCCCTATGCTTACGTTGAATAGTTGCCTCGTACAGCAGTAGTTCCATTGTGAGTGCTCAAGCAATGAGCACTCACCAATCTTTTATCTGGTATTGGCAACTGGGAAATCCCAGTCCTGTGGTTTCCCCCAGACAAGGGTAAGAGGGGAAAAGGGGAAAGGGCTACGGAAGAGAACCTTGGGGCGTACTCACAACTCGAAAACCGCTAATGTCGTAGCGGTTGCCGGGCTGATAGTTGATGCGACGGGCGGAGCGGCAATCCTCTGGATAGTAGATCCAAGAGCCACCGCGCAGGATGCGAATAGAGTCATCGCCATCAGTCACCCAGGCGCTGCCATCCGTGGGCGCACTGTTGTAATTGTTATGCCAAATATCCTGACACCACTCCCACACATTGCCATGCATGTCACATAGCCCAAAGTCATTGGCAATATCAAAATGATCCACAGGTGTGGTTTCTTCTCGATAGTCTCCTTCAGGGCCATCACCGTAGGTAATCGTTCCACGGTAGTTCGCCACTTCAGTAGTTAGGGTTTTACCAAAGTGAAAGGGTGTTGTGGTCCCAGCTCGGCAAGCATATTCCCACTCTGCCTCACTCGGCAGGCGATAGGGACGTCCTGTATGGACTGATAGCCGTTTACAGAACTCCACGACGTCATACCAGCTAACTTGCTCTACAGGTCGATTAGCGCCTTTGAATTTAGACGGATCAGCCTCTAAATCTCGATCCACTGATGGCATTGCGGCCACTACTCTCCATTGAGCCTGAGTAACCGGATAGCGCCCCATAAAAAACTGAGGCACTGTCATATCGTGCTGGGGACCTTCACTGACTGATCGCTTTATTTCATCTTCTGGGGAGCCCATAGTAAATGTGCCACCAGGAATTAACAGCATCTGTAGTGGGATGGCATCACCCAGAACATCTAGAGGCTCTGTATAGTAACGAGTGGTAGCAGTTGTCCGCCGAAGAGTAAGAGCCATAGGGCAGCAGGAATATTAGGCCCCAGTCTAGCAACTGGCTTCTGAATTCTGTGTAGGGCCAGCTAAGTCGTCGGTTTCCCTACCAAAGTGACTGGCCCATGTTGATTTCTGGATGCCTTGATGGGTATCGCTGGAGTAGGCTCTGGACTCTTCTGGGGTACATCCGACAGATTCCCATCTGCCAGATCTGACCGGCCTTACGGCGATATCAGAAGGGCAAACGCTTCCGACCTAACGTACTTTGCCTTTAACGACCGACTAGAGTCAGAGCTTTTACAGCTCCAGACTGAACTTACAAACTTCACCTATCGACCAGACAAATACCGCACCTTCAGAATCCGCGATCCAAAGCCTCGCATGATTTCGGCAGCGCCCTATCGAGATCGGGTAGTTCACCATACGCTCTGTAATATCATCGTGCCACTGCTAGATCGCACCTTAATTCACCATACCTATGCCAATCGCCTGGGATATGGCACCCATCGGGCACTCACTCAGTTTACTGACTGGGCGAGGCGTCATCGCTATTGCCTGCAATGCGACATTCAGACCTACTTTCCCAGCATTGACCATGAAATCCTCAAATCTATTATCCGACAGCGAATCAAGTGCCCAGACACCCTATGGCTCATCAATATCATCATCAATGCCAGCAATGAGCAGATACCCGTCATCGAATACTTTCCAGGGGACACCCTGCTCACCCCCGTAGAACGACGGCGGGGGCTGCCCATAGGCAACCTCACCAGCCAGTTCTTTGCCAATCTATATCTCAGTCCCTTCGATCATTTCGTTAAACGTCAGCTCAAGCTCAAACATTACCTGCGCTACGTAGACGACTTTGCCGCGTTCTCAGACGACCGTCAGGAGCTAGCTGACGCTCGATTAGCTATGGAAGACTATTTGGCCACTCTAAGGCTAAAAATGCATCCTATCAAAAGCCAATTGAGTGAAACTCGCTATGGTGCTAACTTCGTTGGCTTTAGAATTCTGCCTGATCGCATCCGTGTTCGCAACGACAACGTGCGCCGCGCTCGGCAACGCCTCAAATATTTACAACATCAGTATGCGGTTGGAGATATTGAGCTAGAGCGTCTGGTACAGCGCCTGCAGAGCTGGGAAGCCCATCTCATGCATGGTGACACCTATCGTCTGCGACAAAAGGTATTTGAACGCCACACGTTCATAAAGCATGAAGAAGAGGAATGACCGAACATTTTTAAGGGTAAGAGAGGAAAAGGGTAAAGGGCTACGGAAGAGAGCCTGGGGGCGCACTCACAACTCGAAAACAGATATAGGTGTAGCGGTTGCCGGGCTGAGCGTAGGTGCGACGGGCGGAGCGGCAATTCTCTGGATTGTTGAGCCAGGAGCCGCCGCGCAGGATACGAAATTCGTCATCACCATCAGTCATCCAGGCACTACCGTCCGTGGGCGCACCTTCATAGCTTCCATGCCAAATATCCTGACACCATTCCAAAACATTGCCATGCATGTCACACAGGCCGAAGGCATTGGCTATACCAAAGTGATCGACTGGCGTGGTTTCTTTCCGATATTCCCCTTTAGGGCCATCGCCATAAGAACCTGAGTACTCAGTTTCATTTATCGTTTTATCTTGGCCACAATAGTTGGCCAAATCCGTGGTGATAGTCTCACCAAAATGAAAAGGTGTCGTTGTCCCGGCTCGACAGGCATACTCCCATTCCGCCTCACTAGGTAGCCGATAAGAACGACTTGTGTGAGCCGATAGCCTTACACAAAACTCCAAAGCATCTTCCCAAGATACTTTCTCTACAGGCCGAACAGCCCCTTTGAATCTAGATGGATCGATCTCTAGCTCACGGTCTACCTGAGGCATCGCCGCTACCGCTCGCCACTGGGCCTGGGTGACTGGATACTTCGCCATAAAGAACTGAGATACCCTTACCTCGTGCTGAGGGCCTTCAGTAGATTGACGCTCCAGCTCATCTTCTGGAGCGCCCATCAGAAACGTTCCGGCGGGGATACGCATCATCTCCAGAGGGCGCACGTCTGGAGCAATAGGCTCTTCGTAGTACTGGTTTTGCCCCTGACTTTTGTTAATGGTTACAGATTGAACCTGCATAGTCACAAAGGGTAAGAGGGTAAGAAGGGTAAAGGGTTACAGAAGAGAGCCTGGGGGCGCACTCACAACTCGAAAACCGATAATGAGGTCGCGGTTGCCGGGCCGAGCGTTGTCGCGACAGGCGGAGCGGCAATCCTGTGGATAGTTGACCCAGGAGCCGCCGCGCAGGATGCGTCTAGAGCCATCACCATCCGTCATCCAAGCACTACCATCCGCAGGCGCACCACGGTAATTGTCATGCCAAATGTCCTGACACCATTCCCACACATTGCCATGCATATCCGATAGGCTAAAGGCATTAGCAATCTTGAATTCCGTTACTGAAGTCGTTTGCTGCCGATCTTTTCCATTAGGGCCATTACCGTAGACATAATTGCCATCGTAATTGGCCAAGTCAGTAGTTAGGGTTTCACCAAAGTGAAACGGTGTTGTTGTACCCGCTCGACAGGCATATTCCCATTCCGCTTCACTGGGCAGTCGGTAGAGACGTCCTGAATAAGCCGATAGCCTGGCACAGAACTCCGTAGCCTCTTCCCAAGAAACCTTCTCCACAGGCCGATTAGCTCCCTTAAAGTTCGAGGTATCTAACTCTAACTCACGGTCCACCTGAGACATCGCCGCTACTACCCGCCACTGGGCCTGGGTCACCGGATAGCGCCCCATCAAAAAGCCAGCAACATTCACCTTATGCTGTGGCCCTTCGTTAGACCGACGCCTCAGCTCATCCCCAGGGGAACCCATCAAAAAGCTACCACTGGGAATCGCCACCATCTCTAGTGAGACATCTGCCCCCAACTCTTCTACAAATCGATAGGCCTGGCCACGGGTCTTGGTCACAACCCAGCGCTGCCGTCGTAGAAAGCCCGTACGTTTACGCTCTAATATCGCCACCTGAAATTCAAACAGCTCTAGCCCATCTTCAGACAAGCTAACTGTGGCGATCTCAAAAGTAGCCGTCTTCAGCGGCGGATACTCCACACCCGGCTCAGCTTCTGAATCTACAAGCTTTCCTTTCGTAAACTCCAGCACCTCCAACGATGGATATTCAACCTTATTGCCTGGAGTCAAGGACTGCACTACGGTTTCTGTCTCCATAGAGTCCACCAACTCCGCATACTGTCCACCTAACCGTCGTAGGGCCTGCTTTGTCACAGTGGCAAATTCTAAAAACTCGCTGCCTGCGGTCTCCAGCTCTTCCTTTAGCCGCAGCAGCGCCATAAAGCTGTAGATCGACTTACCCAGCTTGCTGCCAATATAGGCCGAAACATCATTCAGTACCTCCTCAGCCGAGTCCGTCCTGACCGTATCCACCAGCAGCTCCCGCACATCATCCACAAATCGGTAATGCCGTCGCTGGTCAAACAAACTCCCCTGAGAGCGATGCTTTGGCCTATCGGCGGTCTCAGTCTCAGGCTTCACCCGCTCAATCAGGCCACTTAAGAACACCTCTGCCACATGCAACGGCGATGACTCTGGCAATAGCTTGGCCTGGATGATGTACACCAGTGACAGCTCCACTGGCACCAACGCTATCAGCGATGCCAACTCTCGGGCCGTTTGCGATGCCGTTTGACTAAAGCGATCTACCAGCTGCTCTGCATAATCTGGCTCAGGCTGGTCAGCCATGGGTGCATCTGCCATAGGCTCTGGCTCGTCTAGCTCATCCACCAGCTCATCCAACGGATACCAAATGCCCGCCGTTTGGGTATCACCAAACCCAGCTAAAACCCTGGCCCACTGAGCCATGGATGACGGTTCTAGTGTAATCACCGGCAGCTTCAACCCTGGGCCATACTCTGCATGAAACTCCTGCGGCAGTGGATCCACTAGCTGAGCATTGGTCCCCCCTGGCCCACGGGCTGAAAATGTGGTTTGTAGTCCGACCTCCAGCGCTGTACGCGACCACATGCGTGATGGCAGCATCTGCAAAATCGCTACCGGGCCATGTTTTGCCCACTTATCCAGATAGTCAGTCTGCAAACGCCCCTGCCGCCACGCCGGAGAAATACAATCGCTGATGACCAATATCAACCGTCTACTAGAGGCATCGATCAGTCCCTTCGGATCTCGGGGTCGGGGCATGGCCCCTGGTATCGGACGCTTGGCATACAGCGCCATGGAACCACCGGCAGAGGTTTGCAAATACCATACCGTCACGGTACGAAACGCTCCCTGCCGTTCTAACACCTGTTGAAAATCACGAATCGTATCGCGCCACAAAAAGCTAGAAGCAGAGTCTTCGATCACCAGGGCCAGCTCCAGCCATCGTTCTCGGGCAGGCTGCACCATGGTCATACAGAACTGGCGCTCGGCAGTCTGTTCCGCCGTAGCTTCTTCGTCCAAAATCGTTTGGGTATAGGAGTCCACCCGCCGCATTAAAGGCCGTAATGAACGCCCTAATGCTAACGTTCTGCGCAGGGCCGGAGCTGTTGGTGTTGGAAACGAAATGCCCTTATTAGGGGCTTTGGCTTTCTGGGTCTGGGTCTGCTGGGGCGTCTGACTGTAGAGAGAAAAATCAGGAGCTGAGGGTGGCGGCGCTGGTGGCGTATGGTCAATCTCGATTTCGACGGCATCATCAGGCTCTGTCCCTGACTCTGGTTCCTGACTTTCACCTGACTCCGGCGCATCAATGTAGCTCGTCAACCACAATAAATCTGCAATATTCTCCCCATCCCAATCGATACCCGCATTCTTTACACGGGTAATCAACGTCGCCAGGTTAGAGGAAAAGTCCGGCTTCACCAATAGTTTGACTCCTACACCCCTGGACCCGATAAAGGCTTCAGAATCTTTTTGAGCAGATCACTATCGGCGGAGAGATCCGGTGTCCCCTCCTGCAGCAATAGATAGATAGCATTGAGCAGCTGATCCGTCGCCAATGATTCGCGATCTCGTTTCTCCACGAAAGCCTTTATTACTGGCTCTGCCTTAGTCAACACATCAGGGTCTAGCTGAGTCATATGCCGCTTCACAATGTCCGCCAGTTCAGCCTCTGTCGGCTCACCCATATCCAACCGAATACAGCGCCGCAAGAAGGGCGGTGGAAAGTCCCGCTCACCATTGCTGGTCAAAATCACAAACGGGAATGCATTACACTGCACTTGCCCCTTCTCAATGGTGGCCGTTACATCCTCTTTGGCATAGGATGTCCCCACATCCACCGCAGCAAGCACTTCCTTAATGCGCTCTAGCTCATCAATGCGAAAGCGGCCTTCCTCAAAGGTGTGGAGCAAGTCATTGGGTAAATCAATGTCGCTCTTATCAATTTCATCAATCAGCAACACCCGAGGCCGTTTACTCCCCTCAGGTATTGGTAATAGCGCCGTTCCCAGTGGCCCCAAACGGATATATTTACCAATGGATTTCAGGGCATCGGCACGATCTGCGGGTGGATTATTGGTCTGCTCAAACTGAGAATCTTGTAATCGGCCAATGGCATCGTAGCTATACAGACCTTGCTTAAGGGTGGTACGCGTCGTAATTGGCCAATACAGCACTTCCCCCAGCTTCAGCTCACGGGCCACCGCATAGGCTAACGAAGTCTTGCCCGTGCCAGGTTTGCCCGTAATCAACAACGGTCGCCGCAGATAGAGCGCCGCATTCACCAGCTCAATTTGATCCTCACGGGCCTTAAACGTGGTCCCCTTTTGCTCTTGATACTGCTCCACATCCTGAAACGCTCGCCAACCCGGCGGTGGCGGCAAACGCTCTAAGTCATCGTGGGGCTCTCCAGTACCCTGATAGATTTTCCAAGAGGTCATAGTTTGGCAGCAGATAAAGGAGCATTTGCCATTGGTGGCACTCGATTGGGATCATCCCACAAGATTGCTAAATGATGTCCCAACTCTGACGATTGAGCATATTCGGTCTCAGAGTCTAAAAGAGGCGTACTGCAACGTATCTTTAGCACCCGTTCAGGCACATCTTTTACCGGATAAGAGAACACTTCATCAAGCAGTATCTGAGCCCAGTCCATATGCTGAGCCTGGTTATCCCGCACCCATAGCGCTAGCGGGATCCCCTGCTTAGCCAA
Organism: Cyanobacteria bacterium P01_H01_bin.26; assembly: GCA_038748225.1. Taxonomy (GTDB): domain Bacteria; phylum Cyanobacteriota; class Cyanobacteriia; order Phormidesmidales; family Phormidesmidaceae; genus Leptothoe. The sequence continues at coordinate 14,898 of JBCDJC010000067.1, read as the reverse complement.
AACTTGAGGATCGCTCTGAGGGTTTAACGATGCTAGTTGCTTTAGTCCCACAACCCCAGAATCTTTGAGGCCATCTCTATCAGCAAATACTTCATGGGATAGTACATTTGCTTTAGATGCTTGCAATTTCCATACCTTTTTCCATCGAGAGCTGGCCCTAAACCCACCAAGGGCAGCACGATTTTGTAACGCCAAAATTACTCGAAGAGAGTCGTCAAACCCAATCCCGATAGGATCCTCTTCACCGCCCGGTATTAGTCGCTCTAGGGGTTTATTCAATAATGATGACGGCAATACAAAGTAAAGCGTTAACTCACTTGGATCACACCCATATTCAGACCCATCACACAACTGCATCAGATAACTTGCCAGCAAAATTGGCAAATCATCATAGGAAATGTTCTGCTCTGAGAGCTGGACGTAATCGTCATTTTCTGGAGAAAATAAAAGCCTACGACTACCTTGCAACGTCTTGGAATTGTACTTTTCAGGGTTTAGCACGATCCACGCTTCCACCGACAGACTTTCCCTGCTCGCATCTTCTTGGATATTGACCAACAGCATCGGGTTATGGGGTTCGATCCTCTGCTGTTGACGCTTTACTTTTAAGACCTGCATCGCCGCCTTAGCAGCTTCAAAGTCATTTGCATACTGACATCCCCATTTATGTAATAGCTCCTTGGGCTCTGCTAGTATTTCCATCTGCTGAGCCTCTAGCTCTAGCACCAAGGCCGCTACAAACTGAACTAACTTGTCCTCCTCCTGTTGAGCACCCGCTGTCGCATTAGCCAGATCATCCACAATATCGTGGACCTTTTGCCGAACCGGAGTAGTAGCATTTGGAGACCGACATAACCCATAGCCCTTTTGGATCGAGTCGAGAAGAATAGCCTCACGGTCTTGCAAAATGTCCAGTAAGGTCTGCTGGCAGATGTAGTTCAGGGGCTTACGCAACAGTTCCCGAGGAATCATGAAAGCCGAGGTTACCGACTCACGACGCTTTTCGGCGGCAACGGCCATGCCCACCACAGCGTTTAGGGTCTTATCCCAGATAGGCGCACCGCTAAAGCCCTTTTCTACAGGACGATCCTCACTCATAAGTGAGTCAAACTGTATCCAGCCTTGATCATTAGGACCACGGAAAATGCCTGTCGCCCAAATGCCGCGATCATGTCCTTGAGGAAACCCAAAAATAGCCAATGGATGCTCCCAGTGGGAGCTACTCGATCCCACTGATGCAAATTTTGCAGAACCTGGAGGCTTTTCTGGCAGCCTTAAAACCGCCAGATCTTCCTCTGATTGAGTTTGGGAAACGGGCATCCAGAAGACAACGGATGCTTCTGCAGTTTGGCCAGGGGCCAACAACGGAAAATCAATCTGTACCGGCTGCTCAGGTGCTGGTTCTGTATTGTTAGGCAACGTTAGCGCTGCTGCCACCACATGGGCACAGGTGAGCACATAACGCTCAGCCACCAAAAAACCGGCACCCACCACATTGCCATTAGCGTGATAAAACCGAACAACGGACGACTTTAGCGGTTCTACAGGATCGGACATTGCTCAGCCTACGACTGTCCTCCCCACTTCAGCGTCACCTCGAAAGTGACCTCGCTACCTACTGAAGTAAACACCACACCCGCTTCTGCACTGAGCTTCAGACCAAACTTAACCTCCACTTCCTTAGCAGGCGTCGTTAAACCCGACTTCAGCTTTGAAACTACGGCTGAAGCGACGGGCGTAACCACATCTAGAGCCTCATTTAGATTTTTCTTGGCTTTGTAGACCATCTCGCTAGTTTCGGTCAGTGCCACACGCTCGATAGCACTGGAGTTGGGCTCCTCGACCTCCACTAGAAAAGGCGTACCATCTTCTAGTTTGAACTGAGCTAAAGCTTTGTCCATGGATATTCTGGGATATCTACGTAATCACACTAGAGGTATCAACAAGTATTTCCCCAAGAATTCGGGAAACTTGAGCCCATTGGTCAAAACTTTGTTCTGTACCCAGAAGCTGAGAGCAGCTTCGAACTGAGCAGTCAATCAGAGTTTCTAACAGTAACTCGGGGAAACATAGCGTTTTGCTAATAGCTTTCTTATTTGTAGATTTTAAAAATATTGTCAAAATTGCTGAAAGCCTTTTCTCAAAAGAGCTTAGCGAGTAATTTCTAATAACATATGAATTTCTCAGGTTGCAAAAATATTGGAGGAAGACCCTTTATTGCCAGCCCTTTCAGCAATTCCCATAGAGGTTTATAAAAGGCGGCACCCAGATTCGAACTGGGGATAAAGGATTTGCAATCCTCTGCCTTACCACTTGGCCATGCCGCCGAAATGCCAGAGCTTCAATATATCAAATTCTCGCCGTGTTCTAACTCAGATTCGTAGCCCAGCCTACCCTAGCTGTGTTGGCTCAGAAAACCAGCTGAGCTAGGGCTACCCAACCGCTGCCAGGAGCTGTTGAATCATGCGATTTGCCTGGACGGCATAGCTACCGCCAAACAGATTGAAATGATTGAGGATGTGATAGAGATTGTAGAGGACCTTACGGGTAGAATAGCCCGCTGGCAGCGGATAAGACGCTGTATAGCCATCATAAAAAGCAGCTGGAAAGCTACCGAACAATTCCGTCATTGCTAGATCAACCTCGCGATCGCCAAAGTAGGTAGCCGGATCAAAAATCACCGGTTCCCCCGCTGCGGTAATAGCAGCATTGCCAGACCACAGATCGCCATGGACTAAGGCCGGCAGTGGATTGTGTCCAGCCAGGAGTTCAGGTAGAACGGCCAGGAGGGCCTGCTGTTGCGGAAAGGATTCACCTCGACGTTTAGCCAGGCCAAACTGGTATTCTAGGCGCTGTTTCTGCCAGAAGATCAGCCAGTTTTCTTGCCAGTCGTTGGGCTGGTGGGTTGCACCGATGGTATTTGACCGATGCCAGCCAAACCCCAGATCGCTTGAAACCCGATGCATAGCTGCTAGCTGACGTCCCATGGCCTGCCAAGCGGTTGTTGTGCCCCCGCCAAAGGGCAACCACTCCATCGCAATGTAGGCGTTTGACCCCGATAGGCCACAGCAAAGCGGACGCGGTACTCGAATGGTCTGACTGTTGTGCATTTCCCACAGGTCAGCCAGCTCCGCTTCAAACATGGCCAGTTTGCTGGCCTGGTTGAGCTTGACAAAAACTTTAGTCTGGCCGTCGTCTAAGGTGTAGGCCTGGTTGATGCAGCCACCGCCTACAGAACGGGGCTGTTTACTTTGAAACGGCTGTCCGATGACTTGGCCGATGTGCTCAATAATGTCAGCCCAAATAGTCGCCATATTCCATTTTCCCAGCGGGTGTTGTTACTTTAGTTGGCTTCAGGATGAAGTCTCAGGGCACCGTAAGCACTAATCGGTAAATAGCGTTGCACAGCATGCTGAATTGTAGTGGGATCGACCTGCTTAATAGCCATGGGGTAGTTCAAGGCGTTGCCAATATCCCCTGTCATCGCATGGTAATAGCCATACATATTGGCTCGTTCGCTGGAAGTCTCGTTACCAAAAACATAGCGATTGGCTACCTGGGTTTGCACTCGGCTGAGTTCAGCTTCACTGACCGGCTGGTGGTGTAGGCGCTGAATATGTTCTAAGACAGCAGCTTCAACAGCCTCCAGGTGCTCGATAGCCAGGTTGGCCGAAATGTAAAATACACCCTGCTCGCCATAGGTAATATTGTTTGTCGAAATGCTGTTTACCAGGGCACGGGTTTCCCTGAGATCCTGTACGAGGCGAGCTGTGCGTCCCTGACCCAAAATTGAGGCGACCACATCCAGGGCATAGGTTTCAGAAAGCTGCCGTAGCCCCGGCACTCGCCAACTCAGCACCAGTCGCGCCTGCTGTAGGGTGGCGTCGGTATAGTCAGCTCGGGCAATGGCCTTAAACGGTGCTTCCGGGGTACTGACCGGTATGACTTCTAAGGGGCCGTTGGCACTTTCCTGACGGCGGTGGGCCAGGGCCTGCTCAAAGCTTTGTTCTACGGTGGTAATCAGCTGCTCAACGGGCAAGTCTCCCACCACAACAGCTGTCATATTTTGGGGTTGATACCAGCGATAGTGAAAATCTCGCATCTGTTTTGCAGACAGACGCTCAATCACCGAGGTTGGCCCTAGCACCGTGCGCCGGTAGGGCAACTGCTCAAAGTTTAAGGCCATCGAATGCTGAAAGACACGCCGGCGAGGATTGTCTTCCGAGCGTCGAATCTCTTCTAAGATGACGGGGCGCTCCCGTTCAAAGTCGCTGTCATGCAAGTTGGCGTTGAGCAAGAGCTCTATCTGCAGCGGTGCCAGGGTAGAAAAGTCCTTAGGAGCCGTCGTAATGTAGTAGTGGGTATAGTCTTGGCTTGTGGCTGCGTTGGTAATTGCCCCCCGCTCTTCGATCAGCCGTTCGAACTCACCACATTGGAGCTGGGGGGTGCCCTTAAAAATCATGTGCTCTAGAAAGTGAGCCATGCCGTTGATGGCATCGGACTCTACCCGAGAGCCTACCCGCAGCCAAATATTCAGGTTGACGGCAGCCGTCGACATTTGCTCAGCAATAATCGTTAGACCATTGGCAAGTCGTTTTACAACGGGCTGATTGATAGTTTCAGAATGGACTGACGTTGCAACCATGGGCAAGCTAAAATTTCGTGATCATTCTATTTCTTATTCTAGTCACCAGATACAGTAAAGTCTGGTTAAAACAACGTAAGAGAAACTTCTATGGGCACCTGGATTAAGGAAACAGACAAGGCTATCTATCTGATGCAAGGGGGTTACTATATTTCTAAAATCTCCAAGTATCCGTCTAAGTCAAATCCCAGTGAGAAAGTGCTGAATATCAGTGGGATGAAATCCTGGTTTAGTCGGGCTGATGCGCCTCGAGGGATGACTGTTTCGCAAAGTGGCCCCGAGCCTAAGCCCATCCCTAGACAAACGACAACGTCGCCTACAAGCTCATCGCGTCAGACCAATGCCAGCGGTGTAAATATGATTAAGTCCTTTGAGGGACTGCGGTTAAAAGCCTACCAGGATGCCGTTGGCGTGTGGACGATTGGCTATGGAACTACCCGCGGTGTGAGACCGGGCCAGGAAATTAGTGAAGCTCAGGCTGAGGCCCTATTAAAGTCTGACCTAAATCGTTTTGAGCGAGACGTGAGTCAGGCTGTGCGGGTATCGATCAACGATAATCAGTTTGCAGCACTGGTGTCGTTTACCTACAATGTGGGCTCGGGAGCGCTGCGAAGCTCTACACTGCTGCGCAAGCTCAACAGCCGCGATATCTATGGCGCAGCCAACGAATTCCCCCGTTGGAACCGTGCCGGTGGCAGGGTTCTGGCGGGGTTGACCCGTCGGCGCAGTGCGGAGAGGGCCTTATTTTTGGGGCAAGACTACCGACGTTTTCTCTAATCAAAGTTGATGAAACGGACGTTTCCTCCCTGGTTGATCCCCTATGCATTTTTGGCACCGGCTTTGCTGGTATTGGGTCTGACGGTATTTTGGCCAGCGCTGCAGGCGTTTTACTTGAGTTTTACTGAGTATGGTTACGACATCACCCAGCCACCGCTTTGGGTAGGTGGGGCTAACTTTTTGCGACTATGGCAAGATCAGACGTTCTGGCAAACGCTGAGAAATACGCTGATCTACTTGCTCTGTGTGGTGCCTGTACTTGCGATCGCACCCCTCGGGCTTGCCATCCTAGTCAACCAAAAACTCAAGGGAATGAACTGGTTTCGAGTGGCCTACTACACCCCTGTTGTTATCTCCATGGTGGTGGCCGGGATTGCCTGGCGGTGGCTCTATGCCGAAACCGGTCTGCTCAATCAGCTGCTCAGCAGCCTGCTGAGACAAGAGATTCGTATTCCCTGGTTGACCAGCCCCCATCTGGCGCTGTTTAGCGTTATGGCTGTCACCGTTTGGAAGGGCTTGGGTTACTACATGGTGATTTATCTGGCCGGCCTGCAAAGTATTCCCGACGATCTTTACGAAGCGGCGGCCATTGACGGCTCCGACAGCTGGCGCAAACACTGGGATATCACCCTGCCCTTGATGGGACCCTATATGTTTCTGGTGGCCGTCATTTCTGCGATCGCCGCCACCAAGGTTTTTGAAGAGATTTATATCATGACCCAGGGGGGCCCCCGCAGCAGCTCCAAAACAGTGGTCTACTATGTCTACGAACAAGCCTTTGTAGATCTCGAAATGAGCTATGCCTGCACCATTGGCCTCGTGCTTTTTGTGATCATCTTGACCCTGTCGCTAGTGAGGCTGCGATTTGCCGCTGGCCAGGTAAACGATCCACTGGCCTAAGCAAGCACCGACCGGGCAAGATTCATATTTTTTAAATGGCAAGGCCGTAATTTAGCAAGCCTCTGCGACAGCTACGCCGTAGGCTTCAACTTCATCTACGCCATCCACCGACAAGGCCAGCGCGATCGCCTGATTCAACACATAGGGAGAGTTAACCTGGCCGCTCAGTACCACTACCCGTCCCCGCTGACGGACCTTCAACCGCTGTAGGACACTATCCCCATGGGCGCTCAAACAGCGACAAACGCGCTTAGATAAACCGTAATAGTCATATTCCCCATGCAGGCCAATACGTTCTGGGGGAATATTAGAAAACCAATGCTCCCGACCGGCTATGCCATTAATCCGCTGACTGCTCTGATGAACTCCCCTCAGAGCTATGGCAATGGTTGAGCCATCCATATATGTCACCTCAACACCCTAGCTATTCCTCGTTGGCTATGGTCGGGCTTTACCCGACCCGCCTCAGCAAAATTCAAATGTGTCTACCAGATATATTCGACGCAAAAAAGTCAAAAAGCTGTACCACTTCATTACACTTTTGCATCATCTGGATATATTCTTTAGATTCTAAGAAATAGCACGGAACAATTATGTGTCTTTAGAAACTTTTTAACATAATCGAAACCTGTTAGCGCACCAATTACTGCACCAGCAAAATCACAGCATAGGCCGCTATGCCTTCTTCACGGCCGGTGGGTCCTAGTTTTTCATTGGTGGTAGCTTTGATCCCCACCTGATTGGTGGCTATGGCCAGCCGTTCAGCCAGCCGCTGTTGCATGGCCGAAATGTGGGGTTTGAGCTTGGGTTGTTCAGCGACAACTACCGTATCCACATTGCCAATCGTCCATCCCTGGGCATTGATCATTTGATGAACCTGGTCCAGGAGCTCTAGACTATCAGCCCCCTTCCATTGGGCATCGGTGGGGGGAAAGTAGCGGCCAATATCTCCCAGGCTCAAGGCTCCCAACATGGCATCCATAATCGCGTGGGTCAGTACATCAGCATCGCTGTGGCCCAACAGTCCTAGGGAGTGAGGTATCGTCACCCCGCCTAAAATCAGAGGCCGATCGGGACCCAGACGGTGGATGTCGTAACCGTTGCCAATGCGAATATCCATGGGAAGCTCCTTGAATCAAGTCGGTGGGTCGCGCGGAGATTCCCGCCCTTCCTCACCGTTATTTTCCCATTGCTGCCGCTGCCAGCGCTCATAAAGATCCCGGCGACGTTCACGGGTACGTTCGATCTGCTGCTGTTTTCGCCATTGGGCAATGGCGGCATGGTTACCGGAGCGCAGTACGTCCGGAACGCTCCATTCACGAAATTCAGCCGGTCGCGTGTAGTGGGGATAGTCCAATAGTCCCGACTCAAAGCTGTCGTAATGCAACGAATCTCGTTTGGCGACGGTCCCTGGCAGCAATCGGATCACCCCATTTAGCAACGCCAGGGCTGGAATTTCGCCACAGGTGAGGACAAAATCTCCAAGGGATACCTCCCTCGTGACCACATTGAGAATGCGTTCATCAACGCCTTCGTAATGACCGCAAATAATAACTAGCTGATCTAGACCGGTGGACCACTGCCAGAATAGCGACTGGTCCATGGGTTCACCCTGGGGGGTCATGAGGACCACCTCACGGCGAGGCCTTTGGGGCAGGCTTTCGAGCGCAGCCACAATCGGGGCAATCTTCATCACCATGCCCACACCGCCACCGTAGGGCTCATCGTCGACTTTGTGGTGCTTATCGGTGGTGAAATCCCTAGGATTGGTAATGTGAACCTGGGCAATATCGCGCTGTAAAGCTTTGCCAATCAGCCCCGACTGGAGCGGCGACGTAAAAAAGTCGGGAAATAAGCTGACCAGGTCAAATCGCATTAATCACGGCTGTCCTGACGGCCCTGAAACGTCAAGAGTCGGTTAAACAGTTCCGCCCTGAGGGTGGTTTCGTCGAGTCGACTGGCCAGCTCGTAGGCCTGTTCATACCGTGCCTGGGCTGAGGTCAAATCCCCAGTCGCTTCGTAGAACTCTCCCAACCGCTTAAAGGTAATTAGCCGTCCCCAATCGCTCTCACCATCAAGGGTAAGGGCAATACGCTCATCGAGATAATGACGCACCTGGGGCCAGTCGCTGCGCTCACTGTAAACGTCGATCAGACCGTCAATGGCATGGAGCTTGGCTGTGAGGTCGTTACTATCTCGACCGTAGCTAAGGGCCAGTCGATAGGCACCAATGGCCTTGCCCTGCTGCCCTTGGGCGAGATAAACATCGCCCAGGTTGTTGCTGGTGTTGGCCCGACCGACTAAGTTACCGGCTTGGATACGATAGTTGCCAGCAGCTTCAAAATAGTCAATGGCGGCAGCATAGTCCCCGCGAGCGGCGGCCAGCAGCCCTAAGTTGCTCATGGAGAGACCAATGCCGTCGGGATTTTGAATGCTGACGGCGATGTTGAGAGCTTCCTCATAGGCCTGGGTGGCTGAGGCTACGGCTCCCTGCTGTAGCCTCAGACTGCCCAGGGTGTTCCAGGCAAAAATCTGGGTGCTAAAGTTTTGGTTGTCCCGGGCGATCGCAAGCTGTCGTCGCACGGCCGTCTCCGCCTGGCTGTAGTCCCCCACCTGCGCATAGGCGCGGCCAATATTGCCATAGACCCGCTCCATGGAGGCGCTATCACCAATTTCGTAGTAAAGTTCCGCAGACCGGCTCCAGGCCCGCAGAGCTGACTGATAATCTTCCTGGCTAGCCTGACGCTCCCCCAGCCGCAGTAGCTGATCGGCCACATCGCGCTGCTGCTGGATCAGCTCGCGATTTACTGGCTGGCGTAGCTGTTCATCGAGCGTCTCCTGGGCCTCGGCCGCCGGTACTCCCACCAAAGCCATCATGGCCAATCCATAACCAAACCAAACTGTGCGCTGCACTACCCGTTATCTCCCATGCTAAAAAGTCAGAGTATTCAAGCCTCCGGAGCAGTGTTTGGCTCATCCAAATCAAGATTAGAGGCATCCAACAGATTGGCTAAATCCCCGATCATTTTTTCCTCGGTGGCTGTTTCAGTATCCCCAAAGTAAATTGCCTGAATATCATCGGGTAAGGCTGTGCCCAAAGATTGCTGGGCTCCTGCCAATAGCGTTTCCACTGACTTAGGGGAAATCCGTTGGCCCTCGGCCTGTAAATAAGCGGCGATCCGGGTATTGCTCCAGCGAAAGGTTTGGGCCATTACAATAACTAGCCGGTGGAGGGGCTGAAGCCGATCGAGGGCCTGGGTAACGTAGCACCACAGCGGCGGTGACGCTTCCTGCAGGCTGTAGTGGATCCCCTCCACATCGGGCAGGGCTGCCTGATTGATACAGGCGGCTGTCAAATTAACTAGCCAAGCCTGGAGGGAAAACTCTGCTGGGGGATCGGAGGGCAGTTCAATGCCGCTCAGCTCATACAAAATATGTCGCCACGTCAGCGCAAACAAATACTCCGATTGCACGGTAGAGCGGGCTGAATGGCGAATCAGCGTGTAAACCACCGGGCTGTAGCGGCAAAAGATAGCGGTAAAGTACTTACCCTCCCTAGGATGCTGCTTGAGTTGCTGCACCAAGTCGTAGTCGCTGTACTCAAAGAGCGACTTGACAATGGCATGATCACATTCAGGAAAATTAGGAATATCCACGGCGCTGCGAAGGGCACTCCCACCGGCTGACGGCAGGATAACCAGACGGGTGTTGACCAGACTGAGACTACCCTACAAATAGCCCTTACTATACCCAGGATCTGGCGAATCTTAAAGATTCAGCAGGAAATCGTAGATCGAGATGGGTCACTTGCTGCTGGGGGAGGGCTCAATAACTTCCTACGGTAAAGGATCGGTTAACCTCATAGGTCTCAAGCAGTCAGTCGGTTTTACCCTTGATACACTAGGGGCAGCCACACCGTATCCGGACTGCTCTACAGCTAAGAGCGTCGTTCTTTTTCAAATGCCCATGGACCTTTGCTTCACCGTTTTTCCAACATCGCTGGCCTCCATCTGGCAGGGATTGCCGCTGGATAGCCTAGTGTCCACCCAGGGCATCATGGTGATGCTGCTGGTGGCCTACGCTGGGGCCATGTGGATGTTTTTGACCAGTGCGCCAAAGGTGCATACGGTGATGGTCTCAGATTTGACGATCGCCCAACAATTTTATGAGGGGATGCTGGGGCTATCGGCTGCCGACGTTCCCCTCCACTATTACTACAACTATGAGCAGGGGCTGGGGTCGGGGATGGATCCGATGATGGGTATGAGCAGCCTATCGCGTCCGACGGAGCCCAGCTATGGCAGTCCCGATGGTCTCTGGTATCAGCTGAAGAAAAACACACAGCTGCATGTTATCTCCGGGGCCAGTCGGGGACACAGGGATCGCCAGCGACACGTCTGTTTTGACCGGGACTGTCTTGAGCTGTTGCTGATGCAGGTTCAGACCAACGGCGTCCGCCACAAAATTCGCCGCGAGCGACCGCTAAACTTCTTAGTCAAGGACTATGACGGCGAGGTGATTGAGATGGCCGAAGTTGCCGATTAAAACGCGAATCCAACTAATACCGCTGCTGATGTATGGTGATTGATCTTTCGACGGTACCCGCTAGCCAGGGCACAGGCTATCCCCCACCTTTTCGAGCGGCCGTAGACGGGCGCTCTCGGCAGCGGGTGGGCAATGCTGCGGGACTGACTCAGTTTGGAGTAAATCTGACCACCCTGGCTCCCGGTGCCCAGTCTGCCCTACGTCACTGGCACAGCCACCAGGATGAATTTATTTATGTGGTGTCAGGTGCGGTAACCCTGGTCACTAATGCTGGGGAAACCCTCCTGACCCCAGGCATGATGGCTGGATTTGCGGCTGGGGTGGCGGATGGCCATCACTTGATCAATCGCTCAGATGCGATCGCAACTTATCTAGAAATTGGCGATCGCACTGCCAATGACCAAGCCACCTACCCAGACGATGATCTGCTGGCCCTACCCAAGGCTGACGGTGGTCGGCGGTTTGTCCATCGTAGCGGTGCCCCCTATTGACGAACTGTGCCTGCCCTAGCTATGAATTCCCCCTATCATCGTCGTCGCGGTCCCCGTAAAAGCTGGCAAATAACTGTCTTGGCTGGTTTGCTACTTGCCCTAGGCAGCTGCAGACCGGCGACGGCTCCCCCCAGTGACGAGGGCCCGCCTGCCGTAGAGCCAGATGTTTCTGCTGCCGAATCGGTGGATTCTAGCTCGGTCAGCGTGCCCCCCCCGCCGCCGCCCAATGCCTATCTGGCCCAGCTTTCCCCCGACGCCGCTAACCAACTCGTCGATTTAGGCATCGACATTGCCGTTCCTACCTACCTGCCACCAACCATGGTTCTAGCTAGCTACGGCGCCGGAGAAGCATCGGAGGGACCCGGCGGTGGGCCTTTCTACTGGCTGGTGTATCGGGATGGGCAAGACCGCTGTTTTGCCATTGAGTATACCTCCGGTGGGATTGGTGGCATTTCCTTAGAAAATCAGGAAAGCCTGGAGCTGCCTCTATTTGGTGAGGGCTACAGTCTTTACCACGGCCAGTTTCCCAACGGCGCTGAAGAAAATCTGTCACAGCCTGATTTGTTCACAGACTGGCTGGCGGGTACTGATGGCTTTTATCGACTGGCGGGGGCGGGGCTGATCAACGCCCAGAACTATGATCAGGGCGACTGTAGCAATATCACCGTCGACGAAGCGATCGCCGTTGCTGAGTCCTTGATTTATCTGCCCACCGACATTCGAACACTGGATCTAGTGACGCCAGCGACACCAGATCCAGCATCAACATCTCCAGAATAGTATGGGGTCCATTTACAAAGAAACCTAAAAGAGGCCCACCATGGCAGCGGACCTCTAATAAAAACGATATTTAACCGATATTCAACTGTGTGATTTGAGGTGTGCGGGCTGTCCAAAACTGGAGTCAGCCATAGATGCTAACTCCGCTGAGTTAGGGGCGGTTGCTCAGAAGCCTCATCCTCATCCAAGGTAGCGCCCTTAGCCGAGGGCGCAGCCTCACCAGGGGAAGCCACCGGCTGATCAGCGTGCTTGCTTTGGACTTGCATAGTAATCGTAGGGGCAGGAGAAGCCTTTACCGGTGTTGGCTCGGCCGTCGGTGTTGACTCGGTGACGGGACGCTCTAGCTGTTCTAGCCCCAGCTGTTCGCGGGCCTTATCTAGTAGAAAGTTGGCACCATTTTGACTCACATCCAGCAATGCTTTACCGGTAGCCGCCGCTGTCTGATTTCCGGTTGCTGTCCGAGTTTGCTGAGCCTGCCACCACTGGCGTGCATCCCCTCCAGCCTTGGTCGCTATGTCACCAAACCAGGCTACAAATACAAACACAGAGCAAATCAATAGCCAGGCCAGCAGGGCCACTTCCTTAATGATTCTGCCAGTCAGGACTAAAACACTTTTATAAGCATCTGCTGTCTTGGGATCAAAAAGTAGCTGAGACACTACAGCAGCCTGAGATTTAACGCGATCCATGGTTTTACCCCGTCTAAAATAAATTAGAAAAATCGACTATCACACAGTACGGACATCCTACACAAGGAAGAATACCCGCCGCCAATACTCCGTATAGAGTCTTAAGCTTTTATGCTGATCGAGCAGATTTTAGATGATTTCTAAAGCTATCCACCCCAAACTTTTTGCAACACATCACCGGGCGACAGGTCCGATAGGGCATCCGTGGTAGAGCGGATGCCAAGGACACGGCTCTCTTTGTCAGCGGCGGGGAGGGCATCGCTCGTTGCCGTCTGCAGCACTAAGGTAAATACCTGGAGCGCCATGGCTATCTGACTGACATAGCCATCAGGGCTGAGAACCAAATCAGCTCCGGCTAAAATGGCGGCTACCTGACCCAGATTTGTAGCTGTTACCGCTTTGAGGGCGGGGCGCTGACGGCCAATGGAGACTACCGTATCTTGGCTATCGACTGTTTCTAGGAGGACTACCGCCAGCTGGGGTTGTTTTTCCTGGAAATCATCGATAATGGTCATCCAGCTATCGGCTGGGTAATTTTTGGCTTGGTTTGTGAGGCCGGGATAGAGCACAACGTAGCCACTGCCTGCAAGGCCCAAGGCGTTGCGTTGCTCCTCGGCCCAGGCGATATCCCCTTCAGGGACATTTAAGGCAATGGAGGATGGCGGTTGTGACGGCAGGGCCAGTCCTTGCAACAGGGCCTGATATTGGCTCGATAGGGACTGTTTTTTATCTACAGCCACCGTGCTGGTATAAAGCCATGGGGTACTGGAACTGCCATAGCCAACGCGAGCTGGAATACCGCTGAGCCACAGAAGTACTCCCTCTTCCCAACGATTGCTAGCGCATAGCGCCAGCTCAAATTCACGCTCGCGAATGATGCCTAGCAAATTAGCCCAGTCAGCCGGACTGTTTTGCGCTTGATAGTCAAACGGGATCACCTCACTAACGGCCTTTGACACTCGGTAGGTCGCCTTGGCGTTGGGCTCTACCACTATGGCAATGTTGGCGTTTGGATAGGTTTCTTTGATAGTTGTTAGGGTTGGAAAAAACTGAAGCTGATCGCTGATTCCGCCAGGGACTAAAGCCAGGACGCGCATAGGCTTTGGATTATACTTCGCTAATCATTCTAGAGGAAGCTGGTAATGCTAGCGCCGTCGGTAGGTTACGAAAAAGCAAAATTGCAAAAATTATTTCTTGGCTGAGGTTTTTGGGAGTATTTGTAGCAAACGTCCTGATGCATTAGGACGTTTGCGTGTCACATTGGCTTTGTAGCTTAACGCTTGCAGCGGATACGAGTTGTCCTGACCAATGTGACCAACGCTATAAATTACCTCTCAAGTTTTTTTGGAGATAGTATGCACCTACTTATACCGGCGGCAGGGGTTGGCAAGCGCATGGGCGCTGATGGCAACAAGCTACTTTTGCCTCTGCTCGACTACCCCATTGTTGGTTGGACATTGCGGGCGGCGGCGGCCAGTACAGTTAAGTGGATCGGAATTATTTGTAAGGCGGTTGACGAACCGGCTTTACAAGAGATTGTGGACCAGCTAGATATAGCTCAGCCGCTGGTTTTTATTCGCGGTGGGAAAACCCGCCAAGCCTCGGTTGAGAATGGTCTCCAGGCGCTGCCCCCCGATGCCCGCCGGGTGCTTATCCATGACGGTGCTCGCTGTCTGGCTACACCGACCCTGTTTGATCGCTGTGCCGCTGCGTTTGACCATGGGGACGGATTTATTGCGGCGGTGCCGGTAAAAGATACGATTAAGCAGGTAAGCGCCGCTGGGCTGATCGAGGCCACCCCCGATCGCGCTCAGCTATGGGCCGCTCAAACTCCCCAGGGATTTGATGTGACCCTACTCAAAGAAGCCCATAAAAAGGGGCGCTCCCAAGGGTGGGAGGTAACCGACGATGCGGCCCTTTTTGAAAAATGTGGTCTGGCTGTAAACATTGTGGAGGGGGAAGAAACCAATTTAAAGGTGACTACCCCGATGGATCTTGCGATCGCAGAATTTATCCTACGTCAGCGGCTTTAATCGGCAAGAACCCCGGTTTTGAAGACCCACCCGAATTC